>CALEPS010000103.1 GCA_937910305.1 uncultured Bacteroidales bacterium | reverse complement strand
AAATGGTAAATGAATAAATGGTAAATGAATAAATGGTAAATGAATAAATGGTAAATGACCAATGACCAAATGGTAAATAAACCCCTCTATATAGCTGATTATAATTACCCCCTGCCGGACGAACGGATTGCCAAATACCCGTTGGCGGAACGCGACCATAGCAAACTGCTGGTCTACCGCGACGGGAATGTGAGTGAGGACCTTTTCTACAACGTGGGGGACTACATCGCGCCCCACTCACTCCTTATATATAATAATACGCGGGTGATTCAGGCGCGTCTGGAGTTCCATAAGCCTACCGGCGCACGTATCGAGGTTTTCTGCCTGGAGCCGCTGGAGCCGCATGACTACCAGCTTTCGCTTTCCTCCACTGCCGGCTGTGTATGGAAATGCATGGTGGGTAACGCCAAGAAATGGCATGACGAGGCGGTGGAACTGAAAGTGGGGGCATACACACTGCGCGCTTATAAAGAGCAGACAATGGGCAACACCTTCGCCGTCCGCTTTGAATGGGATGACAACCGTGTCTCTTTCGCCGAGATACTGGATGCTGCCGGCGAACTGCCTATCCCTCCGTACCTCAACCGCAAAACCGAGGAGAGCGACAAGACTACCTACCAGACCGTCTATTCGCGCATCAAAGGATCGGTGGCGGCGCCTACCGCCGGGCTGCATTTTACGGAGAAGGTGCTGAATGACCTCCGAAACCGAGGTATAGAGACCGACGAGGTGACGCTACATGTGGGAGCCGGAACATTCCTCCCCGTCAAGACAGCCGACGCCAACGAACATACCATGCATACGGAGATCATTGCCGTACCCAAAGCCGCTATCGGACATATCATCGCCAAACTCGGCAAGATAGTGGCGGTAGGTACTACCTCCATGCGCACCCTGGAGAGCCTCTATTTTATCGGATGCCAATTGCGGAATACCGATCAGTCGGAATACCGGCACGTGGATAACATCCATGTCTCGCAGTTCGAGCCCTATGAGAAGGAATACCCGCTTTCTACGCAGGAAGCGCTGACGGCGATACTCGACTATCTGGAGGCTACAGGCCAGACCACACTCCATGCCGACACGCAGATAATGATCAAACCCAGATATACATTCCATGTGGTGGACCAGCTTATCACCAATTTCCATCAGCCGCAGTCAACACTCCTGTTGCTCGTCAGCGCCTTTGTCGGCGGAGACTGGCATACCATTTACGACTATGCCCTCTCGCATGATTTCCGCTTCCTCAGTTATGGAGACAGTTCCATTCTCAACCGTAAATGACCAAATGGTAAATGTCCAAATGGTAAATGAATAAATGGTAAATGACCAAATGGTAAATGGCATGATCGACACCCATATCCATATAGACGAAGAAGCCTACGCTCCGGACCGCGAGGAGGTGATCGCCCGTCAGCGGGAGAGTGGGGTGGAGGCCATGATCGTGCCGGGCGTGAACGCTGCGTCGGTAGCTTCGGTGATGGAGGTCTGCCGTACCCATCCCGGCTATTGTTATCCGGCGTTGGGCCTGCACCCGGAGGACGTCAAGGACGACTGGGAGACACAACTGGCGGTTGTCGAGAACGCTATTCGTGCCCTCCGGAGCGAACTGGTGGCCGTCGGCGAGATAGGACTCGACTACTATTGGGACAAGACCTACAAAGAAGAGCAGAAAGAGGTGCTGCGCCGCCAGCTGCTCCTGGCGCACGAACTGAACCTGCCGGTCATCCTCCATAACCGCGAAGCAACGGAGGACTGTCTGCGTATCCTGAAAGAAATCCAAATGGTAAATGGTAAATGTCCAAATAGTAAATTAACCGGGGTCTTCCATTGCTTCAACGGAAGCCGCGAGACGGCACGGCAGATTCTGGATATGGGGTTTTACTTCGGTATAGGAGGCGTGATCACGTTCAAGAACTGCAAACTGGCGGACACGCTCGCGGAATTGAATACAACTCCCTCCCTTAGGGGGAGGGTTGGGGAGAGGTTGCTACTGGAGACCGACGGACCCTTTATGGCACCAGTCCCTCACCGCGGACAACGTAACGAAAGCAGGCTGATGAGGTATGTGGCGGAGAGGTTGGCGGAAGTGTATGATTGCACCGCTGAAGAAATAATTACGGCGACAACTAATAATGCAAAACGCCTTTTTGGCATAAAATAACGAAAAAAAACACAAAAAAAAGCGCAAACTCTTGCGTATTTGCGAAAAAAGCAGTACTTTTGTACCCGATTAGCGAAAAATCGCGAAGGAGAGATGCTCGAGTGGTTGAAGAGGCACGCCTGGAAAGCGTGTAAACGCCAAAAGTGTTTCCGGGGTTCGAATCCCCGTCTCTCCGCAAAGATTTTGCTGCAAGCCGCGGAGGTAAGCTTGCTTACAAACGCGGATTGGAGCAAAAGATTTGCACAGGATGCCTCCGGCAGACTGTGGGGATTCGGGGGAATGCGAAGCAGGCAGCGTCCGAATTCCCGTCTCTCCGCAAAAGGAAAACACAAATAAACACAAATAACTTAAATTAATTTATTATTCTCATGAAAAAAGTATTTGCAACTCTGACAGTGCTGGCAATGCTGACCTTTGGTAGCGCAGTAATGATGGCACAAGATGAAGCAG
>CALEPS010000102.1 GCA_937910305.1 uncultured Bacteroidales bacterium | reverse complement strand
TTTATTAGTATATATATTATAATTGATAAATCTCGGATTTTTTTTCTTTAAATTTATCATTAGATTAATTATTTTATTACTAATATTTTCATCTTTTTTAATCCTGATTAAATCAATCATATTTTCCAAAGTAATACAAGTGTCATTTTCCGCATTATTTAAATCACTTTCTAAGAATTCTTCCAGTTTTTTATCTTTATTAATACTTTTTAAATTAAACATCATAAAAACATTGATTAGTTGATTATAATTAATCATATTGAGTATTTCTTTTATTTGTTTATAAGAAATAATTAAAGACGTATAAAGACTTATTTCATCCATTTTTTTCGGAAATTCATTAAATAATTTAACAATACTATCATATACTTCCTTTATTTCAATCACAGTATTATTCAACGTTATTTTCAATTTAGCCAAATTGGATTTTTCCCTAAAATTTTTCGAACAAAAAAAATTAATAAATGAATTAAAGCTAATTAGATCAAAAGCGCCTATGGATAAATAAACTAAATTATACGAAAGAAGTCGATGAATATTACTTATATGAAAAATTTTTACTTGAAAACAAAGATTTAGTAATTTAAAATCTTTATTGATTTCATTAAATTGCAAACTGTCGAAAAAGTCGGTTAATATAGGGTATTTCCTTCCATCGAAAATAAAATTTTCTGAAATTATTAATAAAGTTTTTATATTATTCAAAGAATTATTAATAAATATTATTAAATTCATGAAAAATTTTAGTAGAATATTATTATATATTCCATTTTTTATTAAAATATTCGGCATATCGAAAAAAAGCGATAAATCACTAATGCATGTTTTTATCGTTAATAAATAAAAAAAATCTGATAAATTTTTTTCGAAATATTTCGAAAGTTTTCTTAAAATATAATTATCAATATCTTCATTAGGATATATGTCTTTCTCAATATCAGCATTAAAGGTATAAATATTTTTTTTATTTTTAAGAATTTTGTAATTATCATCACAATTTTGCAGCGTCTTTAAAAGCATTTCGGATTTAAAACTTTCTTCAGGACCGAAAAAGCTTATATTGCAATTATTCATCATTTGATTTTTGTTTAAAAAATTTAGCACTTTTTCGAAGGTATGATTATCTAAGGAATTAAAATCTATTGTTGTATGTAATATATTTTGGTTATTTATAAAAGAAAAAAAATGGAAATTATCTATAATTACATTTTGAGTTCGGATTAATTTGGATATTTCATCACATAAATTCATTGGTAAAGTAAATTTCGCTTTTATTAAGTTTGACATCTTTTTTTGAATGAAATATCCGTAGATTATTATCATTTCTAAAAATGAACTATATTTTTTGAAAAATAAATCCAAAGATTTTTGGTTTATTCCTTCTTGTGCATATAAGCTTGTATTTATACTTGAATTCGTTTGATTATTTGTATTAATATTCATTTGGCCTGTATTACCACCTTGATTTATATTATTACTTAATATCGATGATGAAAATTTATCACTCGAATGATCTTCTTCAAATAAAAGAGTATTTGCTAATATGAACGAAAACTTTTGAACAGGGTCATAATTTCTTTTATTATTCGTATTCGTTGGAAGAATATTTAATTTAATATCTTTATGGAAGATTTTATTAAAATTTTTAAGATTTAAGGAATAGATATTATTGATTAAATAATCGTTTAAACTATCGCAAGATAAATCGACATCAATTTCAACCACATTAGGAAAAAGCCATTCCAAATTTAAAAAAATGAAAATATTATTTTGTACATCACTTTTTTCCAAAACAATATCAATACTATTATTAGTAGTATTTGACGTCGTATTATTATTAGTATTAAACATAATATCATTTTCTTCCGAATTCATTTCTGTATTCAAAATTAATTTTAATTTTTTAACAAAGTTGAATTTTCTTATTAATATCAACAATTCAACTGGTAAAGTAAAAGAACTATCTTCTTTATATCTTCTAAATTCATAAAAGATTTCATTTTCGTTTTTATCGAATTTATTTTTCATATTTTTATTTTTTGTTGTTGGAATAAATTTACTACTTTTTATTTCTTTAACATTTGCTTCGTTATTTATTCGCTGTAATTTTTTTAAACTATTATTAAATATCATTAAATCATTTTCACTTATTGTTTTTAAATGTCGCGTTTTTTCTTTTTTATATCTTTTAATAATATCTTTATCTCCATTCTCTTCCAAAAATTTTTTGGCTATCTCAATTATCTGGTCATAACTTTTAACATATTTCTTTTTGATTTTTTTATATCCTTCTTTTATTATAGTGGATAATTGTTCACTTAATTCTTTAGTTAATATAACATGATTCAATTCTGGTCTATTTAAAATTTCATTTAAACAATTTTCTAAATAAATATTATCTGTTTTTGTTTTGGATGCAATTAACATATTTAACTTGAGTTGATCAGTCTCTTTACTCTCGGGTAATAAACAATTAAAAAAATTGTTTATTTCTGCGCACGAGGGCTTGCTCCAAAATTAACAAGCACTGCAACCGGCCAATCAGTAGCACGCAAATACCCAAATACCTGATAACGTTCGCGCTCTGTTAGTTGCCACATTGCTTTACATTCAATAATAACCTTTCCCTCCGAACACTCCGCTACCATATCCATCTTGATATAAGTCTTCATCGATTGCCCTTTATACAAAGGATGGAACTCCAGTTCCTTGTATGCTGTGAGCCCCTTTGCAAGTAATTCGGACATCAGTGCCTCCTGATAAACATATTCAGGCAGACCGGGGCCAAGCTGACGGTACACCTCATGCATACAGCCAATGACTGCATAAACAAGTTGGTCTATATTCAAACTACTCTCCATCTTCATTCGTCAGATTGCTTAACAATTCAAGGCCCTTAGGCGTAAGGCGATATGATTGATCCGGACTGTTAGGATGATCCGGATAGGTCATTTCCACCAATCCCGCATCCCGCGCCGGCATCACATAATAATCCCACAAACTCCGGCGGCACTTCAAATCCATATTTCCGCAGATGCCTCGGCGCGTGAGGGTCTCTGTGCCTATGGCCTTAATCAGGCGGATGAGGCGGGGATTGATATGTTTCAGGTCAGTTGACGTTTGCATCTGCTATTGTTTCGTTCTTCTTTCTATTGCTTCTTCGGCGGCAAAGAGTTCTTTATCAACCTGCTCTGCTTCTGCGAGCGCTAATGCTTTCCGGCGCGCTTGAAATTCTTCATACACTGCGTCAACATGCTCTTCCATCTGCTTGTTGCTTATCGTTCCTGCTCCTTGCAGCACTACCTTTCCTTGAAAATTCAACAACCCATCTACTGTCTCACGCCAATAACGCAACGTCAAATCTTTACGCTCTTTCACGCGCAACTCCGCCGTATCCAAGAATAATGTAGTTAATTTATTCAGCGTGTCTACCTCATCTTGCAGCAAGTAATTCTTAGCCGTATAAATATCACCTTTACGAACTACGCTTCCTTGCCACGAAGTAAGTGCCATGTTTGGTTGTGCAGCATCAGCACGTCCTACTATAATCTCTGCAGCTGTTTGTCCAGTCACAGCATACAGCAATTTGTTCTGCGTCTCAGCGAAGAACATCTGCGTTGCTTTGTCAGTCTTATCATAATCGCTACTGAGTGATAACAAGTCACGTACTTTCTGGTAAAACCGCTTTTCAGACGCACGAATCTCGCGTATCCGTTCTAACAGTTCATCAAAATAATCCGGGCGTCCGTCAGGGTTCTTCAAACGCTCATCATCCATTGTAAACCCTTTGACCAAATATTCCGTCAGATGCTGATTGGCCCAAATACGGAACTGCGTACCGCGTTTACTCCGCACTCTGAATCCGATAGCCAGAATCATCTCCAGCGAGTAAAATGCCACCTCATACCTCTTACCATCCGAGGCAGTAGTAAAGAATTTCTTTACAACTGAATTAGCATCTAATTCTTTCTCTGTCAATATGTTAGCAATGTGCTGGCCTATGCCTTGCTTAGAGGTGTCAAAAAGTTCCGCCAATTGGTTTTGATTCATCCATACACTACCATCTTGGGCATAAAGAACTACGCTCGCCTTTCCGTCAAGCGTGTTATAGATGATAATATTCGATTCGCTCGTGCGCATATGGGTGCATACAATTTGAAGCGCAAAGGTACGATTTTTTTTGCATATATGCAAATAAAAAGCAAATAATCGTTCAAAAAACTTTGTTTTTACACAAAATGGGGCGATTGATAATCGAAAACCGCGGAGCGAAGAAAACCGCGGAGCGAAGAAAACAAAAGAAAACATTAGGTAATCAAAAACTCGCGCAACGCATGCGATTAGCCTTGGCGCCGGATGCTCTGGCGAGCTCGTGCGATGATGTCCCGCCGGACTACTAATAAATACATTTAAAGTTGCCCGCCAGGACAACACCGCACATCCAAAGGATGTAACCGTCACCGAAGGCGTAATACACATGCTAAGCGCTCACGAAAACGCGTTGCATCCTGCAACTTACAAAATGTGAAAAACAGAGCGAGCTTGCAGCGCGGCTTACCATCCAAATCCGCTACAGCAGAGATGCTGCGCAATTGCTTCGAGCAAAGCTCGATTGATACGGCTGACGCCGTGGCTGCAAACGACAACCTTTTAACCGAAAGAACTCCCTTGTACAAGCACAGATGATTTTTTTCGATTAAAATTTGTACATTTCAAAAATTTGTTGTACCTTTGCAGCGAAATAATTCAAATTTGACGCTAAAACTTATTGCTATGTTTTCACTTATCTCATTACCTTACGCTCCTAATGCGCTGGAGCCGGTTATCAGTCAGGAAACGATTGAGTTTCATTACGGCAAACACCTGCAGACCTACGTAGACAACCTCAACAAACTAATTGCCGGCACGGAATATGAATCTATGCCGCTGGAAGAGATCGTATGCAAGGCACAAGGCGGTATTTTTAACAACGCCGGACAGATACTGAACCATAATCTGTATTTTACGCAGTTTGCACCGACGAACGAATTAGCGAATGAGCGAATGAGTGAGTTAGAGATCATGAAGGCTATTGAGCGGGATTTCGGTTCGTTCGATGCTTTCAAAGCGGAGTTTGAGCAGAAAGGAGTGACACTCTTCGGATCCGGCTGGGTATGGTTATCGGCAGACAAAGACGGCAGGCTGGTAATCACACAAGAGACCAATGCCAATAATCCTATTACCAAAGGGCTAAAACCGCTACTGACAATGGATGTATGGGAGCATGCCTACTATATCGATTATCGTAACCGCCGCGCCGCACATCTGCAGGCTCTATGGCAGATTATCAATTGGGAGGTAATCAATCAAAGATTGATAAATAAGTGAGTGACATTAATCATCAAAAAAAACATTAACCATTATGAAAGACTTAAAAGGAACAAAGACCGAGAAAAACCTCCAGGAGGCTTTTGCCGGTGAATCAATGGCACGTAACAAATACACTTTCTTCGCTTCGAAGGCAAAGAAAGACGGTTATGTACAGATCAGTAAGATCTTCGAAGAGACAGCGGCTAACGAGAAAGAGCATGCGGAACTATGGTACAAATACCTCAATGGCGGTAAGATCAGTGATACCACAGTCAATCTGGCTGATGCCGCTAACGGGGAGAACTTCGAATGGACAGATATGTATGCCCGCATGGCAAAAGAGGCAGAGGAAGAAGGATTTATCGAGATCGCCGCTAAGTTCGCGATGGTAGGTGAGATAGAGAAACATCACGAGGAACGCTATCGTAAATTACTGAAGAATATCGAGGATAAGGTTGTCTTCTCGCGTGAGGGCGACTGTATCTGGCAATGCTCCAACTGCGGCCATATCGTAGTAGGTAAAGCGGCTCCGGAAGAGTGCCCTGTTTGCCATCATGCACAGGCTTATTTCCAACTGCTGGCTGAGAATTATTAACGGAAGTGCTTTAGTGCTTGGACTGAGACTCCGCACGACTGCCAAAAGGAAAATAAACATAGATAAACCCTGCCGCTTGTTGCATACTCTGGCGAGTACATGCGTTTACGTCGCTAACCGACCGACTTATAAGTAAACTTAACATCGTCCGTTAGGACGAGCCCGCACCTCCGGAGGAGGTAAACAACCAAGCGTCAGACATAAACATAAATAAAGTTTTTCTATTTGTTCACTTGTATAGTGCCTACATCTCGTCCTGCGCTTTACCCCACGAATTAAAATTCGTCGGGGACCCCGAAAAAAAAATAAACATAGATAAACCCTGCCGCTTGTTGCATACTCTGACGAGTACATGCGTTTACGTCGCTAACCGACCGACTTATAAGTAAACTTACCGTCGTCCGTTAGGACGAACCCGCACCTCCGGAGGAGGTAAACAACCAAGCGTCAGCGATAAACCTAAAAAAGTTTATTTAGAGTGCAATAAAAAAGCGTCGCAGATGTGTAATGAACCCCAAAAGTTGAACACAAAACTTTTGGGGTTTGTTATATGTATA
>CALEPS010000101.1 GCA_937910305.1 uncultured Bacteroidales bacterium | reverse complement strand
GCTTTTGTCTTTCGACTTTCGACTTTTGACTAAGTGCGAAGTTATGCGCAGCGATACGGCACAACTCGGCGTTCTGCTCCACGTAGTCGGTGCGGGCAAAGTGTTCGGACAGGAAATAAGTATCAACCCCGTAGCCTCCGGTGAGGTCAAGACAAGTACCATTTGACCAAGTACCAAGTACGATCTGTGCTTTGTAGCGCGCGGTGAGTTCCGAGGAGCACTGTTCACAAGACAGGCGTACCGGATACCACCAGTCCTCGATGGCAGCGAAAGTGGGCAGTTTGTCCACCGTCCGTTCGCGCCCCTCTACCTGCTGCAAGAACCAACGCCATTCCTCGTCGGAGAGGTGTTTGTATTTATCGCGCTGCAAGGCTAAGTCAGTTACCATTTATTCATTTACCATTTTGGCATTTACCATTTGGTCATTTACTATTTAGTCATTTACTATTTGGTCATTTAGTGTAGTGCCGGGGTAGTAGTAGGTCAGGATCTCTTCGTGGGTCTTTCCTTCCGCCGCCATGACTGCCGCACCAATCTGGCAAAGCCCTGCACCATGGCCCCAGCCGTGACCGGTAAGTACGAAGGACGAAGCCCCTTCCCGACCTTCCCCTGAAGGGGCAGGTGTGTTTTTCTCTATGTCAAACCAGGAACTATAGAGGCAACTGCGGCTCAGCCAGAGACGGATCTTCAACTCCTTGCCGATGATCTCCGTATGCTTGGTGCCGACGATCTTCAGTTCGCAGATGCGTCCCGACGGACCGCGTTTGAGAGGAACGAGGTCGATGATCTCGCCGAAGTCAATACCGGATTTGGAGCGGATGATGTCGCTCAACTCTTCGGCGGTGTAGATCACCTGCCAGTCGTGGAAATCCGTGGTCTCCCGGTCGTAGTCATTGAGACAAGTCGAAAGTAGAAAGTCGAAAGACCGTTCACCATGTGAACTCAAACCCTTTATGTGTTTAGGGTTGCAGTAAGGGCACTCGACGGATTTGATATAGGGCACGTCGATGTCTTCCCAGCAGGTGCTCCAGACCTCGGTCCGCCCTCCGCAGCATTTGTGGTAACGGCAATCACAGATTTCATTTACCATTTTGCCATTTACCATTTGTTCATTTGTCAGTACTTGCCCTGCAGTGGCGCGGACGGCTTCTACGGCGCGTTCGTTCATCCGTCGCAGTCCTTCGTAACGCTGGCAATGGTCATCTGCACAAAGGTCAAAACCTTCGTGCAATTTACGATTTGACGATTTACTATTTACGATTTGGCGTATTGCCCAACTGCGGCTGATGACGGCATGCGCCTTGAGCAGCTCCATGGGGCTGTCGGCGTTCATCTCGGATGAAATGACGGAACAGAGGTAGTCTTCCAGATCAATGGTGTTGACGGCTACCTGCCACGGTTTTCCCCCTTGCATAACGGGGTTGGGAACAGACTTTATCTCCAGCGTGCCGGCGAACTCCTGATCCTCGTGCCGGTCCCAATGGAAGCCGATGCCAATACGCACGTTCTTTAAGACGAACGTGTGTTCCCGCTGCTCGAACTCAATTTTCGGAGCCGTTAATATTCCTACGCGGATGTTCAATGAGAATTACGGATTACGGATTATTGATGGAGTCGTGCCAGAAGTTCGAATGTGCGCAGGCGGTCTTTATACCAGTTGTTGCGGTTCATGGCTACTATGTCGCAGTTGGCGTCGGAATTGTCTTCCCACCGGCGGCAGTTATAGAGGACGTCGTAGATGCGTCCTATGCGCCAGTCGCGGCTGATGCGCAGTCCGACAGCGTAGTCCTCGCCGTACTTGGTGGTGGGGTAGTTGATCGTCCGGAGCAGCGGTACGTAGAAACCGCGCGGAGCACCCAGACCGTTGATACGCAGGGCGTTGTTGCGGCCGTTCTCGTCTGTCCACTCGCGGTGGTCGATCACGCCCGGAGGCAGGATCTCGCCCGCCATGTTGGTGAGTTGGTAAGTACCGATCACCATGCCATAATGGCATTTACCATTTGGACATTTACCATTTACCATCTCAAAGGTATCGATGAATTTCTGCACGGTGTGTTCGTCAAAATAGGTGTCGTCGGAGTCGAGCTGGATAGCGTACTTGCCGCAACGCGGGTCGTGGATCGCTACGTTCCAGTTGCCGCCGATGGCGTGCCAGGTCTTGTCCTGGGAAATGACAATCAATTTACTATTTGGACATTTACCATTTACCATTTCGTTAAGGATCTCTGCGGTGCCGTCGGTGGAGTTGTCATCGATGACGATGACATTGAACGAGTAGGGAGCACGCACTTTCTGCGAGAGCGCGGAGCGGACGGCATCGGCAATCGTGCGGGCGCGGTTCTTACAAGGGATGATGACCGAGGCAGTCACCGGGAACTCTCCCGCTTCCGGCAGAGGCTGGTATTCGTCCGGTTGCAAGTATGCACCGATGCGCTTGAGATGAGCCGTGACGCACGTTTCCATCTCTATCTGGACGGCTCTGTTACGCGGATCGACGTAGTCGAAGAGTTTCTCACCGGATTTGCGGGTGTCGGTCTCCACCTCGTAATAGAGATATTCGGGAATGTGAACGAGATCACTCGCCCGCAACCGCAGATCATACAATCCGGCGAAGTCGTAGTCGGTGTCCATCTCGGCAACGAGGGCTTTGAGTTTGGCGGTGTCCCAAAGGAGCACGGCTCCGAAATCAAAGTCGTCCCGCAGTGCACCAAGCTGGTAGTCGATGACGGGTGCTTCCGTAATTTTGAATTTTGAATTTTGAATTTTGAATTTATTAAACCGGTCCGCATAGACCATGGTAGCACCGGTCATTTGGAGCACCTGGATCATTCGCTCCTGTCCCAGATAGACCCATTCGATCTCGGGTTTGAGACAGATCATGGTGTATGGAGCAGCGGTTTTTTGTGCTATCTCACGGATAGCAGCGGTTGAGCAGACTCTGCCCGGCAGATAAAATGTATCGATCATTTCAAATTACGAATTAAAAATTACGAATTACGAATTATTCCGTTGTGGGTACGACGGCGGATTTGTGGTACTCTTTGAGTCCCTCTACAGGATCCTGCAGGATCGTGCCGACCGGTATGCCTTCCGCCGCCATCGCTTCCTCCAGAATCGGGCGGTAGTAATAGGCGATAGACCCCACGAAACCGACCTCTGAATGCTGATGGCTGATGGCTGACGGCTTGAAATATTGCTTCAGGTTCCGCCGGATGAACTGTACAAAATGGTCATAGACGAGTGCGCGGATGCGCGGGTCGTCAATGTGATCGGCGCAGAAGCGGGACAGCTTAGCCAGAAAGCGGTTAGGGAAGGGCTGGCGGTAAACTTTCTCTATGATATCCGCCATAGAGGTCTCATATTCCTTGAAGAAAGCCTCCTTAAGGTCGTCGCCCAACTGATTCTTCAACAGGTCTCCGACGAGCCGTTTGCCGAGAACGGCAGCCGATCCTTCGTCTCCGAGAATGTATCCGAGCGATGGAACCGCCCATGCAATCTTCTCGCCATCGTAGAAACAGCTGCCGGAGCCGGTGCCTAAGATACATGCTACGCCGGCGTTATGTCCCAGCAGACCCCGCGCGGCACCCAGCATG
>CALEPS010000100.1 GCA_937910305.1 uncultured Bacteroidales bacterium | reverse complement strand
CTGGTATGGCAGCAGTATGGCTGGAGCGGGGGTGATTCGTGACTTTAATGTAAAGCGGGGCGGCCACGGGTTGTGTTGTTTTGTATTAATAGTTTAATCCGAACATCCACAGAGGGATGTTGTTCTGATACACATATTCTGTGTCATCCTTTACCACGTATGACTTCTCCACGTTGGCAATCTGTTTCCGCGTCTTGTTCCGTCCCCCCACCTCGAAAGTGTAGCCATCGACGATGAAGTCCGACACTGGCGAGGCTGATACCTTGTGGTTCACAGCCATCTGCGAGAAGAAGAAGGTCTCGCGAAGACTGCCGCGGTCCGGCTGACTGTCGCACAATGCGTAGCACAGGCTGGAGTTGGCCAGATAGACCTTTTCTACTTTAGTGAACTGATCCAATATGTCGTCGTCCTCTCTCAGCAGGCGCAACAGTCCGGCACGTTCTATATACGACATTATGTCCGCCACTGTGGTACGATTCATTTCAAGCGTACGTCCCAGACTTGCATAGTTGGGCTTGAAAGGGGTGCTTTGGGCTATCACCGACATCAGCTTTTTGAGTTTTCTTGCGGTGGAGACGGTAAGATTGGCTTGATGAGGAATATCGACTTCAAGTGTCTGCGAAACAACGCTATCGAAACGCTGTAGGTAGCTGTTGCTGTCGTAGAAGGGGCTGCTTTTTTTTGAATTACGCAAATAAATTCTTCATTTTTTTTGCTACAAAGTCACTATCTCGCCTTTTTCGGGTACTTCGATATGCCTGAATCCCGCCTCATAGAGATGATCTTTGTACGTTTCCGCCGCCTTCTCTTCTCCATGGACGACAAAGACTCGCTGCACGTTTTCCACCTGGAGAGAACGCGTCAGATAGTCGATCATCTCTTTGTAATCGCCGTGTCCGGAGAAGCCTTCCAGTTTGGTAATCTGCGCTTTGATCTTGCGGTCAAGTCCGAAGATAGATATCCATTTGAGTCCGGGTTCCTGAATACGCGCTCCGAGTGTCGTCGGCTCGCAATAACCGACGATAAGGATCGTGCATCGCGGGTCGGATATATGGTTCGCCACATGGTGTTTGATACGTCCCGCCTCCAACATGCCGGATGCGGAGATGATGATAGCGGGTTTGTCGTCGGTATTCAGCCGTTTCGACTCGCGCACGTCGGTGATGTAACGCAGTGTGTTGAATCCGAACGGGTCGTCGTCAAAACGCAGCGTGTCGCGCACCTCGTCCGAGAGGTACTGCGGGTACATGCGGAAGATATGCGTGGCGTTGGTCGAGAGCGGCGAATCGACATAGACCGGAATGCGGTTGGAGAGGTATTGCTCGTTGTACAGTTTATTCAGGACATAGACGATCTCCTGGGTCCGCCCGACAGAGAAAGAAGGGATGAGGAGTTTGCCTTTGCGGTACTCGCAAGTGTCTTTCACAATCTCCAGCAGCTGCTGCTCCGTGACCATCGGATCCTCGTGCAGGCGGTCTCCGTAAGTCGATTCGCAGATGAGGTAATCGCATTGCGGGAAGAGCATCGGCGAAGGGAGAATATGGCTGTGCGCCCGCCCTATATCGCCTGTGTAGCAAAGGCGTTTCCAGAGAAACCTCTCCCCTTCCCTCCCCTCAAGGGAGGGGGTAGATTTTTCATAGATTTCCAGCGAACAGATCGCGCTTCCGAGCATGTGGCCCGAATTGGTAAAAGTCAGCAGCACATCGTCAAAGACACGGAACCGGCGGTCGTAGTCGTAGCAAACGAAATGCTTCATCACCCGATCGACGTCCTGCTGGGTATAAAGCGGCTCCAGGAAATAGTTCTTCCCCTTCTCTTTATGGGGGTGCTGCCGGTTGATTTTCTTGTTATAAGTCTTGACATCCTGCTCCTGAATGAAAGCGGTGTCGGCAAGCATGATTGCGCACAGGTCGCGCGTGGCATGGGTGCAATAGATATCGCCGCGGAAGCCCTTTTTGAAGACATACGGGATGAGCCCCGAATGGTCGATATGAGCGTGAGAGAGGACGATACAATCCAGTTTCTCCGGGTCAAAACCCAGGTCTCTGTTGTCGGCGTCTGTCTCCGCTCCTTTGCCTTGATACATACCACAGTCGAGAAGAATAGTGTGTCCCGAATCGGTCGTGATCAGGTGCTTGCTGCCCGTCACTTCGCGCGTTGCGCCTAAAAACTGAATTTTCATGGTTTTAACGATTTATGGCACAAAAGTAGTAAAAAATTTTGATATGTGCAAATTTTTTTGTACTTTTGCAGTCGCAAAAGTGAATAGCAATGAAAAACTGGAAATTATTTGTATTGGCAGTTATGGCAATTATTGGTGTGTCATGCACAGAGAAAGCGAGTGAAGGTAAGGCTCCGATCACGAAGCCTCAGATCACGATAGAAGGCGGTCGATTGACGCCGGAAGGATTGTGGGCGATGGGTCGTATCGGTTCGGTCAAGAGCGATATTGAGACCGGTCTGCTCGCTTACACCGTGAGTTATTATTCCGTAGAGGAAAACCGCTCCACCACCTGGATCCGGATTGTTAATCCGTTTGCAGTCGAAAGTCAAAAGTCGAAAGAACGTCCTGCGGACTCAAAGCCGGAAGTGATTGACGAGTTTGTAGGAAGCGAACCGGCATGGTTCGGCAACAGCGGCTGTCTGGCATACCTCAAAGGCGGCAAACTCTATCTCCGCAGGGACAAAGAGGAGGTGGAAGTAGAAGGCGCAGAGGATATTGAGGGATTTTTGCTCTCGCCGATGCGGGACAAGGTCATTCTCATCAAGCAGGTGAAGACCGTTCCTTCGACTGTGGACAAATATCCGGATCTGCCGTTAGCAACGGGACACATGCACGAGGACCTGATGTACAAACACTGGGACGAATGGACAGAAACCGCGCCGCAGCCTTTCATATGCGAGT
The DNA here is from genome assembly GCA_937910305.1 of uncultured Bacteroidales bacterium. Lineage (GTDB taxonomy): Bacteria > Bacteroidota > Bacteroidia > Bacteroidales > Paludibacteraceae > Colicola. The sequence continues at coordinate 15,555 of CALEPS010000100.1, read as the reverse complement.
TGGAGACCGAGTATTTCGGTGAGGGCGAACGGATCAAATCCGCCAAGATCGGCGAGTGCGTCAACATCCTGGAAGGCACGGCTTATGAGAGTCCGATGAAGCCCTTCGGCGGTATAGAGCAGTTAGCATGGAACCCGAACAACGAAGAGATAGCGTACACCTGCCGCAAGAAGACCGGTCTGGAATACGCCGTGAGCACGAACAGCGACATATACCTATATGATTTACGCACGCGTACGCATAAGAATATCACCGGCGACAACAAGGGTTATGACACGAATCCGAGTTATTCGCGTAACGGCGAGTGGATCGCTTGGCAGTCCATGGAACGCGACGGCTATGAGAGCGACGAGAACCGGCTGATGGCTCTCAATTTAGAGACAGGCGAGAAGCGTTTCCTGAGCCGCGCGATGGACACCAATGTCGATGAATACAAATGGCTGGACGACACAGCGCTGGTCTTCACGGCTTGCAAGCATGCTACCGTTCAGCTCTACCGCGTCACCTTGGACGGATGGACAAGCAAACTGACGGAAGGTCAATGGGATCTGGGTCTGGGTGATGTGACGGATTATCAGGCATATCTGTTAGGTCACTCCATGCGTCAGGCGAACGAGATTTACCATCTCGACATCCGCGAATGGCTGCGCAAAGACCATGAGCAGTACGCCCATACGGAGATCTATTACGAGCAGCCGTTCGACACGTACAACCAGCCGCTGGAACAGCTGACCCACGAGAACGACAATATATACAACCAGATCGAGCGTTCGACCGTTGAGCCGCGGTGGCAGAAGACGACGGACGGAAAAGACATGCTGACGTGGATCATCTATCCGCCGCATTTCGATCCGGCGAAGAAATATCCGACTATCCTGTATTGCGAGGGCGGCCCGCAGAGTCCGGTGAGCCAGTTCTGGTCGTTCCGCTGGAATTTCATGATGATGAGCGCAGGCGATTATATCATCGTTGCGCCGAACAGAAGGGGTCTGCCGGGATTCGGAAAAGAATGGAACGAAGAGATCAGCGGCGACTACGGAGGCCAGTGTATGAAGGATTATTTCACCGCCATCGACGAGTTCTGCAAAGAGCCGTACGTGGACAAGAACCACTTAGGATGCGTGGGTGCTTCTTTCGGCGGGTTCAGCGTCTATTGGATAGCAGGCCACCACGACGGACGGTTCAAAGCGTTCATTGCGCATGACGGAATTTTCAATCTGGAGATGCAATATCTGGAGACCGAGGAGAAATGGTTCGCGAACTGGGACATGGGCGGTGCGTACTGGGAGAAAGACAACAAGATCGCGCAGCGCACGTTTGAGAACAGTCCGCATAAATTCGTAGATAAATGGGACACGCCGATCCTCTGTATCCACGGCGAGAAAGACTACCGTATTCTGGCTAACCAGGCGATGGCAGCGTTTGATGCAGCCAAGATGCGCGGCGTGCCGGCTGAGTTACTGATCTTCCCGGACGAGAACCACTGGGTCCTCAAACCCCAGAACGGCATTCTCTGGCAAAGAGAGTTCAGAGGTTGGCTCGACAGATGGCTGAAGGAATAGTTTAGTGTTTAGAGACTAGAGATGAAATACAATTACGAATACGAGATTAAGTACCAGGAGGTGGACGGGGCGAAGAAGTTGCGGCTGTTCAACCTGGAGAACTACCTGCTGGAGGTAGCAGGTACAGTAGCGGATGAGTTGGGATTCGGCATTGCAGCGCTTCATCCGCGCGGACTGACATGGATCCTGACGCGGCTGAGCGTAGAGATGTACGAACTGCCGACGCATTGCCAGCAGGTGCGGTTCGAGACATGGATCGAGAGCAACTCGCATATGCTGAGTACCCGTAATTTCCGCATTTATGCGAAGGAGTCGAAAGTCGAAAGTCAAAAGTCGAAAGAGGGCGAGTGGACACTCATCGGTGTTTGCAAGAGCGTCTGGGCGGTGCTGGATCTGGAGAAGAGAGAGATCGTAAACATCTTCGACGACCCGATGTTCGCGGACTGCGTGGACGGCGAAGTGATAGAGATGAGCCGCGTACGAATGACGACCATTCCTGAGCCGACAGGCTGCGAAACGCACAAAGTGGTGTATTCCGATATCGACTACAACGGACATTGCAATAGTTGCCGCTATCTGCAGGCGATGACCGATGCGTACCTGCCGGATTACTACGGAAAGAAAGTACGGCTGGATATCAATTACAGCAAGGAGGCGATGCCGGGCGAGACGCTGCAGACGCTCTATCTCGTTACGCCGGACGGCGTGCAATACCAACTCAAGAACGAAGCGGGAGAGACCTCTTGCTCCGCGAAAATAAGTATCAGTTAGACCGCTTCGCTCAAAGACAAAAGACCGCAGCGGAGCTGCTCAAAGACAAAAGCACATATACAATCAATAATTATGGAAAATACAGAGAACACCCTGTTGAAGCGACCGGCGGAGTTGGAATGCGACGTCGTGCGGTTCCAGAACCAGAAAGACAAATGGATAGCGTTCGTTGGTCTGAAAGACGGTCGTCCGTATGAGATCTTCACGGGTCTGGCAGACGACGAGATGGGAATAGCGTTGCCCAAGTCCGTTACCAAAGGCAAGATCATCAAGGTTGTCAAAGAGGACGGCACGAAGCGGTACGACTTCCAGTTCGTCAACACCCGCGGTTTCAAGACGACTGTGGAAGGACTGAGTTACAAGTTCGACCGCGAGTTCTGGAACTACGCGCGTCTGATATCGGGTGTGCTGCGGTACGGCATGCCGATAGACCAGGTGGTACATATGATCAGCGGTCTGCAGATGGACAATGACTCTATCAACAACTGGACCACCGGCGTAGCCCGTGTGCTGAAAAGGTATATCCCCGGAGCCGAAGTAGAAGAGATGGAAGTTGAAAGTTGAGAGTTGAGAGTTGAGAGAAAAAGAAAGCCCGCGAGTGCGGGCTTTTCTTTTTCTGTTACTTTTCTGCTTTGGCAGGAGCATGTTCCTCCGTGTGTTGCAGGATGTCTCCTTTCTCGTTGTAGAACCTCATCTCGAGCATGCCGAGTGCCTGATTTTCCATCACTTTTACGCCATACTCTCTGCGCCATTTGCCGGCGAGTGAAGCGATCCACCCGTGCGTCACGTAGGCGTACACATATGGGTGGAGATGCAGTTTCAACCCCCGTCCGTGATGGGAAGACATGTGTGCACAAGCTTCTTCGATCTGGTCGGTGAAGAGGATGGAAGACTGGATCTTACCTTTTCCTCCACATGTGGGGCATACCTCTGTGACATCCACTTCCACAGCGGGCCGCACGCGCTGGCGCGTGATCTGCATGAGTCCGAACTTACTGAGTTGCAGCACATTATGCTTTGCCCGGTCGCGCTCCATCAGTTTGCGTACATAGTCGTACAGCTGCTGCTGGTGGCCTTTGTCATCCATGTCGATAAAATCCACGATGATGATACCGCCAATATCGCGCAGGCGCAGTTGGTGCACTAACTCGTCAGCCGCCAACATGTTGAACTGGAAGGCGTTTTGCTCCTGGTCCTCGAACAATTTCTTGCTGCCGGAATTGACATCAATGGAGAACAGTGCTTCGGTTTTCTCGATAATGAGGTATCCCCCATGTTTAAAACCGACCGTTCTGCCGAGTCCCGTTTTCATCTGCCGGGTGATGTCGAAATGGTCAAAAATAGGCTGTGCGCCTTTGTAGAGTTTGACAATCTTCTCGCTTTCGGGAGCGATGAGCCTTAGATAATGCCGTACGTCTTCGTAGATCTCCTTGTCATTGATCTGAATGGAAGTGAAATCGGGGCTGAGCACGTCTCGGATGATACCGAGTGTACGTCCCATCTCTTCGCTCACGAGGCTGACGGGCTCTTTCTGCTGGAGGGTTTTGACGGTCTGTGTCCACCGCTCCATCAGGAGGCGCAGTTCGTTGTCTAACTCAGCGGCACGTTTGTCTTCAGCTACGGTGCGGATGATGATGCCGAAACCTTGCGGTTTGATAGAAAGCATCAGTTGTTTGAGACGTTGTCTCTCCGCTTCCCGTTTGATTTTCTGGGAGACCATGACTCCGTCGGTAAAGGGAATGAGGACGATATTCCGTCCGGCGATAGAGATCTCTGCAGTCAGGCGCGGTCCTTTGGTGTTGATGGGTTCTTTGGAAACCTGCACAAGAATAGGATCGCCTACTTTGAGGACCTCGGCTATCTGTCCCTCTTTACCTACTTCGGGTTGGCGCGGAGTCTTGGTGATGACCGGAATCCGGCGTCTGTCCGAAACGGCTTTGGTAACATACGTTTGCAGCGTACGAAACTGAGAACCTAAATCCAAATAGTGCAGAAAAGCTTCTTTCTCATGACCCACATCCACAAAAACCGCATTGAGCGCCGGCATCACTTTTTTGACTCTGCCGTAATAAATGTTACCTACTGCGAAATTGTCTTCATTGCGTTTCTCACGCGCCACTTCCTGCAGCCGGTCATCCTCGGTCAGCGCTATTGCGATCTCTTGCGGCTGTACGTCCACAATTAATTCGCTTTTCATATTTGTTGAGTTTTATAAAAATAAAAGCCTTGTGGCAACCCGGCTACACTTAGGCGGGTCTTGAGCCACAAAGCTAAAAATACGATCGTCGATTACTTATGCTTATGACGATTCTTGCGCAGACGTTTTTTACGTTTGTGCGTTGACATCTTGTGTCTCTTATGCTTCTTTCCGTTTGGCATAATTGTTTAATTTAAAATGTTATTATACTAATGTTATTTTTTTCCTTTTACGTCTCTTACAACGGCTTTGAACTCCTTAGCGGGCACAAAGAACGGTATCGAGTGCTCGGGCACGTCAACGGAAGTTTTGGAGCGTATGTTGCGCGCCACTTTCGCTTTGCGGGTCTTCAGGATAAAGCTTCCGAAACCGCGCATGTAAACAAATTCCCCTTCGCCAAGAGACTTCCTGACGTGATCCAGCATGCTATCCAGTATCAGGTTGATTGACTTCTTGTCATAACCCGTGCTGATCGCAATTTCATTTACTAATTCTGCTTTTGTCATACTATATTGTCTGTTATAAATTTTCTGTTTTTAGAGAGGAGTGATCCTCCTTCCGCGAAAAAATCGTGCAAAATTAGTAAAATATTTTGACATGTGCAAATTTTTTTCTAATTTTGTGGTCAATTTTAGTATTTATAGCTCAAAAACGTCTTTTTTTATGGCTAAATCACTCATATATAGCCGTTTATACGAATGGTATTTCGTTAACCACCGCGACTTGCCGTGGCGTGAGACGGAGGACCCATATGCCATATGGCTGAGCGAGATCATTCTGCAACAGACGCGTGTTGCTCAGGGTCTGGAGTATTACCGCCGTTTTCTGCAGCGTTGGCCTACCGTCCGTGATCTGGCAGCGGCGGACGAAGCGGAGGTTTTGCGCGAATGGCAGGGACTGGGTTATTACTCCCGCGCGCGGAACCTGCACAAAGCGGCGAAAATGATAGTAGAAAGACAAAAGTCGAAAGTCGAAAGCCAAGAGATACCTGCCTATCATTTTCCGCGTACTTTTGAGGAGATCCGGGCTCTGCCCGGTGTGGGAGACTATACCGCCGGAGCGATTGCTTCGTTTGCATACAACCAGCCCTATCCTGCTATGGACGGCAATGTATATCGCGTTGTGGCAAGGCTTTTCGATATCGACGAACCTTTCGACACTACGGCAGGAAAGAAACTGTTTCACAAGAAGATAGAAGAACTGCTGGACCGCGACGACCCGCGTCTTTTCAACTCCGCTATCATGGAGTTCGGTGCGCTGTACTGCACGCCTGTGTTAGAAGCCGTCAGCCATCAGCATTCAGCTGTCAGTCGTTGCGAGAGTTGTCCGCTGGCGGATTTCTGTGCGGCGCATGCCCACGGCACGGCGGAGTTATTGCCCGTACGAAAACAGCGGCCGAAAATGCGTGACCGGTGGTTCGATTACCATATCTACTTACAGCAGTCAGCCGTCAGCATTCAGCCGTCAGAAGTATATACTCTTATCCGGCGGAGGGAGGACCCAAAAGATATATGGTATCACCTCTACGAGTTCCCCTGCGAGGAAAGTGAAGGAGTACAGAATACAGAATACAGAGTACAGACTGATTCGGTCCGTACTCTGTCAGCGGAGCGGTCTGTACTCTGTCAGCCGCAGGCGGTCTGCGAGTTATCGCACGTCCTCTCGCATCAGAAGATACACGCGCGGTTTATAATACATAAGGTGGAGGAGTTGCCGCAAATAGAAGGGACTATTGCTGTCCGGTGGGAGGAATTGGATGATTATGCTTTTTCCCGATTAACGCTGCGAGCAATTGAGCAACTAAAAAACCATACAATGGCACGGGAACCTGCTACGTTGCGCCCGATAAATATATTGTAATTTCAGCCCGGCTCTAAATGAGTGCGTGTTTACGCCATACTCCGCGAAGACCGCCACCCTGACAGTGTGGCGGTTCGTATTGCCCGGATACCAGCCCATTTCCACCATCGGAACGATGTCCACAGCCGGCATGGAAACATCAACAGGCAACGAGTATGACCTCTGTCCTGCCGGGACAAAGGGATGGCTGTTAAAATCATCGTAGAACGCGTTGTAGGCTATTTCGTCCGTTTCCGTGATGTCCAGTTGAGCAGCAGCATAAAACGGGAAAGCTACTGCGGCACCTATCATGAAATAGCACGAGCCGAAATGTCCGCCAAGCAGGACCGGTATATGTATCCGGCAATGGCTTTGGCTTCTGTTTTGGCGGGTAGTGCGCCGCAGGGCATATAAGTTGTCGTAGTCACGAACCGGAGCGGCGGCTTCGTCATCCATATCTGTGTACTCCTGCACCTCTTTTTGTCTGGAAAAGACAGCCCCGTAGCCTATTCCTGCGCCGATAGAAAAGAGGAAACGCTGATACTCCAGTTCGTAGGTCAAGTTGAAGTCCGCAGCAGGTCCGAAGGCAGAAGATACCGTTTCCATGCCACCCTGTACTCCTATGCCGAGTCCGTGCCACGTCTGCGCAGGCGAGGCGGCGAGAGCCTCACCTGCGATCAGCAGCAACACCCCGATGAGGGCTTTATTGACTGATAACCGTGAATTCCACACGGCGGTTGTGTTGGCGTCCTTCATCCGTATTATTGGTATCTATCGGTTCGCGCGAGCCGCGTCCCTCCGTAGTAATGCGTCCGGCAGCAACTCCGTGGTCTGTCAGATATTGTTTCACAGCCTCGGCACGCTGCAGCGACAGACGGTCGTTGAAAGCGTCCGTACCCACATTATCGGTATGTCCCACGATGCGGATATGTATATCCGGACGGGTGAGCATCATATCCAACAGCGTTTGCAACTGCTGTGTCGATTCCTGAATGATATTCGCCGTACGGAACTCAAACATCAGGTTAGCCAACACAACGGCTTCGTCTTTCTTAACCACCATGTCTCCGAAACGGATGGTATCTTCGGGTGCCGGAGTAGTCTCGGATGCCGGTGTAGGTTTGGTTGCCGGTTTGGGGGTAGTTTTCGGTTTGGGTTTGGAGGTAGTATGCGTATGTTTCTTAGCGGGTTTCTCTTTCTCCAGCGCAATGAGATAAGTAAAGCGGGCACCTACCATAAAGTTATGCACTTTATTATCTGCCATTTTGTCCGAGCAGAAGAGCGAATGAACCTGTATATTATCCGGACGGCTCATTGCCGCCATATCCAATAGCGGTTGATCTGTTGCGGTATGATTCATATTCAGCACATTACATTCGCCGAAGATCGAGAGACGCATATGTTTGTTGAGATAACGTCCTATCTCAGCCGAGGGGGCTATATTGAGTCCCAGCCGCAAGGGCATACGGTCCTTTACAGCATACCATCCGGCATAATGTCCCTGGTCCACATCTTCCGCAAAAACAGGGTCGGTAAAAGTGACTTGTACATTGGCATTGGCATTGGCTTGACCGAACACGCCGAAACCGACACGCACGCCGGCTGTGAAGAACCAGTCCTGCGCAAAGCGGCAGCCTGCCAGTATCGGCAGATTGAGCATCAGGGCATGCTCCGTGTCTTTGAAAGAAGTGAAATCATAGTGATAAGCAAGCGTGTAGTCCGGAAGGGGCGTATAGAGGAAATCCACATTCTCACGGAACGAGTTGCGCAGTCGGCTTATACTCATAATGTACTGCATTTCCAGACCCGTATGAAAGATAAAGTTCTTCTTGTCATACTCATATCCGACACCTATTTCGGCTCCGGGTCCGCCGAGCGCTTTCCAGTCCGGTGCATTGTGATATAGCGAACCATACCCTGCTCCTCCCCACACGGTGACGTAGTGGGCATAGTCCTTCTCATTCTTACTTTTGCTTTTGCGTTTCTGCGGTGCGCCCCAAACCATACCGGCTGTCACCAACAATAACAACACGCTGACTAATAATCTTCTATTCATGGTTGAATCACTAATTTCTTGTTTTCACCTTCTATCACCAGATATACTCCCGGACAGGAGATGTTATTCACGTTCATTCCCGAAACAGTATAAATCCTCCGGGGAGCCGGCTGCTGCCCTTCTATGGGGACATAGGGGCAGGTCCGCATGGTCTTCGTTTTGCCGTCCTGACCGGTAAAGACCGCCGTCAGCACATATTCAGCACCGGCGGGGAAGCCTTCCTGCAGATAGAGATAGGATTTGTTCTCCCCCAGTAATGCCTGTCCGTCCTGCCACCATTGAAAGTCGCGCAGGATGAGATGATACCCGCTGTAGTCGCCATTATATGCGGCAAGGGTGTTGCCCCATTTCTGGGTGAAGATGCCCAGCGGCGAGAAATAGACATGCAATGCCAGTTTGAGCGGTTGTGCCGACACATGGTGTACGGTGTCGGTAAAAGTCAGTTCCCATATGGTATCACACGGTCCGCCGAGGTAGGTCATTTCTTCCGTCCCCATACCATTCAGAGGGATGGTTGTTCCTCCAAGAGTCAGTACATGCGCCTCGCCTTCCGTAACCATATAGGCGATATCGAACCGTTCATCGCCATCGCAAAGCGTCACTTCTTCTGTCAGCAGTTCCACTACAACCGAATACACAGGTTCAGGAGGTTCAGAAGGCTCCGGGTTCTCTTTTGTATAGATATGCAGCGGCTGTGACCATTCTTCGCAACCGTCTTCATTCACTGCCTTTACGGTATATTCCCCCTCTACTGCTTCTATCCAGTTCACATCTTCCGCAACGGGTACTCCCTCTTTGTACCAATAGTAAGAGATGCCGTTCTGTCCGTTGCTCACGCGGACGGAGGTTGTTTCCCCTTCTGCTACCGAGTCCGCCAACGCGCTCAGCACGGGTACGACCGGAGGATTGGCGGTTAAGAGCACATGCACGGTCTCGGTGACTGGGAAGACGGGCTGTAATACCACACCGGCTATCCGGATGACCGCACCGCTGACGGTACCGACGGTGGTTCGGATGGTTATTTCGGTTCTTCCCTTATTGGTCGCAGTCCAGCGGAACGTATAAGGGGTGGCTGTAGTAGAGAGCGAAACGGATGCGACCGTGCCTATCGCCTCTCCGTTCGCCGTTATCTGCAGGTTGGCTTTCCTGTTCGTATTGGCGACGGACAGGTCCAGCGTCAAGGCGTAGAGTTGCCCCTCTTCCAACTCCGTCACGGCTTTCCACAGCTGTTGCGGCGGCGCAGAGCAGGTGACGGTATCATCGTGCAAGCCCAGCATGTTGAAGCCGAACTTGTCCACCGCCCTTGTAAGTGTTTCTTCGGAGCCCTCACAGATAACCGAATCTCTTTCGTCCGGAGTGAGGATATGCAGTGCCAGTTGCCGTGTGTCCTGAATGAGGTCGCAGCCGTTCTTGCTTTTGGCCGTGACCGATACGTAGCCCATATAGGACAGCATGGCGGGCAGGTCCACTTCGGGACCCGTTACCTCTGTGCCGTCGGCAAAAGTCCAGACGATGTCGCTATACCGGTCTGCATCCTTCAGGCTCAAACTGAGGGTTTCTCCCTCTATATAAAAGGGTTTGCCGTTGGTAGCAGTCAAGTGCTCCGTGTTATAATCCGAAAAATAGCCGTAGGTGCATGTTCCTCCTCCGCCGCTATCCAGCACCCCGAGATGAAAGACCGCACTGTCATTACGGATATTGAGCAGTCCTGTAGAAGCTTGCGGCGTCAGCGGTTTGACGCAGTAACTCCAGTCCGTGGCGCCGGGCACGACCGAGAAATCCGCGGCCGTGAGTGCGGAGGACGAGCCGTTGACCCGGAAATACCCTGTATAGTCACTATGAACCAGTACAACCACTTTCGGTTGGGCGGCGAACCGCGCCTTATAGACCACCGCGGACGAACCGGTACAGGCCAATTTTGGCAACTGCGTGCCTCCTAATTCTCCGCCATCGCCGGTGAGTTGGAAGATGACAAGCGGCTGGCCAGACTGAATATACGAGACGGCGTCTGTCAACCCGAGCACACGCGTTTGTCCCGTGTTCAGCACCGGTTGGGTGGCCCCGTTGACGGTAAAAGAAGTATTATCCTGCAAAGCGTAGATATAGAGGTTCTCCGCCTGCCCTGTATGTTTTACAGCTATATATTCCGTTCCCGCCAAGCGGTCGGGCACGAGTTGGTCTCCCACGAGGTCCTGCCCTGAAGCAGCGACACTGTCGTCCGTAGAGTTGACAGCCACGGGTTGGGAGGCATGAATGACGGTGCCTGACAAATGGTCGGCAGCACCGGCACTTTTGGCAACTACGGTATAGACCTCGCCGCGGTTGAGGGTCACCTGAACGGGGGCACCGGTAGGGTTGTTGGCAGAAGGTACGGGGGTGGTGATGTCCACAACGGTGTTATCCTCCGTAGCCAGAATCTCGATGGAAGCGAAACCTGACCATGAAGTGGGATAGGCGTTCTGCATGCCCACGATAAAATCCGTGCCCAAGGCGTTCTCCCCCTTGAGGGTATAGATTTCGCTATTGGCATTGGTTTGCGCAAAATAGACGGATATGTCCTCATCGGACTCGATGAGAATACCGTACGGCACTTTCTTCTTGTGTTCCGCACGGTTGATACCGATGGTACTGAGCGGCACGTCCACCGTGGAGTTGGCGGCAAGCGTAATGGTATAAGGTGCGAAATAATGCCAGTCGGTCACGTCCGTCATCCCGGGTTGGGAGACGGTGATGGTAGCGGGTCGATCATAGGAGGTGAAACACAGTTTGCTATATTCGGCGGCAAGACTGTTGTCATGCTGAGGGGTCAGATAGGGCACCGCGAACCAGAACCGTGTGCCAGTCTGTGCACACAGCAACAAAGGGAAACATACCGCTATGACCACCCACCTGTATCTCATTTACCGACGCATTATCTTCGTTGCCACTCCGTTTTTGAGGACAATATAGAATCCCGGTACACCTGCCTGCTGCACCTGCTGTCCCATGACATTATAGACGCTCTCCAGTCCGTCATCCTCATACTCAACAAACACCGGCGTATAGGGACATGACTGTATCTGTGTTCCGTCCGCGAGGGTCAGCCGTACGGTATAGGTGTCGCCTTCAGCGAACTGCTCCGGCACATAGATATACGAGCGGTGTTCGTTCATAGGCAGGTCGTTGCAGAACCAGTCGTAGGCGGTGATGACGAGTCCTCCGTTATTATCGGCGTTCTTGACGGCAAGCAGGTCGTTCCACCGCTGTGCAAAGATGTCGGCAGAGAGGCGGACGCCGAGTGTGAACGGCAGTTCGGTGACGCGTCCGCAGGGTGCGTCGGTGAAACGCACGAAGCCGTTATGCTTGCCCGCAGCCGGAGCATCGGCGAGCGTACAGGCGACAGGCAGGTCCGTGCCTGAAGCACGCATCGTGCCGTCCAGCCAGAGCTGCCATTGCTCCATGGTTCCTCCTGTGACGACAGCGGGAATGAGAATTTCCGTCTCACCCTCGCACTGTTCATCCGGGTTCTCCATCGTAAAGACAGTGGCGGGAGCCGCCGAGACAGTGATGCTGTTGGTGCCTTCGCAGTTGCCGGACATGACCGTTACCGTATAAACACCGGGTGAAGTGACCTCAATAGCACGGGTGGTCTCACCGGTGCTCCACAGATAGGAGTCGTATTCCAACCGGGTCTTCAGCCTTACGGCTCCGTCACAAAGTACGCTATCGCCTTCTATGAGAGGTTTGAAATCTTCCTGCACCTGCACATAGACGGTCTCCGTTAGCGGCAGACGCGGGATGAAGGAGAGGCTGTCTATGGTGACAAACCTGCCGTCCTTGGGTTTCTGCACCGTTATCTGCACGAGCGCGAAGTCGGCATCGGCAGTCCATCGGAACGTGCCCGCTGCAACAGCAGGCGGGTTCGGTACAGAAATAACCGAGGTCCGGCTGTTATTGACAGTGATCGTTATTTTAGGAGCAGCGGCATTGGCTTGGGGAACGGAAAGGCGGTAATACAGGTCATAATCGACCCCCTGCGCAATATGCTCGTAGGTCTGCATCCAAAGTATCGTACTATCCTCGGTATGGAGAGCGAAGGTATCCGGTCCTATCCATGTGATTACATTCAGTCCTTCCACGAACTGCTCAATGACAAACGTGGCATCCGCCTCAAATTTGTCTTTGTAGGTCTTCTCCGTATAACCGAGCGGCGTGCCGTTCTTATACCACGTAAAGGGAGCCACTCCCTCGGCGGTAATGACAGCGGAGTCGCCCTTGCATACGGCTATGTTATGCTCCGGCGAAGCGGAAAGGATATTCAGAGTGAAGGTATCGGGTATCATTTCGCAGCCTTCCTTGTGCGTACCCCAAACGATATACTGCCCGTTATCCGCTTCAGTCAGGTCCGTGATAACCGGGTTCGGGTCATTGAGTCCGAAATCTCCCCGCGGTCCTGTCCAGTGAATCTCGCTGTAGGTATCGGGCTCGCGCAGGGAGAAAGAGATGTCCTCGCCCGTGAAATAGTAGTCGTGGTCGGTCTGCGCTGCTACGGTCAGTTTGCCGAAATTGGAGAAATAGCCGTAGGAGAATGCGCCTCCTCCCGTGTCGAGTATCGCGAGGTGGAAGAGTCCCTTGCTGTTTTTCACCTGTATCCACGGCATGGTAGCTGGGATGGTTATCGCCACGTCCGCTGCGTACGCCCATTCGGGCATACCGGGGACCGGCGCAAAGGACTCCTGCGGCAGGTCCAGCGAAGAACCGTTGACCGTAAAGCCATCGATATTCTCCATGCGTGTCAGTACGGATACATGTACGGTGACAGTAGGGGCGGAGTTGCCCACAAAAGCGAGTACCGGTACGTACGCCACTTCGGTAGAGCCGGAGCAGGAGAGGCTGGGGAGAATGGTGCCGCCCAGTTCGCGTCCCTCGTCATTGGAGGTGAGCTGGAAGCAGACGAACGGCGTGCCGTCCTTGGTATAGAAACAGTTGGCGGAGAGGTTCGCCAGTTTCTTCTCCAAAGGCTGGTAGCCGGAGGCGGTACCGACCAGGGTCTCGGTAGTACCGTCGGTAGTGTATATCTCCGCGGGGGAGTCTATCGCATAGAAATAGGCATACTCGTGGCGGTTCGAGCCAGAGTTGTTCGCCACCACCACATAGCGGTCACTCGTCAGGTCCACCGGTACTAACTGTTCACCCACGAGGTCTTTGTCTCCCCAGTTGTTCTGTGAGAAGTCGGTAGCGGAGTCGTCGGTGGAGTTGACCGCAACGGGTTTGTCGGATGTGACACGTGTGCCGCCCAGGAGCAGCGCAGCCGGTGTGTCGGTCTGCCGGCTCTGCACGGCATAGGTTTCCCCCCTGTTGAGCGTCACGTTGACGGTGGTAGCCGCTGCATCCACATTGGTCGGCACGCGGGTGACGATCTGCACATGGGTATTGTCTTCTGTTGCCACCACCTCCACCGAGGCGTGCGCCTTCATATCGGTATGGATGGCATACGCCTGGTCAGTACGCGGGTCCTCACTGTTGAGCAGACCGCAACGGTAGCGGTTCTGCATCGGCACAACAAAGTCCGTTCCGAGACCGTGGGAGCCTTTCAGGGTATATATCTCCGCGTTCTCATTGGAGGTAGTAAAATAAGCCGAGACCGGCACCGAAGATGTGATTAAGAGACCTTTGGGGTGCACAACTCCGTCCGCCTTGGTGGCTATGTCGGAGAGATAGGCAGAGGGGTCTGCCTCGTTACCCGTTATAGCACCCAGCGAAAAGGTATAGACGGAGTGCGCGGCAACGGCGCGGTTATTCAGCAGCACGCGGTTATCCGCAGGAAGTGAGACAGTGACGTTAGCCGGACGGTCGTATGTGACTATATTGAGCGTTATTCTCTCCGCTTTGTGCTTCGGGGAGAGGTACGGTGCGGCGAACCAAAATTCGGTATCCACCTGTGCCCACGCATGGAGCGCGAGCACAAGTGCCATACCTACTACTGTCAACAACCTTTTCATTTAACCAACAGTTTGCCGGATTTACCGTTTTTATCCTTCAGTATATATATCTGTGTTCCCTGCGGAGCGAGTGTAGCCTGTATGTCCTGCATCCGTGCGCCGCTCATCAGCAGTGTGCCGTCAATAGTATAGACATTGACAACGGCTTCTGCGGTGAATACGATCCCGACACCTGTTCCTGTACCCGGTTTCCAAGTATAGGGTTCGCTCAGCTGGCTGTCGCGGTACTCAGTGCTGCCTTCTGCCGCCAATGCCTGCAGATAAACGGTGTAGGTGAAGCCGTCCAGTACAGACTCGCCCTTCTCTATCGAGCCGCCGACGGTTACCGCCTGCTCCGTGACGAGTTCTTCGTCTGCATCATAGACGAATACTTTGTAACTATCGGCATTCTCCACTGCGCTAAAGGAGATGACCCCTTCGCCGGTGATGTTGCTGATAACCGGTGTGTCCAGACGCGGCAGAGAAGCAGTACACTTGGTACCATAGACATAGGTGAACTCATAGTTACCCGCCCACGGGTTCTTCGTCTGCTCATCCACTACGACTGTCCATTCCACATTACCTTTGTAGTAGATCACATCGCCGTAATGCACCCGAATATCGCTGCGGGGCACCAAAGTAAACACGGTCGTTCCTGCGGCATAGCCGGAGGTGCCGTCTTCGCCTTTCTTGTCGAAGTAGTTCTGCAGTTTATCGCCATAGACGGTAAGCATATCGACCTGCAATCCTCCGCCGCGCCATACGGGGTTGTTCTCGCCGGAGAGGGTGAATACAATACGCCCCTCAGCATCGGTTTCAACTGTCAGATAGACACCACCGTCAGCGGCACTGACCTCTTTGCTGCATACCTCGCTCAAAGGCAGGTCTGCACCGGAAGCGGCTAGGTGCCATGTGTAGCCCTCCGAAACAGCGGGTTGCAGTCCCTCCGCCTCTGCCGTCAGATAGACGGTGTAGTCGCTCTCCACATACGGTGCAAAATCAATCGTATCGCCGTTGGTCACGTCAGCCTGCGTATAAACGGCAAAGTTACCGCGGTAGATGTCCACTTTGTAGTTTTCTGCGCCTTCCACCGCGTCAAACGTGATGACCTTGGATGCACCACTGATGTTCGTGATAACAGGAGCGTCCAGAGACGGGCAGGAAGTGCCA
>CALEPS010000099.1 GCA_937910305.1 uncultured Bacteroidales bacterium | reverse complement strand
TAGAACAGAAATATCATTATGAATAAGTGTCATTATATCTTTGTTACCGGAGGCGTTGCTTCTTCGTTAGGTAAAGGTATTGTGGCGGCTTCGTTGGGTAAACTGCTGCAAGCACGCGGTCTGCGTGTAACGAATCAGAAACTGGATCCTTATATCAATGTGGATCCGGGAACGCTCAATCCCTATGAACACGGAGAATGTTATGTGACGGTCGATGGTCACGAGGCGGACCTGGATCTGGGGCACTACGAGCGTTTCCTGAATGTAGAAACACATAAAGTAAACAATTTGACAGCCGGACGGATTTATCACTCCGTCATAGAGAAAGAGCGGAGAGGTGATTTTTTAGGCAAGACAGTACAGGTGATCCCGCATATTACCGACGAGATCAAGCATAATGTGATGGCATTAGGTGAAAGCGGTAAATATGATTTTGTGATCACGGAGATAGGCGGTACAGTGGGGGATATTGAGTCCTTGCCTTTCATAGAAGCCATGCGGCAAATGAAATGGGAGTTGGGGCGCGATTGCCTTTCGGTTCACCTCACATATGTCCCATATCTGGCGGCGGCTCATGAGTTGAAGACCAAACCGACTCAGCATTCAGTCAAAGCATTGCAACAAAGCGGTGTGCAGCCGGATATTATTGTTCTTCGCACGGAGCACATTATTCCTGAATCTATGAAGACCAAGGTGGGGCTGTTTTGTAACGTGAACCCCAAAGCAGTAGTGCAGTGTGTGGATGCGGATTCTATCTATGAGGTGCCGGAGAACTTGCATCGTGAAAACTTGGATGAGATAGTATTGGAACATACCGGAATTGATCCGCAAACGCTTCGTCCATTGAACATGATAGAATGGGACCATTTTCTGGAACTGCGCAGACAAGCGACCACACCTGTCCGCATTGCGCTGGTAGGAAAATATGTACAGTTGCACGATGCGTATATGTCTATCCGCGAGAGCCTTTCCCATGCGTGCACTTATAACCGCTGCAAGTTAGAACTGACTGAAATATTGTCGGACAGATTGACAGATCAAAATGTGGCGCAATGTTTGGACGGATTCCAAGGTGTCGTCATTGCACCGGGGTTCGGCGGCAGAGGAATAGAAGGCAAATTAGCAGCTATCCGGTACGCACGCGAAAACAACATCCCCTGCTTTGGAATATGCCTTGGTATGCAATGTATGACCATCGAGTTCGCACGTAATGTTTTAGGTCTAACCGACGCCAATAGTACTGAGTTTGACCCGGAAACAAGGCATAATGTGGTAGATATGATGGAGGAGCAAAAGCAACTGGCATACAAGGGCGCAACTATGCGATTGGGAGCGTACGAATGTCATTTGCGCGAGGGCTCCAAAGTGAGGGCTATTTACGACAAAGAACAGATCCGCGAGCGTCACAGGCATCGCTATGAGTTTAATAATGCCTATAGGGAGTTATATGAACAGCACAACATGCAATGCGTAGGGATAAACAAGGAGGCGGATTTGGTGGAAATAATAGAGTTAAAAAATCATCCATGGTTCATAGGAGTGCAGTACCATCCTGAGTTTTCAGGTACTGTGCTCAGCCCTCATCCATTATTTATGGATTTTATACGTGTTGCAAAATCTCAATAACAAATTTTCAAATCTTATGTGTGGAATAGTAGGATATATCGGAAAACGGAATGCGTATCCGATTTTGATAAAAGGATTGCACCGATTGGAGTATCGCGGCTATGACAGTGCCGGCGTGGCGCTCATCAATGCGCAAGGACAGTTGAATATATACAAAGCGAAAGGTAAAGTAGCAGAACTGGAAGCCTACGCATCGGACAAAGACACAACCGGTACGATAGGTATCGCTCATACGCGTTGGGCGACCCACGGCGAACCGAATACCGTCAATGCCCATCCCCATTACTCCGAGAGCGAGCGGCTGGCAATCATCCATAACGGAATTATCGAGAACTACGCTGTTCTCAAGGCGGGGTTGCAGAAGGAGGGATATTCGTTCAAATCAGAGACGGACACCGAGGTTCTTATACAGCTGATAGAATATACCCAGGTAAACAAGCACGTGGATCTGAGGACGGCTGTGCAGCTGGCATTGCAGCAGGTGATCGGAGCCTATGCAATAGCTGTGCTGGACAAAGACCATCCGGATACGCTGATAGCAGCGCGTAAGGGTTCTCCGTTAGTTGTAGGAGTAGGACAGGAAGAGTATTTCATTGCGTCCGACGCAACGCCTATTGTAGAATATACAGACAAAGTCATTTATATTGAGGATGAAGAAGTAGTGAAACTAAGTACCAAGGGACAAAGTACCAAGGGACAAAGTACGAAGGGACAAAGTACCAAGGGACAAAGTACGAAGGACGAAGGAATAGAAATAACGACTATCAATAATGTTCAGAAGACACCGGAGATCAAGCGTTTGGAGTTATCGTTGAGCCAGTTGGAGAAAGGCGGGTATCCGCATTTTATGCTCAAGGAGATATTCGAGCAACCCCGAACACTGGCAGATTCAATGCGCGGCCGTGTGAACGTGCGTCAGGACAATATCGCCCTCTCGGGATTTATCGATAACAAAGAGCGTTTCATGAACGCCAAGCGCATCATCATCACAGCGTGCGGAACTTCCTGGCATGCAGGATTGATAGCCATGTATGCCATAGAGGAGTTTGCGCAGATACCGGTGGAGGTAGAGTATTCGTCCGAGTTCCGCTACCGCAAGCCTGTAATCAACAGAGACGACGTGGTGATCGCTATCTCTCAATCCGGCGAGACGGCAGATACATTAGCTGCCATTCAGTTAGCGAAAGAAAAAGGCGCATTCATTTTCTCGATCTGTAATGTGATCGGCGCATCAATACCGAGGCTGAGCAACAGCGGATGTTATACCCATGTGGGACCGGAGATCGGTGTAGCCAGCACCAAAGCATTTACGGCGCAAGTTGTGGCATTGACCATGCTGGCACTATGTATAGGCAAAGAGAAAGGGACGATGAGCGAAGAGCAATATCTGCATGTGGTTCGTGCGCTGGGTCAGATTCCTGACAAGATAGAGTGCGTATTATCACAGAACAAACGTATCGCCGATTTTGCCAAGACATTTACATACGCACAGAATTTTATCTATCTCGGACGCGGGTATAATTATCCGGTAGCGTTAGAGGGCGCACTCAAACTGAAAGAGATCAGTTATATCCATGCCGAAGGCTATCCTGCAGCAGAGATGAAACACGGACCTATCGCCCTGATTTCACAAGAAATGCCGGTGGTGGTAGTAGCACCGCGTTGCGGTACTTATGAGAAAGTAGTGTCCAACATCCAAGAAATCAAAGCCAGGAACGGCCGTGTGATAGCTATTGTGACAGAAGGGGATAAGATGGTAAGCAAGATAGCAGATTATGTAATTGAAGTGCCGGAGACAGAGGAATGTCTGACTCCGTTATTGACCGTCATTCCGCTTCAATTGCTGGCTTATCACATAGCCGTAGTCAAGGGATGCGATGTGGATCAGCCCCGTAACCTTGCAAAATCGGTTACGGTAGAGTAAATTCACAATTTACAATTCTTAGCCCCCAAGGGGCACGATTATTTCACAATTCACAATTATAGATTATGATAAAAGTAGCAATTTTAGGTTACGGCAATATAGGTCGTGCCGCAGAGGAAGCCATCAAGGCAGCACCGGACATGGAGTTGGCAGGCATTTATCACCATAATGACTGTCTGGATTGTATCGCAGGCAATATTGATGTGATGTTGCTATGCACACCGACCCGCGAGGTACCGAAGTTCGCTGCAATCATGGCAAGCAAAGGTATATGTACCGTAGATAGTTTTGATATCCACGGTCAGATATGGGGACTTCGCAGCCAGATGGATCCGGTATGCCAGACGAACCGAACGGTAAGTATTCTTTCCGCCGGCTGGGATCCCGGAACAGACAGCATGGTTCGCGCTCTTCTGACAGCCATGGCACCAAAAGGCCTGACGTACACTAATTTCGGTCCCGGACGGAGTATGGGGCATACAGTAGCCGCCAAAGCCATCAAAGGTGTTAAGAATGCGCTGAGTATGACCATTCCTTTAGGTACCGGCATTCACCGCAGAATGGTGTATATCGAGTTGGAGGACGGAGCTGATTTCAAGACCGTAGAGGCCAACCTGCTTGCGGATGATTATTTTGCGCACGACGAGACTCATGTGATCCAAGTAGAGAGTGTAGATGCACTAAATAACGTAGCGCACGGTGTACATCTCGTTCGCTCCGGTGTGTCCGGCGAGACCCACAACCAGCGGTTCGAATTCAATATGGAGATCAATAATCCCGCCTTGACGGGGCAGGTAATGGTCAGTTGCGCCCGTGCAGCAGTCCGTATGAAAGAGCGCGGAGAATTTGGCGCCAAGACCATGATAGAACTGCGTCCGATAGATTTATTACCGGGAAATACAGAGCAGAATATAAAGGCTCTTGTATAGGCGTAAAAGCATTTGGTTTTTCTATAAGAACCCAAATAAAGTATATATATACTATGTATATATATAGTAAAAGGGCAAAAAATCGTTTTTTGCCCTTTTATCCTTCGGTTATCCTTGGGGAATCCTTCGGTTATCCTTTGGTGCGGAGTGCTAACCGAGTGCTAAACGTGTGCTGAATGAGTGCGAACGGACAGCAAGTCGGTTACGAAGCGAATGCGAGGATGCCGCAAACCGGGTAAGAATTAGCAGTAAACCGGTAGCGAATTAGCTGCAAACCGGGTACGAATTAGCGGTAAACCGGTAGCGAATTAGCAGTTAACCGGTTATGGATGGGGTTATTTTTGTCTGAAGGCACCGGTGCGGTAGGCATGGAGGAGTTGCTCGAGATACTCAATCTGCTCCAGCAGTTCTTTTCCTTTGTCGGTATCTTTGATCCGTATCCGTTTGCCGGAGAAATCCTGCAAGAGCGTCCGACTGTGAATATCCGATCCGGATATAACCGCCTGTTCTCTGGATTCAAAGGATTCATGCTCCACCAGTTGTATACCATGGCTGTTATAAATCAGCGTATATCCGGCAATACCGGTCTTCTCCTGATACGGTTTGGAGAAGCCTCCGTCAATGACAAATCTTCGTCCGTTAGCCCGAGTAGGCGTTTCTCCTTTTATGGTGCGAACGGGCACGTGCCCGTTAATGATACGCCCCGTCGCAGGATCAAGACCGAATTCATTTAAGATATTCCGGCAGACATTCTCGTCGTCAGCAAGTGTGAAATAAGCACCTTTTTTCTCCTTCCAAGTCTCTTTGTCGGCTAAGAAATAGCGCTCAAAAGTGGTCATCTTATCCTTGCTGTAGAGCGGAGAAAACTCCCCTTCCCAAAGATAGAGCATATAATCGAGTGCATCCTGTTTTTCTTTTCCTTCTCCGTAGTATGCCATTCGGATGACTTCGTCGGTCCGATCCATCAGCGCTTTCCCGCTGACTTTTTTGCCGCACACATCCGCTTCCGTGAACGAGCCATCGTTGTTGAGCGGAATAGCCGCATGATAGAGCAGGAAACCGTTTCGCACGAGATACAGCGATCCGTGTTCGTACAGCATCCGGAGGTGGCGTTGCATCTTTTCCGATTTGCGGAAAGAGCGCCAAAGCTGGTTCATCAAGTCCTGTTCGTACCGGCTCAGTTCGTACGGGTTCTCAGGATCAATGGTAGGCAGGTTGGTGTCAAGCAGGGAGAAAACCTTGCCGTCAATGGAGATGGTGCCTTTTTTATAATCGATCTTGTCAAGCAGCGCACGGTGGTTCATGTGCCATTCGGGGTGACGGAGCACGGTCTGTCCTTCCAGTTTGAACTGAATGATAGAGATGGCTTTGTGCATTTTAGCCATCAGTTGCGCGGAACGCGTGAGCCGCGGGTTGTTTTCAAAATCCTTTGTCTGCCAAAGCGTGCAAGGATCGTCTCCATAAATCGTCATGGCAAAATTGGCCAGCGGCAGGAGGTTAATACCGTATCCTTCCTCCAGGGTTTCTATATTGGCATACCTTATCGAGACGCGCAGCACCGTAGCCAAAAGCGCCATGTTTCCTGCCATCGCTCCCATCCATTCGATATCATGGTTTCCCCATTGGATATCGTAGTCGCGGACGGTAGAAAGGACGTCGAGAATTTTGCTTGCTCCGGGTCCTCTATCAAAAATATCTCCGACGATATGCAGCGTGTCAATTGTCAGAGAATGAATGAGATATGAGATGACAATAATCAAATCTTCCGCACATCCTGTTTCAATAATGGCATCAATAATAGCGTTGTAATATGTCTGTCTGTCATGCTGCTCAAGGTTCGATTCATGGAGCAATTCTCCAATGATATATTCGTACCCTTTCGGCAAGAGACGGTGTACTTTCGAGCGGCTGTATTTGATTGTGACCGCCCGCGCGATATTCACAACCTGATGCAGGCGCGTTCGATACCATTCTTCGAGGGTGGGCAGATTAGAAATCTGTGAATTCATTTTGAAGAGACCGTCCACCTCTTCTCCGGCATAGAACCTGCGGATGAGTTCCATCCTCTCGTCCGGATAATAGATGAGGGCACAAATAGCCCTTTTCTCCTCCTCGGAAATGGTGTCCGAATAGACCTCGTCCACTTTTTTGCGAACTACGCCGGAAGCATTCTTGATCATATGTATGAACGCCATCGACTCTCCGTGCAGATCGGAGACGAAATGCTCCGTCCCTTTCGGCAAAGACAAGATCGCCCTGAGGTTAATCAACTCCGTAACCACGCTTTGTGCATTGGGGAACTTTTCACTCAATAAACGCAAATATCGTTCGTTTTGCATAGTAAAAAATCTAAATTCGCTGCAAAGGTACACTTTTTTTTGCACATATAAAAATTTTTTTGTAATTTTGCACGCGAAACGATACAAGTATGCACCTATTGCTTCTGCTACTGAGCGTAATGACTTTTACGGTGCAATCAAAGAACGCTGTAGAAGTGTCCGGTACATGCCCTCCGTTGCTGGAAGTGAGTTATTCGTGCACGTACCAGAAAGGTGATGTGCGCGCCGGCGACACGGCAACGCTTAGTCTGACCGGATTGAACGGGATCGCGTTAGAGACGGTTGCTATTTATATGAAGTCCAATAAAAGCTCCGGCGCGGGAAAGATAACCATTACTGCCGACGGAAGCGTAATAGGGCAAGAAGAAGGGACTTATGCAGAGTGGTTCGGCTCATACAACAATACTGATTTTCAGCCTATTGGGTGGAGCGGAACGCAAAAAGCCAACACGCTGCAGGTGCAGATAACAGGAACCACCAATTCGCTGCATATCGAGAAATACGAGATACAATACAGCGAAGGGGCGCGGTACACAGTAACGCTGATGAACGGGAGTGAGGTTTATCAGGAGTTGAAAGAGAAGAACGGCGGAGGCGGCGTGGTACTGCCCGCGTTGAGCAGTACGGGCGAATGGCAGTTTATGGGGTGGAGCGAGACAGAGTTCTGGGAGGTTACTTCCATTCCGCAGTTTCATGCCCCAGAGAGCACTTTCATGCCGAGCCATGATTGCAGGTTGTGGGCGGTGTATCAAAAGGGCTCCTCGCTTAAGCAGTTGTATGTGAAAGATTTAACGGAATGGGGCATATATATCTATTTTCATTCCGTGACTCACAAAGCCATGAGCGGTACACCGGTAGATGGGCGAATGGAGAGTGCTCCGTTGGATTTGAATGATGAGAAACAATATTATCGGGTGCAATATATAAATCCCGATACGGCCTATATCTTTGATATGCGATCAGAAACGCCTATAGGATATAGCGGCACCAAGTTAGCGGCGGTCCTCTCTCCTTGGAAAGTGTATCATGAGGGTGAAGAAACACTGTTTTATACAGAGATCAATAAGAAAAATTACGTTCTTTGGCCAGACTTGACAGATGACTATGGCAATGAATGGTATACCGGATTACGGTTGGCAGAGCCTGGTTCTTCGCCCATAAGGCTGATTGCACCAATGGAGCAACATATCTCTTATACATGCCATCCGGAGGCACAAGGAATAGAAGCAACTCCTGCCGGAGCGGACGGGAAAGAACAAGTGCTGATGAATATCGGCGATTATGAACTGATTATCAAGAACGGGAAAAAACAGTTGAGATTAAGATGAGATTATTAGTAATTATATTAGGTGTACTGACCGGCATATTGAACGGTGAATACAGTCCGAAAACCCTTTCCGTAGCGGAGCAGGACAGCATACTTAAGGTGCGAAGTGACCAAGTACCAAGTACGAAGGAAGAGACCGTTTGCACGCGCTATCGTTTGGAGAGCGAGAACGAAGAGCAGATCTTCCGGCATTCGAAGATCGCAGACTGGTTTATCACAGATACGATGCGTCATACGCGCAAACGTCTGGGAGAAGGGATGTTCAAAGGCGAGGACGTCAAAGTGCGGGATGCTGTGATGAGTCCCAACGGCCGGTATGTCGCTTTCGCAAAAGACAATAATCTCTATATCCATAAACTCGATTTCGGCACCGAAGTAGCAGTCACCAAAAATGAGGACACGGATATTATCAGCGGTGTAGCGGACTGGCTGTATGAAGAAGAGTTTGCCACCACTGCGCTTTTCGCATGGAGTCCGGATTCGAAGCAGTTGGCATTTATCCGGCTGGACGAGACGGAAGTGCCGGAGTTCAGTTGGCAGACCTATTTGGGAATACAGAATACAGAGTACAGAGTACAGACTGATTATCCCCAGTACCCGGGCAAAGAGAGTCTGCGGTATCCGAAAGCGGGTTGCAGCAATGCCAAATCGTCTGTCTGCGTCTATGACGTAGCAACCAAAGGGATTGTGGCGATACCGTTTTCTGCAGCCAGCCACCAGCCGTCAGATTTCTATTTCCCACGGTTACGTTGGACGGCGAGCGGCGAGCTGATCGTGCTGCGTGTGAACAGAGACCAGACGAAGATGGAGGTGTTCTCCTGCAATGCCAAATCAACCGTCTCCCACCTGCTATACAAAGAAGAAAGCAAACAGTATTATGTGGACTACAGCCTGTTCGACGAATGGCAATGGCTCAGCGACGGGCGGTTCGTTGTGCTGAGCGAGAAAGACGGCTGGCGTCGCGCGTACCTATATAACGCGCAGGGAACAGAACAGAAGATGCTGACGACCGGCGAGACAGATGTCACCGCTCTGTACGCTGTGGACGAGGCCGCGCAAGTGCTGTATTACCAAGCGGCTCCGACACCGAGCACGCGGCATATTTATGCTGTATCAGTCGAAAGTCGAAAGTCGAAAGCAGAAAGCCCTATTCAGTTGTCCGATGGCGAAGGAACACACAGTGCGCGGTTCTCCGCTGATTTGAAGCGGATGATCGATTGCTACCAGAGTTTCGATACTCCGAACAGATATACGCTGTATAAAATAGAAAGTCGAAAGTCAAAAGTCGAAAGCATAGAGGTTGTGCTTGACAACGACTCGCTGGCGGAGGCATGGAAGGCAAACGGTTTGCCAGAGCCGGAACTGCTGCGTATTCCTAATGGGCAAGGGCAGGAGTTGGAGGCGATGCTGCTGATAAGCGACAAAGTGACCAAGGACCAAGGACCAAAGCCGTTGGTGGTCATGCATTATAGCGGTCCAGCGAGCCAGCGTGTGCTCAACAGATGGCGCAAGCGGTTCGAATACGCTTTGGTGGAAGAAGGATATGCCGTGCTGATCGTTGACAGCCGCGGCGGCGATTGCCGAGGACGCGCATGGCGGAACGAGACTTACATGAATCTGGGCATCAAAGAGGCAGAGGATTTGATTGCCGCGGCTAATTATATCGGCGGTCGTGAAGATATTGACGCAGACAGAATGGCGATCCTCGGATGGAGTTACGGCGGCTATGAGACACTGATGACCATGAGTACCAAAGGTCATCCGTTCAAAGCGGGTGTGGCGATTGCGCCTGTGACGGACTGGAAATTATACGACAGTGCCTATACGGAGCGTTATATGCGGCGTCCGCAGGTCAATCCGCGCGGGTATGAAGAGGCTTCGCTGATGAATCATGTGAAGGATTTGAGCGGCGATGTGCTCATTATACACGGAACGGGTGATGACAACGTACACGTGCAGCACACGATGCAGTATATCGATGCGCTCGTGAGAGCAGACAAGCAGTTTGAGATGCAGCTCTATCCCGATGATAACCATCATCTGCGCAAAGGAAACAACGCCAAGCACATGCACGAACGGGTACTGCATTTCCTGAAGAAAGAATTTCATTAACAATATTTATAACAACAAATTTCAAGTTTAATATTATGGAAACAAAACAACAAAACAAGTCGCTGACAATTGTTACGATTGTTGCAATGATGTTCCTCTACGCAATGATCTCTTTTGTCACCAATCTGGCAGCTCCTGTAGGTAAGATCTGGGGCGCATCATTCGAAGACCCGGCTCAGGCTGAACGCATGGGTATGTTAGGCAACCTGTTCAATTTCCTGGCGTATCTGATTATGGGTATTCCGGCAGGAAACATTTTGGCGAAACGCGGATACAAGAGCACTGCTTTGGCGGCTATTTCTCTTGGCTTTATCGGCATCGGTTTTCAATGGATGAGCGGCGTGCTGGATAGTTTCGCTGTGTACCTTGTCGGAGCGCTTTTCGGCGGTTTCTGCGTTTGTATGCTGAACACGGTGGTGAACCCGATGTTGAACCTGCTGGGAGGCGGAGGCAACCGCGGAAACCAGTTGAACATGGTAGGCGGTACGCTCAATTCGCTCTCCGGCGCTTTGACACCGATGCTGGTAGGTGCGATCGTTGGTCAGAGTCTGGCCGGAAAGCAAATAGACGACGTGAACATCGTACTGTATATCGCGATGGCTGTCTTTGCCCTAATCTATTTTATCATCCGCATCACTCCGATAGCAGAGCCGGCAGGCGCAGGCCAGCAAGTTACCTACGAGCGCAGCCCTTGGGCATTCCGTCATTTGACGCTGGGTGTGATAGCCATCTTCTTCTATGTAGGAGTAGAGGTGGGCATACCGGCTACGCTTATCTCGTATCTGACGCCGAAGGTAGGATTTGCAGCAGCGGGTTTCATAGCCGGTCGGTACTGGATCTTGATGCTGATTGGCCGTTTTATCGGTTCAGCTATCGGTGGTAAAGTCAGCAGCCGTACGATGGTCATGTGTGTCGCTTCCGTAGCAATCGCGTTAATGGTAGCAGCCATGCTGATCGGCGACAGCATCATGGCAAAGACGATCATCCAAGGTCAAGTGATCGATGTGCCGTTGGCTTCAACACTGCTCGTTCTTTGCGGTCTTTGCACCTCCGTCATGTGGACTTCTATCTTCAATATGGCGACTGAAGGTTTGGGTAAATACACTGCGAAGGCATCCGGAATCTTTATGATGATGGTAGTCGGCGGCGGTATTGTGCCGTATATCCAAAGTATGATAGCAGCGCATAATTGCCTGCTCAGTTATATTGTGCCCGTCATCGGCGTAGCGTTCATCCTATGGTACGCTATCTGGGGAAGCAAAAATGTAAACAAAGATATAAAAATTGATTAACCATGAAAAAGTATGCTTTAGGTATTGACTTGGGCGGCACAGGCACCAAGTTTGGTTTGGTAAGCGATGAAGGTAAAGTTCTCCGTTGGAACTCTATTCCGACTCCTCAGTATCCGAATATAGACGAGTACTGCGACGTGCTCTGCGAGGGAATGAAAAGACTGGTGGAGGACGAAGGACTGACGATGAGTGATATCGTAGGAGTAGGTTGCGGTGCTCCGAATGCCAATTTCTATTCGGGCTGCATAGAACAAGCTCCGAACCTGCCATGGAAAGGCGTAGTGCCTCTGGCTAAGTTGATCAGCGAGCGCATGGGTGTCAAATGTACAATCACCAACGACGCCAATGCAGCTGCGCAAGGAGAGATGATTTATGGTTCAGCCCGCGGGATGAAGAATTTTATTGTCATCACCCTTGGTACCGGCGTGGGATCGGGTATCGTGATTGACGGAAAATTGCTCTACGGGCATGACGGTTATGCGGGAGAACTGGGTCACTGCAAGGTTGATCATTCCGGCAACGGACGTCTCTGCGGCTGCGGTCAGAAAGGCTGTATCGAGGCATATGCTTCGGCTACCGGCGTTGCACGCACAGCGAAAGAGATCGTCACTTCAACGACCCAACCGACACTGCTGCGCCAAGTGGCCGACATAGATCATATCACCTCCAAGGATGTGTTTGATGCGGCAGAGAAGGGCGATCTGGTAGCCAAAGAGATTTTCGATTATACCGGTCATTTGTTAGGACAGAAACTGGCGGATTTCGTTCATTTCTCTTCTCCTGAAGCAATCATTCTCTTCGGTGGTTTGACTAAGTCCGGTCATTGGATCATGGATCCTATCCGTGAAGCGCTTGACGAAAACCTGATGCCAATATGGAAAGGCAAGATACCGGTGTCTATCTCTGTGCTCAAAGATAGCGATGCGGCTATTCTCGGTGCTTCCTCTCTTGCGTGGTAAAATTCCGTGATATATGGCAACGTCTCTTCCCGTATGGTTTGTTCCATACGGGGGAGGCGGTGTATCTGACATTCGATGACGGTCCTATTCCGGAGGTGACACCCAAAGTGCTGGAAATACTGAATCATTACGGAGTGAAAGCTACCTTCTTTATGGTAGGCGAGAATGTTGATAAACATCCAGAGGTGTTTGAACAGGTTGTAAAAGCCGGTCATAGTATCGGCAACCACACCTATAATCATTTGAAGGGTTGGAGCCGCTCCCAATCGGAATATCTGGCCAATATAACGAAATGCCAAGAGACAATAGAGGGACATATGCCGAACGGATGCCCCACTCAGGCTCTAAATCTTTTTCGTCCTCCATACGGCAAGGCATGGCTGTGGCAGAGAAGAGCATTAGCCAAGCAAGGATACCGCCTTATCTATTGGGATATTCTTACACGTGACTATGACAGACATGTTTCGCCTGAGCGGATGTTGACCCAGATCAAGCAGGAGGTCAGACCGGGGAGTATTATCAATTTTCACGATTCGCTTAAATCCAACGAACGGATGTTAGCCGTCTTGCCGCAAGCGATAGAATTTTTGCAGTCAAAAGGATATGAGATTAAAAGTCTGTAATATAATACTCCTGGCACTCGTTATGGCGAGTTGTGCTAACCGCGGCATTGGTCCTCAAGGCGGTCCGAAAGATTCTATCCCTCCCCGTCCGCTCAAGGCCGTTCCCGAAATGGGTGCGCTGAATTTTAAAGGAAACCGCATAGAGGTCACTTTTGATGAATATATCCAACTCAACAACGTAGCCTCTAACCTTTTAATGTCTCCGCCCCAGCAGAATCCGCCTGACGTGAGGGCGAGAGGCAAGCGAATGATCATCAATTTTGTTGATTCGCTTCATGATAGCACAACCTATACTTTGGATTTCGGCGATGCTGTATGTGACTTCCGTGAGCGTGTACCGCTCCATGGTTATTCTTTCTATTTCTCAACGGGAGAAGAAATAGACACGCTTGAATACAGGGGTAGGGTATATGATGCAGAGAGTTTGAACCCCATGCAAGGGATTTTGGTAGGTATTCATCGTGATCTTTCCGATACAGCGTTCACCAGCCATCCGTTTTTACGAATAGCAAAGACTGATTCGGCAGGTTATTTCAGGATAGGCAATATTCATCCCGGTAAATACAGGTTGTATGCGGTAGATGATTTCGGCCGCGACTATCGTCTTACTCCGGGTGAATCACTGGCTTTTGCTCCGGAGCCATTGACTATACCAGCAGACAGCGACCAGATATCAAACCTCTTCCTTTTTAAAGAGAAGCAACAGAAACTCTATCTCCAGAAGAGTTCACGCGATGAACGGCACCGTGTAACCTTCTTGTTCTCAGCTCCGCCGGATAGCGCGCTTGTTTGGCGTGTGTTGCGTCCATCGGAGATTGATTCTACAGTATCCGACTCTGCGTGGAAGGATCCTTCGCCGTATATCTACACAAAGTATAGCCCGCGTCTTGACACGGTTACTCTATGGTTCACGGACAGTGCCGCAATCCGCTGTGATTCGCTTTTCTTCGAGGCCCGTTATCGCCGCACGGATAGCGTTTTCAATCTGGAATGGTATACGGATACAATCCGTGCATTCTGGCGTGCCCCGCGGCTTTCGGCGAGAGCCATTGAACAGCAGGCCCGTATTAATCGAAACCGGCGATTGGATTTACGATCCAATGCCCGTAAGGATTTTGAGATATATGATACGTTGCAAATATTTTCCGCGACACCTTTATCCCATATCGCACTTGATTCCATTCATCTTTTTTTGCGCGAAGATACGTTGCTAAAACCTGTCCCATTCACGCTTGCATCGCACGATAGTCTGACCCAAGAACTCGTTTTCTTAGCAGACCTACAGCCCGGTATGAACTATGAACTTCTCCTTGACAGCGGAGCGCTGCACGATGTGTATGGCACTACGCATATCAAGGGGACTTATGGTCTTCTGGTTAAAACTCCGGAGGATTATTCAACGCTCCGAGTCAAACTGTTGCCATTCGTTTCCAATGCCCGAATCCAAGTACTCAATAACAAGGATCAGGTTTTGCGCGAACTTCCTGCTACAGAAGAGGGCGCATTTTTCGAACACCTCAAGCCCGACACGTATTATCTCCGCATGTATATAGATGAAAACGGCGACGGGCAATGGACAACAGGCGAGTGGTCCAGCAGAAGACAACCAGAACCGATTATTTATTTCCCGGGGAAGGTGCAGACCAAATCCAATTGGGATTTCGAAGAAGAATGGGATTATACCTCGACAGAGCCGATGTCAGCCAAACCGTCCGAGTTAATCAAAGTTATTCTGAAGAAGAAATAGATGGCAAGCACCAAATGGTTTGACTATAGTTTTCTTGCTCTCGGCTTGTTAATCCAAGTCGTCACTTTCTATTTTTCGAATACATTTCAAGGCGTAGACATCGGCTATATAAGTCTGGTGTCCGGTTGTTTAGGAATCTGTTCCGTTTGCCTGACTGCGCAAGGGAATATACTTACATTTGTATTCGGTTTTGCTCAGGTGTTAACCTATACTTACCTCTGCGTTGCCCAGCGTTTCTATGGTGAGATAGCGATCAACGGCTATTATTTCATCACCATGATTTATGGCGTTTATGTATGGAGACGCAGGCTCAAGGGGGCAGCTGACGGTTCCGAAAGCAAGCACCTGGTTTCTCCGCGAAATCTGTCTCTGCGGGCCATAATGTTTCTCGCGGTCGCGACGGTTCTCTTTTCCTGGTTGGCAGGAATAGGTTTGGCTCGATGGACCGACGACACGCAGCCTTATCTGGATGCATTTACAACAGTACCCGCGCTTGTGGCGCAGGTACTGATGATCCTCGTTTACCGCAATCATTGGTATATATGGCTGGCAGTAGATAGTCTGAGCGTGGTGTTATGGCTGCGGGCAGGAGACTATTGCATGGCGGCTCAGTATGCTTTCTGGTGCGCTAACTGTCTCTATGGGCTCCGCCGGTGGAAGGCTTTGGAACAATGACCGTTCACCTTTCACCGTTCGTTCGGCATTCTCAGCGTATAGAGAATAGCTTCAATCTGTCGCATCGCGTTGCGTTTCTTCTGGCCTGCAGCAAATAAAAATCCCTCTGCCGTAACAACGCGCCCGTTCACTTGATCAAGCCTTGTGAGGCTCACGAAAGGTCCTCCCATTGCTTCGCCATCGTAAATCTTCCATAATCCGCGTGTTTCTACCGCATAGAAACCGCCAATGCTATCTCGCAAAGCAGGCACATATCGACTAACCGGCGGGAAATGCTTGAATTCCGTGCCCATATGGCTTCCTTCCACTTGCGCGGATACAAGTTTCCCCATTATATTATCGCGCATCTGAATGATTGCTTCGTTGGAGAATTGCTCTTGCGACGTATAAGGATAACTATATACAAAGACATCTTTCCGCATAGGGCCCTTGTTGTTGCAGCACCACAGGACATTTACCATTTGGTCATTTAGGCATAGCGTAGTATCCATTATCAGCATGTAGTCTTCGGGAATAAGAAGATCGTATCCCTGTTTGTTTAGAATCTCTCTTGCTCCCTTGTTTGTATTAGCGCGATAGAAACGGATTTGCCTAGCCAGTTCCTCCCGAACGAACCAGTCGCGTATTACCTCGCCGTGCGTGCTCCAGTATTCTTCGAAAATCTCATTACTCGGAGCCTGAATCCGGACAATGGCCTGCGGTTTTGACCATGAGTCGCGCGAATGGGTTGTTTTTACCTGCGTATATTTATGCTCATCTATGTCAATGATAAGTATATTACGGGTTGATTTGAGAAAATCGTCGAATTGCGCAGGAGAGACGTGTGACACTGTAAAATAGGCTTCCATCTGCGGTAGCCCGTACATGTCACCAGCCATAGTGGAGCATACGGGTTCTTTTACCGCAGGAGAACTGACTACCAGACATTCATAAATACTTCCCGTTGCAGAGGTTAATAACCTTTCGTTGTTGCTGCCGCAACTCATTAGAAACAGCGCTAAGAGTGCTATAAGAATGCTTTTTTTCATGATAAAGTTGTGTTTTGTGTGCAAAATTACACTTTTTTATTTGATTTTGCAAGAAAATTAACTAAAAATTTGCGTGAATGAGAATTTTTTTGTACTTTTGCCCCAAAATTATGCAAAACTCTAATTACGACAACGAATGATTCTCTACACAGACTCACTTTTTATTACTGACGAACAGGAAGGTTTCCGCATCTGTCGTGAGACGCGTACATCCTCGGTTGCTACGATGTCTGTTATTCTCTGTACAGCAGGGTATATTGACGTGTACTATCATGGCTCGATGCTGAGGATTAACAAGAATGATATGTTCGTTCGAATTCCTGATTTTACGCAACCTGTTGGCCCGTACGAGATGTCTCCTGATTTTGAATTTATGCAGGTCACGATTGATGCGGGCATTTATGAGCAAATCATGTTTGATCATATGCGTGTCGAACCGGATTGGTGGGCAAAGCAGGAGTATGTCAAAGCCAATCCTATATTTCCAATAAACGAGGTAAGCAGGGATTTCTTTAAAACGTATTTCCATCTCATAACGCTGCAACTCTCGGACAAGCAAACAGAGTACAGGAAGCAAGTGCTGATGCTCATAGCACGCGGGGCACTACTGGAACTGATGAACTATATGGATAAACTCGCATTGGTCAATGTCAGCACGCGCGCAACCATTACCCAGAGTGATTATCTTTTCCATCGGTTCGTTCAGCTCCTGCAGGCTCATCCTCATGAGCGCGAGGTTCAGTGGTACGCCAAAGAGATGGGGATTACCCCCAAGTATCTATCAGAGGTTTGCAAGGCATGCAGCGACAAGTCTGCCGGCGAATGGATAGCAGATATTACTGTTTCCGAGATCAAGCATTATCTCCATAACACCACAATGCCTATCCGTGAAATAGCCACGTTTATGGAATTCCCCAATACCTCTTTCTTCTGCCAATATACAAAGAAGCATTTGGGAATGTCTCCGAATCGTTACCGGAAACAAAGAAGGAACTAATCTAATCTCACCACGCAAACAGCGGATGTTTCATCATCTCGCGATTTACTTCCTCGCGGACCGTTTTAATCACGGTTTCGCTTGTCGGGTCTTGCAGTACGCGGTCGATTAACTCTACTATCCATCCCATTTGGTCTTCCTTCAACCCACGAGTGGTGATAGCCGGAGTGCCGAACCGCAGACCAGAGGTCTGGAATGCCGAACGGCTATCAAATGGTACCATGTTCTTATTGGTGGTGATATCTGCTGAGACAAGCGCTTGCTCTGCAACCTTACCTGTCAGATCAGGGAATTTGGTGCGCAGATCAATTAGCATCGAATGGTTATCCGTACCGCCGGAGATCACTTTGTAGCCCTTCTCGATAAAGGCCTGAGCCATAACAGCTGCATTTAATTTCACTTGTTTCTGATATTCCTTGAATTCGGGGCTTAATGCTTCTCCGAAAGCCACGGCCTTTGCAGCTATCACATGTTCCAGAGGCCCGCCTTGCGTGCCGGGGAAGACCGCGGAATCGAGTAGGGCACTCATCTTTTTGATTTCGCCTTTTGGGGTTGTTTTGCCCCAGGGATTTTCAAAATCTTTACCCATCAGGATAATTCCTCCTCGGGGACCTCGAAGCGTCTTATGGGTTGTGGAAGTCACAATATGTGCATATTTGAGCGGGTTCTCCAATAGTCCTGCGGCTATCAGACCGGCAGGGTGAGCCATGTCTACCATGAAGATTGCGCCTATCTCATCTGCCACGCGGCGGATACGTGCGTAATCCCACTCGCGGCTGTACGCGCTCGCACCCGCAATAATCAATTTAGGTCTGTGTGTGCGTGCTTTTATTTCCAGATCATCGTAATCCACGCGTCCGGTCTCTTCTTTCAGATCATAACCGATGGCATTGAACATCAGCCCGCTGAAGTTGACGGCCGATCCATGACTGAGGTGACCTCCATGGCTCAAGTTAAGTCCCATGAATGTATCACCGGGCTTCAGGCATGCCATGAATACCGCCATGTTGGCTTGCGCACCGCTATGAGGCTGTACGTTCACATACTCGGCGTTGTAGAGCTTCTTCAGCCGTGTGCGAGCGATATCTTCTGCAATATCCACGACTTCGCAACCTCCATAGTAGCGATGGCCGGGATATCCCTCGGCATATTTATTGGTCAGCACGCTGCCCATGGCTTCCATTACCTGATCGCTTACGAAGTTCTCACTTGCAATCAACTCGATACCTTTTGTTTGACGTTCCCGTTCACGACGAATTACGTCAAAAATCTCATTGTCCCGATTCATAATCTAATTAAATCTGATTTGTGCCGCAAAATTACAACAAAAAAATGATATATGCAAGTAAATTACAAAAAAAATACGTATTTCCCGATAAAAAGTACAGAAATATTTGGTTAATTCAAAAAAAAGCAGTACTTTTGCGGCAGATTTTGAAATTTAATCGGATTAAAATCCAAAAACAGCATCAAAAATATGAGTAATGTTCGATTTGAAGCGTTAAAAACCGCAAAAGAGCATAGTTTTGCTCAAGTAACTCCAAGTTGTACACAAGAGAATGAACGCGTGAAGGATTTCTTTGCGCGTGACGTATTCACTCGTGCAAAAATGAAGGAATATATAGCCGAAGAAGTGCTTGAGCAGCTCTTCGACGATGTGGATAACGGCCGTACAATCCATCGCGATATAGCCGGCAATGTAGCTATCGGAATGCGCAAATGGGCAATGGATCATGGTGCCACGCATTTCACTCATTGGTTTCAACCTTTGACCGGCGGCACGGCAGAGAAGCATGACGCTTTCTTTTCTTTGACCAAGGACGGCGAATTGATAGAAGAATTTAGCGGTGACAGTCTCTATCAGCAAGAACCGGACGCTTCGTCTTTCCCTTCCGGCGGTATCCGTAACACTTTTGAGGCGCGCGGTTATTCGGCTTGGGATCCCTCAAGTCCGGTTTTCCTGATAGGCGACACGTTGTGTATCCCAACGGTTTTTGTGGCTTATACCGGTGAGGCGCTGGATTACAAGACACCTCTAATCCGTTCTACGGCTTCGCTCTGTCATGCCGCGAGAGAGGTATGCGGTCTTTTTGACAAGACGGTGAAACATGTACATGTCAACTTGGGATGGGAACAAGAGTATTTCCTGGTAGACGAATCGCTGTATATGGCTCGGCCGGATTTGATGCTGACGGGGCGCACCCTCATGGGGCATAACTCGGCTAAGAGCCAGCAGTTGGAGGATCATTATTTCGGAGCTATCCCGCAACGCGTGCTCGCGTTCATGCGCGATTTAGAATATGAAGCGTTATGCGCAGGCATACCCGTGCGTACGCGTCACAACGAAGTAGCTCCCAACCAGTTTGAGATGGCGCCTATATACGAGGATGTCAATTTGGCGAACGACCATAATCTGCTGGTTATGTCTATCATGGAGCGGGTAGCGCAGAAGCACCATTTCCGTGTGTTGCTGCATGAGAAACCGTTTGCGGGAGTCAATGGAAGCGGAAAGCATTGCAACTGGTCGCTTCAGACCAATACGGGAGTAAATCTTCTTGCGCCGGGAAAGAACCCTTATCAAAATCTGCAGTTCGTTACTTTCCTTGTTAATGTCTTAATGGCGGTGCACCGGCATAACGGATTGCTGAAGGCTTCCATCGTCTCTGCTACAAACGAGCACCGTCTGGGAGCCAATGAAGCACCGCCGGCTATTATATCCGTCTTCCTTGGCAAACAGATTACAGAGGTACTGGATAAACTTGAGCACGCTACGGCGGAGGAGGGTATTATCATCAACGCCAAAAAGGAGATGAAACTGGGTGTGGCTAATATCCCGGAGATCCTGTTGGATAACACGGACCGCAACCGAACCTCTCCGTTTGCTTTTACAGGTAATCGCTTTGAGTTCCGTGCAGTAGGATCAAGTGCTAACTGCGGTGGAGCGATGCTGGCGCTTAATGCCGCGGTCGCAGAGCAGTTGATGCTTTTCAAATCTGAGGTGGACAGACGGGTGGAGAAAGGCGAACCCAAGGAACGTGCTCTGTTCGACATCATCCGCAATTATATTGTAGCCTGCAAAGCGATTCGTTTTGAGGGCAACGGTTATAGCGACGAATGGAGAGCCGAAGCGGCTGAGCGCGGTCTGGATTGCGAGACCAGTGTGCCGTTGGTCATTGATCGTTATCTCGCGCCGGATACGATCCGGATGTTCCAATTGACGGGCGTTCTCAACGAGGCGGAATTGCATAGCCGCAGTGAGGTCAAATGGGAAACTTATGCCAAGAAACTGCAGATAGAGAGCCGTGTGCTCGGTGATCTGGTGATCAACCATGTCTTGCCGGCAGCCAAACGCTATCAGACCATGTTGCTTAATAATGTACTGACTGTCAAGCAGGTCTTCTCGGCGGATGAAACGGCCGCCTTGAACGAAATGGATTATAGTATTAT
The DNA here is from genome assembly GCA_937910305.1 of uncultured Bacteroidales bacterium. Taxonomy (GTDB): domain Bacteria; phylum Bacteroidota; class Bacteroidia; order Bacteroidales; family Paludibacteraceae; genus Colicola. The sequence continues at coordinate 3,339 of CALEPS010000099.1, read as the reverse complement.
CCGGCAGATAGAGAGCCATTCAGCGGCTATTCTCAAAGGTGTAGAGGCTATGACCGAGGCGCGTCATAAAGCCAATCGCCAGCCGGACGAGCGGGCAAAAGCCATCGCTTATCATGATACGATTCTGCCTCTGATGGCGGACATAAGAGAACATGCGGATGCGCTTGAACTCATTGTTGATGACGAGTTATGGACGCTGCCCAAATACAGAGAGATGATGTTTATTAGATAAACGGCAATTCAGAGCTTCCGCTTTAGCGCTATCCGCGTTAGCGGCTGACGCCGTAAGGCGCTGCTGAGTTGGATGAGTTACGAAGAAAAACGAGTCATTGCATGGCTCGTTTTTCTTGTTCGTGGCGTTGTTTGCGCTCTACGCGATTGTGGCTCATGGTCTGGAAATAGGCAAAACCTGTCATGGGGTGACAAATGCCGCATTCGGCCTCGTCTTCAATTCGTTCCCATTCGGCATTTTCCGCCCTTCGGATCTTTATTTCCCGACACCAGAAACGGATGTCAGAAAAAAGTCGTTTTGTGTATTTGAACATATGATTATTTGTTTTTTCGTTTATTCATTACAGATTTAAAAGTATTCCACAGTGATCCGGGACACAAAACCAAAGCCATAAATGCACACCCTACCATGCGGATATATTTCTTTTCCGCCCTATAGGCGAACATTAATGGAATCCATGTCCATCTAGTATCACGCAGATTTTCCGCTATATCTGCATATCTATCTTGCAATACATCAGCAACTCTTCGACAGATATTTGCGCTAGCTTTAGCCCGCGCCACCCGATTAACGGTATGTGTAAGAGAAGTAGGATTGACCCTATAAGCAGCTGTTACTTCGTCTAAATAATACATATCTCCATAAATCAGCAAACAAATCCAAAGTATCCAATCTCCAAGGAACTGATTCTTAACATATTTCAATTTTTCTAAAACAGCTTCCTTATTATCCGTGCGAAATACAACAGTAAGTGTAGGATATTGATGATTGTCATTAAAGAAATCGCGTAAATTATACTGCCCTTGAATATTGTCTTTTACAATTTTCTCGTTTCTACTGACAAGAAGATGTCCATGACTGTCAACGGTTGAATGATTTGTACAGCATGCAATAAGTTTATCATTTGCCTCCAAAATATCAATTTGTTTTTGGAGTTTTAAAGGATCTGTCCAATAATCATCGCCTTCGCAGAAAGCGATGTATTTCCCTTTCGCTTGTTCTTGTACATACGTAAAATTAGCAAAAGAGCCCATGTTGCGAGACGGACTAACATCACGGAACAAATCGGGGTATTTCCGAATATAATTAGTTATGATTTTATGGGTGTTATCCTTACTACAATCATCGCTAATTACGATTTCAAAAGGGAAAGTTGTTTTTTGTGACAAAAAGCCATTTAAAGTGTCTTTAATATATGGCTCATGATTGTACGTAATACAACATATAGATACAAGTGGTGTTTTCATAATTTTAAGAGCATTAGTACCATATCCACACTAAATACTGGTATCCCTTTTTCTTGTACAGATTTCCTTTCTGCAAAGGAGTCGTCAATAAAAATACTATTGGGATTGTCAATATAATCTACTTTGCGTTTTGTTCTATCAATTTGGATTATTCGTCCAAAGATATCTCCGATGCACAACTTTTTTAAAGAATCATATATGTCATTGTCGTGGTGGGTTAACAGTGTAATGCGAATATTTTGATTACGACATTGATACAAGTACGCTATGAGCGCGGTATTAACAATTTGCTGATCTAAACATAAACAATCATCAAAATCAACAAAGACCTCAGAGTAAAAAATATCAAATTTAAACACATTGTCTAATGCCCGATCCATTTCTACATTATAATCATTATGACTAACAACAACATCATATCCTAAGGCATCAAATAACGTCAGTTGAGCAAAGTTTACCCCTATCGCACGATATAGAGCAGAAGATCCTCCAAAACGAGCCGCTACTTCTAATAGTACTAAATTGCCTTCATTATCTCTTTTAAATTGCGCAAACCATGCTCCTCTAAGGTCCAAAGTAATATTAATGTTTTCTATCAACCTGCGGAAATCATTATTTTCGTCTTTTACGGGGATAGTATATACACTAATTCCATTTTTTATTCTTGCTCTAAGTCTTACTCCATAGAATAATAATTCTCTTCTGCTATTAGAAAAACAATCGACAGTATATTCCTCTCCGGGCAAGAAATCACAAATAACCGAATCTGGGTTGTGCGATAAATAATCCAAAGTCATTTCTTTATCATCCAAACGTTGAGTTCCAATCGCACTATGCCCAATATTATGCTTGCCGAATACGGGGTATTTTATAATTTCATCTATATTTTTATACTCTTGAGGCACCGGTATTACTTCACCTAAACGAGTATAAGTTTTACGTTTAGATAAGCATATTTCTGTAGTCTCTACTGGGGGTGCTATTACAATACATCCTAACTGAAGTTCTATTCGTTTTAAACATGCAATAGCCATATCGGTTGCAGGATAGATGGCGTCTATATTGTATTGGGAAACAATATTTTTTATTTTAGAACAAAACAAAGAATCAGTAACAAACGGGATATCACCTATATAATCTTCATAAACAAATCGTCCGTGATCATCTACACTACTTGCACCTATAAGATGAAAATATGTAGAATGGGAAAGTGATCGATATATTTCAAGAGCGATCTCCGAACCACACGGAAACACTAAAATATTTTTCATTTCTTAATACAGTTTATTATGCGTTCGACATTTTCTTCGCTTAGACCATGATGCATAGGAAGGCACAAGACCTCGTTTGCCATTTTGGTAGCGACAGGCAAGTTCTCCGGCCTAGCAGAAGGATAGTCTTTATATGGATTAAGCGTGCTGATTAGCGGATAAAAATAACGGCGACCTAATATGTTGTTCGCTTTGAGTTTTTCATAGAGAGCATCGCGGCTCATTCCATATTGGGCTTCATTGACAAAAATGGGGAAATAGCCGTAATTATAACGGATATTTGGTTGCTCTACCAAATAAGTTAATCCTTCTATTTGATCGATGGCTTGGCGATACCGAGCAACAACTTTATGTCGCGCCTCAATCGCAGCATCTATTTGCTTTAAGTTTAACAAACCAAAGGCAGCACGAACTTCATCCATTTTGCCATTTATACCCGGAGCAACGATAGTCGTCTCTCCTCTAAAACCGAAGTTTTTGAGGTTGTCTATCTGATATTTCATTTCCGCACTATGACAAATAAGTGCGCCTCCTTCAATTGTACCATACACTTTTGTAGCATGGAAACTAAGTGTGCTAATGTCTCCCC
>CALEPS010000098.1 GCA_937910305.1 uncultured Bacteroidales bacterium | reverse complement strand
TGCTCTTCCGATCTTACTTCTTCATTCGATTCAATATCTTCTAAAAGTTCAAGACTTCTTTGATAATAGCTTTCACTTCTATCAGCAAATTTAAGTTTACCCATAATGAAACTCAAAGACTCGAAATCATATTGCTTTATTGAATTATTTAAATCGTTTTCCATTTGGTTATAAAGTTCTTCGCAATCATTCTTAGTTAAATCACTAGGAAGCTTTTGTAAATATTCTAATAAAGATTTTACATACCATTCAGAAGGGATTGAACCATCCATTACAAAATTTGATGATTTCATAAAAATATTTAATTCATTTAATATTTTTTCAGTACTTTCAGTTGTTCCTTCATCAAAATCTGTTTTTATTAATTTATGATAATTATATAGCAAACTAAAAAAGAAATTTTTAACTTTAATAATATTATTTTTAGTTATCGCTTCTTCACTTTGTTCATCTTTTAATTCTTTTATAGTGTAAATAGATCTCTGCTGAATTGAAAATAATTTTTTATATTTATCATTTGCATCTAAAGAGGCAAGCAAAAAATAGTGAACTTTTGGTCCATTCTCTTTTTCATCGGAATCTTCTGGTTTTTTCTTATCTTTATCTTTTTCTTTTTCTTTTTCCTTCTTTTTATTTTTGTCTTTCTTAACTTCACTTTTAATTTCTCTTTCACTATTTATTATTCCTTGAAACAGCTCCATCGGTTTGATCATCTTTTTTCGATACAAAAAAGGGCGAGACTTGCGTCCCACCCTATTCAAAAGTTGGCGCAAAGGTACTGCTTTTTTTTGAGATATGCAAATAAATTTGCAATTCTATTGAAAATAAGCGTTTTGTAAATTAGTTATCGGAGGCAACACGGATAAAAGAGACCCGCGAAGGCATTTCGCAGGTCTCTTTTGGATGGAATTTGTGTGTTTCGATTTTATGCCTTGAGTTCCTCCGGAAGTGTTGGCATGGCGCCTCGTTGTGTGCAGACGAAGGCAGAGACGGCAACGGCTTTCTCATGCGCCTCGCGGATGGTTTTGCCGAGGAGTAGTTGTGCGACGAAGGTAGCAGTAAAGCTGTCTCCGGCACCGATAGTATCGGCTACTTGCACTTTAGGCGTAGCTACATAACTCTCTTCGGAAGCGGTAAAGACATACGACCCTATCGCGCCACAGGTGAGGATGAGCATATCCAAGTTGTAACGGGCGATGAGTTCACGGCAGATGCGGCGTGTCTTGTCTGCGTCCTCCGCGATGAGTCTGTCGGGAACGGTCGGTTCGCCGAGGAGCATGGTAGCAACGACGTCCAGTTCCTCGTCGTTGATCTTGAGCACATTCGCCCGCTGCAGGGATTCGGCAATCACTTCGGCAGTGTACCAGGACTGACGGAGGTTGATATCGAAGACCTTGAGCGCATCCTCGGGCATAGCGTCAAGGAAAGCCTGAATGGTTTCCCTGCTGGTTTGCGAACGTTGCGCGAGCGAACCGAAACAGACCGCTTGAGCATGGTGAGCAATCTCCAGCATTTCGTTGGTGAGAGGGATGTTATCCCATGCTACTCCGAGACATATCTCGTACTGCGGGATACCTTTCTCGTCCAAAGTGACCTTGACCGTGCCCGTAGGTTGCTCCACCGTTGAGAGTTGAAAGTTAAAAGTTGAAAGACTATTATGGATAGCCGTGAACTTGTCTACGATCTCCTGACCGAGTTCGTCGTCTCCTATAGCGGAGATAGCACATCCGTTGAGCCCGAACTGGGATACATGATATGCAAAATTCGCGGGTGCTCCACCGAGTTTGCGTCCTTCAGGCAGGCAGTCAAAGAGTGCCTCTCCAATTCCGATTACGTATTTCATAGTAATGAATAATTGATTAATGAATAATAAATATTATTTTTTGATTTTAAGGGTAAAGAAGGTGAGGTATGCTGCACCTATCGCCATAACAAGGACAGCACCGAGAGAGCCCATGATATCGGACATAAAGCCCATACAAAGCGGGAAGATAGTACCTCCGAAAAGTCCCATGATCATCAAGCCCGAGATCTCGTTCTTATGCACGGGATCATAGTTAAGCGCCTGCGCGAAGCAGATGGAGAAGATATTGGAGTTACCGAATCCCACAAGGGCGATACCGGTATAGAGCACCCATTGGGCGTCTCCTACCGCCAGAAGGATCATTGCCGCAATGATCATGCATACGGATATTGCAAAGAAGATCTTCTCCGGGATGAGCCGCAGGATGGCAGATCCGGATAGACATCCGATGGTACGGAAGATGAAATAGAGGGAGGTAGCGAATCCCGCCGCCGCGAGGTCCAGTCCCAGACGCTCCATGAGGATCTTCGGCGCAGTGGTGTTGGTACCGACATCGATACCCACATGGCACATGATACCTAAAAAACAAAGGAGAATAAAAGGCTTGCCGAGCAGTTTGAAACAATCCACGAAGGACGAGCCTTTCGCTGCCGGCTCCTCATGAATCGAAGTGAACGCGAGCGCGAGGATAGCGACAATGCCGATAACCGCATAGATTGGGAACAGCACTTTCCATCCCAAGCCCATATGCGGGATAGCCTCCGTTGCTCCCCACATCGCGATATACGGCGCGAGGAAAGAAGCGATCGCCTTGACGAACTGACCGAACGTCAGCGTCGAGGAGAGGTTACCCGTGACGATATTCGACACCAGCGGATTGAGCGAAGTCTGCATGAGGGCGTTACCGATACCGAGGAGCGAGAACGCAACGAGCATCATCGCATAGCTCTCCCCGCAGAGGGGCAAAATCAACGACAGGACGGTCACGAGGATAGAGAGAAGAACGGTCTTCTTTCTGCCGATCTTATTCATCAGCATACCCGTAGGCACGGAGAAGATGAGGAACCAGAAAAAGACGAGCGAAGGCATGATATTCGCCTGCGCATGCGTCAGACCGAGGTCTTGCTGCACATAGTTGGAAGCGATGCCCACGAGGTCCACGAAGCCCATGGTGAAGAAACAGAGCATCACGGGCAAAAGAGCCCATTTATTTACCATTTTGTCATTTTCCATTTGTTCATTTATTTAGACATTTAACAATTTAGATTTTTACATTGTAGATTTTCGCTTCTCCACCTTGAACCTCAAGATGGTTGTACGGCTCGGAGGGGAAGACGAGGTTGGTCATCGCCCAAGCGCCTTCGGCATCAAACGCCTCGATGGAGCAATGGTCGATGAAAAGCAGGACATGATACATGTCGCGTTTGACAAAGAGCGGCGCTACCGTACGTGCTGCGAAATCATGGGAGAAAGAGCAGTCGCCCGAAGCGGTGCGGTCCATGGAGAAGGTGCGCCGGTGTACGTCGAGGTTCATGACCTCTTTCTCACCTTTGTCGTTGGAGAGGGTAATGAGTGCGTCCTGTTTGCCATCCAAAGTCAGTTCGACAATACCGGCATCCGGCAGGTATTTGGTTTCTTCTCCGCGGAGCGCCAAGGTCTCTTTGGAAGGCACGGAACCCAAGCGATATTCGCCTTCGTCATCCGTATAGAGGAAGAGGTCACGCGCAACGGTATTCTGCGACCGGAAAGCCACCGTCGGTAGTACTTCTGCGTACTGCCAGTTACTCATCCATCCCATAGCTACCAAACGACCATCGGGAGAGTTGTGGAAGGTGAAGGTGGAGTAATTATCCTTACCATAATCGAGCCAATTCATTTGTTCATTTTCACATTTACCATTTTCACATCGAAACTCCTTACCGTCCCAGTCTCCTACGAAATACTGGGTTGCAGAGCCGCCAAATGGTCCTCCGGGATTGATGGAAACGAGGAGGACGTATTTGTCGCCGATATGCAACAACTCCGGGCACTCCCATACGCCTCCGTGGGCGCCAAGGTCTTTTCCAAAAGACGAGAGATAGGTCCACTCCTTAAGATTCGGCGAGGCATAGAAACGGATCTCCTGCTGGCAGGCAAGAGTCATCAGCCATTTGTCGCCGTCCCATGTCACCTTCGGGTCTCGGAAATCGGCGATGTCACCCATGAGGACCGGGTTTCCTTCGTATTTGGTGAAGGTATAGCCCCCATCCGTACTATATGCGATAGACTGGTGCTGCCCGATGACTTCCGACTGCGTATAGATCGCTACGATAGCGTTCTCTCCGAAACCGGCGGTGTTGTTCCTATCTATGACTGCCGAGCCGGAGAAGATCGTCCCGATAGAGTCCGGACAAAGAACGATGGGGTGCTCCTCCCATGTCAGAAGGTCGGTTGAAGTAGCATGTCCCCAATGCATTGGTCCCCAAGTGCAGCCAAAGGGGTTGTGCTGGTAGTAGAGATGCCATATGCCGTTGGCCTCATCGTAGAACATACCATTCGGATCATTCATCCAATTGGCAGCAGGTGAGTGGTGATAGACCGACCGGAAAGGTTCGTCGGTCGGGTGATTAGCCGGTTTCTTAGCACAACCTGCTAACAGCACGGTAGCCGACAGTAATCCCAAAAGAATGTGTTTTGTCATAAAGTACTTTTTTAGTTTATTTGTCAGCATAGGCGGTAATCAGCCGCCTATGCCGTAAGGGGATTAGAGTTCAGCCCTAGGCACGATTATAATTGTGCGCCCAGTGCGTTGTATTTGACGCCGTTTTTGATGATGACGAGTTGTCCGTTCTCGAAGAACTTAACAGCCTTGCTCTCAACAGCGGTATTGCTGATAGCGGTTGGGAAATCGCCAACAAGCACGATGTCGGTTACGTTGAAAGCATCACCTGTCTCTTTGTTGAACTGGATCATCCACTTGGAAGCTTCAGCCAATTTGGTACGCAACTCATCAGTCAGAGGCAGTTCCATGTAGCCCTCACCTGCTGTCATGGCCTCCTGGTTGGCTACATTCTCGCCACCTTGATCCGGCCATGCATTGAGGATTACATTGATAACAAAGTCCGAGCGGCCTGCCTCCGAATAGATACGGAGTGCGGTTGCTTTGCTCCAATCGACACCGGCATAGCCGTTCCAGTAGAGTTCGAGGGTTTTCCATTCGTCCGCCCAGAAGAAACCGGTCCAAACGGTGTAACCGTCTTTGAGTGTTTTGCCGTCGAGGAGTTCGACTTTGTTGCAAGTAAAGTTTGCGCCAATGATCTCCAGTCCGTACGCCTTGAGGCTATCCACAGCTGCAATAGTCAAGAATTGCTCAAAAGCACCGTCGCCATTGATCCACGCTGCTTCACGCGAGCCTGCCAGATGGTCGAAATTAGCATTCATCACTTTGAACTCGATACCGTCGGAAGCGCCGGTGAAGGTAACGACAATCTTCTGTCCGGGCAGAGCCTCAGCAAAAGCTTCTTTCTGGATCTGAATACCGCCATCACTCCATGATACATGTTTGGACTCGGTCCAGAGGTCCGTTGCATTGATGGTCATTGCTGCGAAAAGCGCAGCCAAAAGAGTAATTTTTTTCATAAGTTTTAAAAATTTGTGGATAAGGGGCAGGCACATTCCTGCCCCTTATCCGGTTAATAATTAATATTGTTTGATTTGGATGTCTTGAACCATCATACCTCCTTCGTAGCAGTTGACAGACCAGCAGTTGCGCTGAATGCCGTATATACGCTGGGTATAAGCCACTATATCGTTGATGTACATGACGAGGACGGAGTTATCGGTATAGATATCAATCTTATAGGTATTGTCTGCCGGCGTAGCAAAAGCATAACTGCCGCCGCCTTTGAGTTCCCATACACCCTGCTCTTCCTCGAAGCGGATGAAATGTTTGTCTCCGTCCGGGCAGACCATGATGGAATAGTATTTCTCGTAGGTCTTGTCGCCGTCTTTGCGGTCACCGCGCACGAAAGAGATACCGAAACGGTCCGCTTTGTCATCCGTGGTAACGGTCATGGAGAGGTGGTTGTGGTAACCGAGGGTGCTGAACATAACGGAACTGTATGCTTTCATCGTATAGACACCGTCTGCGATCGTGAGATTTCCTTCCTCTTCGCCCCACTTCTTCACTACTTTGACCTCTTTAGCGGCATTGTATTTCTCGCGCATAGCGGGCACTTCGCCGAGGTAGAGAGTACCGTCCTCGCGTTGCAGCAGTTTATGCACAACGAGGGTACCGCCCCATTTGGGTTCAGCCTCAGCAGAGATGTCGGTATTGTCCTTTCCACGTCGCTCAGGGCACCAACCCCACATATAGCGGTCGGTACCGTCGGAAGCGGTGTTTCCGGCATAGAAAGCGCGGCAATCGAGTGCACCCTCTTTGCTATCAGGCCAAGTAGGATTGGTAGCCGCTTTGAGTTCGTCGATCGTGCGTCCCTTAAGGTAGTGTACGCGGCGCTCAAAAGCAGCCATGTCGCTATAAGTGAGATACCACCAATCGCCCATCTGGAAGACGTTCGGACACTCCATGAAGCGATCCCAGATCATTTTGGAGAATTTGCCTTTATGCTCCCATGTCTTGAGGTCGGACGAAATGAACTCGGCAAAGCAGCCGTCTTTCTCCTCTATACGTGCCCCATCCGGCATCGGTTTGGTAGCCACAATCATGTGCCATCCGTCGTCCATGCGCCAGATATACGGGTCGCGGAAATTGAGGGAACTATAGCCGTATTCAGCTCCGCGGAGACGGAAGAGCGGATCTTTGGTCCAGGTCTTGAAATCCGGGCTGGTAGCACGCATAACGACCTGTCTATCCTCATCGGCAGCAGGTTTATACCGCTCGCCGGTGTAATAGATGTAATAGAGTTTCTCGCTCTCGTCATAGACGATACAACCTGTACCGAGCGCAGCGTCCTGCTCTCCAGCGAGCCCGGTCGGCAGTATTTCACCCATCGGGGTGTAAGTAGCTACATCCGTCGTGTGCAGTCCCCAGAGCGGGTGGAAAGTTTGCTCCATATTTTGCTCGAAATTATGGAGATAGAGGATCTTATAGTCCTTCGCCACCGGGTCGTAGAACGGCAGGGGGTCTCCCACCGAACCGATGGAGGGTTTGTAATACGTCGTCGTCACTGTCTCATCCGAGGCATTGAAATAGGCGGTTGTGTTCTCCCAGTCCTTCTGCTCCTGCGGAATGTTCTGCTGGCAGGCTGTCAGCGTGAGAGCTGACAGCGCCATGATCATTACGATATTGTTTGTCTTCATAAGGCGTTATTGTTTCAGATAATTGAACGCATTTTCGGTTATCTTCGCCACATTGTGGTGGTAGTAGTCTTTACCTTCGTCCGAGGTGGTGTACCAGTCGTAGCATCCGGAGCCGATGCAGACGATTGCACCGTGGTCAGCCGTGCGCTTGAACTCCCAAGCCACTACGGCGTCGTTACCTCCGGCGATGTCGTACGCACCGGTCTTCTGGTGGAATACCTCGCGGTCGTCGTAGCCACCCCAATCGGTACCGATATGGTACTGTGCGGTGGAGTTGGTGATCTTGTATCCCTCGTCGCAGGTATAGACGTGGTCGAGAGCCGATGGGTTCATCGTCAGATTCTGCCAGAGGGCATGGTCGGTATGTCCGGTGATAGCGAACTCCCACGGACTGCCTACGCGCTCTGCCTCTGCCTCTTTGCCGCCCCAAGCGTTATTCGGGAAACACTCTGCTTCGCCTAAGAAGAACGGCAGGTTAACGGCATAGCGGGTGAGAAGGAACGAACCGCCTGCTTGGTAGTACGATTTCAGCTTATCCAGCGCCAGCGGATCCATCACTTCGGGAGTAGCCTGAACGAAACGCTCTTTGCCCTCCAGACCACCGTCCACATGGAAATGCCACCAGATGACTTTGCAGTCGGTCAGTACGACTCTATTGGCTGCCAGATCGGTGAACGAAGCATAGTCGGAGTTCTCCACATTAGCCAGCATCCAGTTGACTGCCTCCTGCTCCTCGGGATTGAGTTGCGCTACCGTCTCTGCCAGTCCGAGATAGAGAACAACCGGGTTACCTTTCTCTTTCACCGTAACGGTATAGGTCGTTGAAGCGGTGTTATAGGTAACGGTGAACTCAACGGGGTTGGTAAAGTCGCATGGTACGCCGCTCCGCGGAGTGAGGGTCGCTCCCTCGGTGGTCTTAACCGTCGGAACGAGGTTCTTGATGTCCGTACCGATCGGAACGGAGACACTGATGGTCTTCGCCACTTGGTCAATGATGCCGACGTAGATATCATTCAGCGCGAAAGAGAGGATGCGCGCCTCATCATGCTTGACCGACACTTTGTAGTCCTGGAACACATTGCCGTTCTCCACACGGACTGCAATCGGGGTGGTCATATTGACCTGATCGCCCACTTTGTGGTTCGCCGTAGCTCCGGCGGAGAGCTCCAGCTGCGTGATAGTCATCAGCTGGTCATCGTGGTTCTCGGGCACTCCTACCACCACGGTGCGTGCAGCATGATCCACTACACCCGTGTAGGTATCCAACATCAGGCTCTCTATCTTGCAATCGCCGTTGACTGCAAACGAGTTATCCCATTTGTTACAACCGACCATAGCCAGCAGCATGAGACAAAGGGTTTCTATTTTATATATTGTCTTCTTAGCCACAAGGGCACGATTAACTTCGTTTTTCATAATAATTCCAATCTAAATGATTAAATGGTAAATGAACAAATTGTAAATGTTTTTACCATCCTCCTATGTTTTGTTTATAATGTCCGTTGGAAGCAGCTACCTGCTCATGCGGGATCGGCAGATACTCGTTCTTGTTGGCGGTGAACTTAGCCGTGGTATAGATACGGCAGTCGTTTGCCTCCTCGAGGTAATACCGGTTGATGACCTGTTCTGCTTCGCCCCAGCGCACGAGGTCGAAGAACCGCTCGGACTCCATAGCGAGTTCCAGACGACGCTCCATCTTGACTTTTGCGAGTGCATTGGAAGCGTCGGTGTACGGTTTGACGAAGATACGTGCACCGTAGTTGGTGTCATAACCGGCGAGCATAGCGGTGCTGCGTGCAGCGCGGTTACGGAGTTGGTTAATAAGCGCGATCGCTTCATCGGGGCGGTTCAGTTGAGCCAGCGCCTCAGCGCGCATCAGGAGCACGTCGGCATAGCGTACCACAATGCGGTTCATCGGGCTTCCGAACCACAGGGCGGAACGGATCAGATAGCCGCCATCGGGATCTACATTATGCTTGAGCGTCACGTAATAGCCGTATAGTCCGTTGGAGCGGCTCCAGTTCTGGGTGCGCTTCATCATATAATTCGGATTGAACTCGTACGGGAACTCCGGAATACCAACCGTCAGCCACAGACGCGGATCGGCGGTCTCGGTCTTGGCGTCGAAATCCTGCTGGTTGAAGGTCTCGATATACGGCAGACCGTTGTTGTCCGTACGGAAGGCATTGACGAGGTTCTGGCTCGGCTTATAGAAATCGCAACCGCCCTCGATGCGGGAAGGAACCATCAGACCGTACGACCAGTTGCAGTTACCGAGATTGGTACCGTCGTTGGTCGAATACTGCATTGCCCAGAGGCTCTCTTTGCCGTTCTCGTATTGCGGCTCGGGACGGAAGTTATTATGGAAATCGTCCTCCAGTCCGTAGCCCGCAGAAGTATAGATATTCTCCTCGGTATAGGTGAGCACTTTCTCCAGATCCGCCTGGTTGATCTCGGTCACCGCGTGTGTGTTTGGATCGTCCTGGCGATAAGCCTTATAGAGATATACTTTAGCCAGCATTCCTGCCGCCGAAGCCTGGGTCGGACGACCTTTGTCGGCTTGGGTCTGAGGCAGCACCGAATATGCGTACTCCAGATCGTCTGCGATGAGTTGCCATCCCTCGTCGTTGGTGTACTTGGTATTGCTCAATTCGTTATAGTCTGCTTGCTTCATATTCGGATCTACGACGAACGGGATGTTCTTGTAGAGGCGCTTGAGCAGGAAATGGCCGTAGGCGCGCAGGAATTTCATCTCGCCCAGACGCTGCGCCTTGAGTTCGTACGTGTCCGGCATGGCGTTGAGCGCATCGATTGCTGCGTTCACACGGCTCAGACAGTTATACAGACGCACCCACATATCGTTGATATTCCAGTTGGTGGTCATGATTCCTTGGCTGATCTCCAGTTGGTGGAAGACATCGCCGTCGTTCTCGGTACTTCCGCCCTTGTAAGCGTCGTCCGAACGGACATCGTAGTTCCACATACTGAAGGAGGAGTTGACATCCTCGGCGGAGATGAACACCGCATAAGCGGAGATCACCACATTATCGATATACTGCGGGTCGTTCACTTGCTCCTCGCTCAGGATACCTTGCGGAACATCTTGATTGAGGAAGTTATCGCAGGAAGTACAAAGGAGCAATGCACCGAGTATAAAGGGTATTATCTTATTTGCTTTCATAATATTTTTCCTTTCATCTTTCATTTTTCACCTTTCAACTTAGAATGTCACTTTCGTTCCTAATGTTACGGTCAGCGGTATAGGATAACCGAAGGTCGGGTTCTCGGGATCTACACCGGTGAACTTAGCCGAATGGATGGTGAATACATTCTGAGCGGAAACGAACCAACGCCAGTTTTGCATCAGCATCTTGTCGCACGCTTTCTTAGGCAGGTTGTAACCCAGCTGGATATTACGCAGTTTGAGGAACGAGCCGTCCTCTACGAAATAGGTGCTGACGCGGGTCTCGTTGTTGTTATTATTGGTCGAGAGCGCGGGTATGTCGCTGTTGGGGTTGGAGAGCGACCAAGCGTCCAACACGCGCGTACCTTTATTTAAATTAGGCACATTGATACCTGCCCAGAGGTCGGTCTGCTCCTTGTAATCCTTGGTGATCACTTGCACACCTCCTACGCCTTGGAAGAAGAGGGTGAGGTCGAAACCTTTGTACTCGAAATAGAAGTTCGCGCCGAAGGAGATAGCCGGTACCGGCGAATAGATCCATGTCTGGTCTTTCTCCGTGATCACACCGTCTCCGTCGAGGTCGCGGTAACGGATACGTCCGAGCCCTGCGCCTTCTTGAATAGCGTGGTTGTCTATATCGTCCTGGCTCTTGAAGATACCATCGGCGATGTAACCCACCTGCGATCCCATCGCGTGGCCTACTACGGACTGAACGCCGTTACCGCCGAACCGACCGCTGGCAGCTACCGTCTCCGGCAGTTTGACCACTTTGTTGTCGTAGTGCGAGAGGTTCGCCGTGATGTCGTATTTGAAGCCGGACTTGGTCTGGTTGCGGTAACCCAGCGCGAGCTCCACACCCATGTTATCCATCGCGCCGGCGTTCACCCATTGGGTACCACCCTCGCCCATCGCACCGATTCCGGTCATCTCGACGAGAATGTCCTTGGTCTGCTTGTAGAACCAGTCGAACGAACCGTAGAAGGTCTGCTGGAAGAACGAGAAATCGAGACCGACGTTGGTCTGGGTGGTCGTCTCCCATTTGATATCGTCGTTGCCGACTTGGATACGACGGAAACCGGACGGCAGGATCTGTCCGCCGTTTGTGCCGGCGATGTCGTACGAAGTACCATAACTCTGTCCGCCGTTCTCGGTCACGCCATAGTTGGACTCATAGATCGTATAGCGGGCGGTGGAAGAGATATCTTGGTTACCGGTCTGACCCCACGAAGCACGAAGCTTGAGGTCATTGAGCCAACCGTAAGCGCCGCGCATGAATTTCTCCTCGCTGATACGCCATCCTGCGGATACGGAGGGGAAGGTAGCAAAACGATTGTGCTTACCAAAACGACTTGATCCGTCGTGACGGAGCGTGAAGGAAATGAGGTAACGGTTGTCGTAGCTATAGTTCGCTTTTCCGAAGAACGAAATCAGCGAGTAACTGCCTGCACCGCCGTAAGACTGCGCCTTGCCTGTTCCGGCAGACGGCCACATATAGGTCGGGCTGAGGACGATGAAATCCTCCTTGTAAGCAGAACTCCAGTCATTGATCTCGCGGTTCAACTCGGTACCGAGCATGAAGTCTGCGCGGTGTTTGTTGATGTCGAGGTTATAAGTGATGATGGCGTTCCACATCCATTTGAGCCAGTGCTCCTGCTTGGACTCCACCGCGTTCTTGTCGTTCGCTACCACGCCTTCCGCAATGGGGTATGTGAAGAAACGCTGTTTCTTCTGGGCATAATCGATACCGGCGGTCGTGCGGATATTCAGTCCCTTGACGGGGTTGATGTTGATGAACACGTTTCCGAACACACGCCAATACGTATAGCGGTTGTCCTTGTTGCGCTCCAGGATCGACATCGGGTTCTCGCGTTGCGGGAAACCGCTGGAGGACGGAGCCTGCGCCAAGGTTTCGCCGTCGGACTTATAGACCGGCAGCAAGGGGTTGTATTGCAGCACGCTGTTGATGAATCCGCCCGGGGCACTCACCTCGGAGGTGCGGTTCAAAGTGAAGTTCTCGCCGATCGTCACGTAGTCTTTCAGAATCTTGTAATCGGTGTTGATACGCGCCGAGAAACGGTCGAAGTCCGAGTTCTTGATCACACCCTCGTTCCGGTAGTAACCCAGCGAGAAGAACGAACTACCCTTCTGGCTGCCGTTGGAGACGGATATATTATAATTTTGTATCACGCCCGGACGCGTAGTCTCGCTAAACCAGTCGGTGTTGCTCACCGGCACCGTACCCGCGTCGTCCATGTATTTATTGAGCATGATATTATTGAGGACGGGCTGTCCCTGGGCATTGTAGCCCCAGTCGTAGCGATAACCCAATACGTTGGTGTTCGGATCCGCCACGCCGTCGTTGATGTACGCTTGCCAAAGAGCGCGACCGTACTGCTCGGAGTTGAGCACGTGCATTCGGTTCACATAGGACTGAACGGCTACCGAAGCGTCCAGATCGACGCGGATCTTACCCTCTGCACCTTTCTTGGTCGTGATAATAATGACACCGTTGGCAGCACGGCTACCATAGATAGAAGCGGAAGCGGCATCCTTGAGGACTTGGATCGACTCGATGTCATTGGGGTTCAACTCGTGCATGCCGGATTTGGTAGGCACACCGTCGATGATGTACAGCGGGTCATTGTCATTGAGCGTACCGATACCACGGATACGAACCGTTGCTGCACCGGAAGGGTTACCGTCCGCGGTAATGTTCATTCCCGGGATCTTTCCCTGCAGCGCTTTCATCGGGTTGTTCTCCTGCTGTTTCTCCAGATCCTTGGCGCTCACAGCACTTACCGCACCGGTCAGATCCGCCTTACGCTGGGTCGTATAACCGGTTACTACCACTTCGTCCAACACCTCGCTGTCTTCCGCCAGCTTGATTTGCAGATTGGCGGCAGCAGCCACGTTTTGAGATTTGTAGCCGACATAGGAGATCACCAGTTTCGCTCCCGAAGCCACAGTCAGTTGGAAATTACCATCGAAATCCGTGATGGTACCATTCGTCGTTCCTTCCTCCAGCACAGACGCGCCGATCACGGGTTCACCCGTTGCTTCATCCACAATCACACCCGTCGCAGTAACCTGCGCGTGAGCGAAAGCAATAGACAGCAACACCACGAAGAAGGATGTCAATAGAAGTCTTTTGTTTTTCATGAGATTTATGAATTAAACAATGCAACAGAACTTGGATTTTCCAAATTCCGCTGCAAAAGTACGCGCTTTTTAGCACATGCGCAAATAATTATGTTGCAAAAGATAACACGGATGTTTCGTTGCAACAAATAGCACACATTTTGCAACATATGTGCTATCACATGGATGTTGCATCTTATCGATCAGAAGGTAAATGTCCGAAATATTCCTTATAGCATTTAGTGAAATATCCGGCGGAGGAGAAGCATAGTTCGAGCGCGACTTGCTGGATGGTCATGTCGGTTGTATGGAGGAGTTGGTCGGCGCGGATGAGACGTTGCTCACGGATATAGTCGAGCGGTCCTTTGCCGTAAACGGTCTTGACGCGTCGGAAGAGCTGTGTACGGCTCAGTTGCAGTTTTCCGCCGAGGAACTCCACATTCAGATTCGGGTCCGTCAGATAATCGTCCACAATCTGACGCAGCCGCTCGGCAAAGGCCTCGTCCTTTTTACTGAGCTGGATAGCCTCCTGCATGTCCTCCAGTTGGGGGATAATATCATGCTTGATCTCCGTCTGGATCTTACGCTGCTTGATGAAGACATAGGCTAAGGTGATGACGAACAGGATAAAGAAAAACAGCACAAAGAGGATCAGTACCAATCGCTCGAAGCGTAACTGTCTCCATTTGCTTTCCGTCTGCATCTGCACGATATGCAGGGTCTCCAGATCGCGTGTGATAGCCTCGTCCTGCTTGAGCATAGGGTACGCGGCGGTGATATCCACAAGCGTCGTCTCCAACACCGTGTCCCGCACAAAAGGCTCACCGTGCAGGATCTGCGCTGCCGTTGCAATCACCATGTCACCGCGGGAGGAATAGGTAGCCGAACAGGTGATCTTGCCCTCTACTATGGCCCTCAGGCCGAGTTGGATACCGTCCACGCCCATGATAGGCGGTAAGTTTCCTTTCGTAGGATGAGCACTGAGCGCCTCAGCGGCACCGATCGCCATAAGGTCGTTATGCGCTACGATAACATCCGGCATAGGATGACTGTCCAGATAAGCGGAGACTGCCTCATAAGCGTTCTCTTTATACCAACGCCCCATCACGCTATGCACCTCCACCTTGACCTTTAATCCTTCGCCCTTCGCCTCGTCAATACCTTCCATCATACCCTTATGGCGCAGCGTAGCTGGGGTGGATCCCGGCAGACCGGTCACCTCCAGCACTCGGAACGGTTCGCCTTTCCCTTTTACTCCTTGGGCTGTCGCCTTCCCCGTCACCCATTGCGCCATGAGTCGGCCTACCTTGTAGTTGTCGCCTCCGATGAAGGCGGTCCATTCGTCACCAGTGACACGTCGGTCCGCTACGATCACCGGAATACCGGCGCGGAACGCCCTCGTTACGGCAGGCTTGACCTGCTCCGCCTCGTTAGGACTGACAATGAGCAGATCCACGCGCTCGCGGATGAAACTGTCAATCTGGGCGCACTGCAACTCATTGCTGCCATAGGCGATATGGCGGCTGAGCGTCATATCCGGATGGAGCAGAAGCTCGCGCTCCATCTCGTAGTTCATCTTCTGCCGCCAGGCATCGTCGAGGCATTGACTGACACCGATGCGGTACTGCGGTTCATGCGAAGTACAAGCCGCTACGAGCAGGCACAAAGCCACTATACTAACAATGATGTTTCTCATAATGCAACATTTTTCTGCGTGCAAAGGTACAACAAAAAAATGACACTTACAAATAAAAGTGCCATTTTAACGATTTTTTGGATTTTTATTTCTTTTTCTTTTACTAATGCTTACGCATTCCGGTAGGCTTTCGGGGTGACGCCGACGCGGGATTTGAAGAAGCGGTTGAAGAAAGCCACATTGTCAAAGCCGAGACTGAGGGCGATCTCTTTCACCTGCAGGTTCGTGATCTTGAGCTGCGACTTAGCGTCCGTGATAATAGCCTCGATGATAATATCCCCGGCGGTCCTGTCACCTACCGATTTGATAGTGGAGCAGAGGTGCGGCAGGGTGATGCGCATAGCCTCGGCATACTGGCTGACATGATGCCATTCCTGATAGTGCTTCAGCACCAACTGGCAGTAATCCTGATAGATCTCCGTCTTACGGTCCATCGGCTTCACCAGATACTCCTCCTGCTCATGCGCATATTTGGCATAGCTGGTACGGAGCAGATTGAAGACGTGCACCATCTTCTCGGTGTCCAGCATGGACGGCTCCGCATTGAGCGCAGCGATAATAGTGTCGTACATCGAGCATAACACTTTCGCGTGGTTCTCACTCACGTTCAGCTTTGGAGAGTGCAACTGCAAGGCGGAAAGCGACATCTTATTGTTCACGGTATATTTCTCCAGGAACGAACTGCCGAATACAATCCAATACACCAGCGCATCATCCGAGAACTCGCGTATCAGCAGAAAACTGCCGGGTTCGAGCAATAACACATCGTTCGCCTTGAAATCATATTCGGTCACATTGATCGTAGCATGAGCCGTCCCTCGTACCAAAAGAGCATACACACCGCATTTGATCTTACACGGATACCGTCCGTACTCATTCATCAGTTTACCACTCGCGTCTCCGATCATATAGTCCCCGTAAGGACAGTCAACAATAGGGATATTATTCTCTTTCATCTTAATAAAAGTATTAAAATTCGGTGCAAAGGTACTACTTTTTTTTGAAACACACAAATATTCGTGCATTTTTATAGGACAAAAAAAAGAAGAACCACTGTCGTGATTCTTCCATTGACCTGTTTGCGTTTCCTGAATTACGCCATTTTGTTTACAAAGCGAGCCAATTTGGATTTGAGATTAGCGGCTTTGTTTACATGGATAATGTGGCGCTTAGCCAGTTTATCGAGCATCGAGCTAACCTTAGGCAGAGCAGCAGCTGCAGCAGCTTTGTCGGTAGTCTTGCGCAAGTCACGCACAGCATTACGTGCGGTTTTTGCATAATAATGATTGTGTGCCTTGCGTGCTGCCGTTTGGCGGATACGCTTCAAAGAGCTTTTATGATTTGCCATCTTTGTTGTTTGTTTTTGCCTTCAGCTTCCGGCTATCAGCCTTCAGCCCCGGCGGTTTAGTAATATCCCTTGGCGATGAGAGGAAAAGCCTCGGGACGTGACTTTAGGGAAGGTCTTGTAGTGCCAAGGGGAATCGAACCCCTATTGCAAGAATGAAAATCTTGAGTACTAACCGTTATACGATGGCACCTCGCTATCCCTTACAGGGAAAAAGCGTGCAAAAGTACTGCTTTTTTTTGGAATACGCAAATATTTTTGCATTTTTTTACAAAAAAGCGTTATTTTGTTTAATCCAAGTGGCTAAATACTCTTGTTCCGGCTGTCCGGGAGTAGGAATAAACTCAATGGAAGCCCCACCCGACCTCCCCATAGAGGGGAGGAGAGAGAGTGCCTCCAGATCCATGATGGTGGAATAACCGGAACGGACGATGATATGTTTGGCACCTTTCAGCGCGGCAGCCAATTCGGCATCACTCAGATACGGGACGAGGGTGATTGTACCGCGTTTGATACGGGTATTGGGACGATTCAACAATCCCTGGACGATCAGCACATTCTCTTCCGCATCAGCGTATCGCCGTACCAACTCCCGTTCCAACATCGTCCGCTGCGGCTCCAGCCCGCTGAGGACGGCAACGGTGGCATAAGACCGCTGCGCTGTAGGATCGTTGCGCTGTAAGATCGTTTCACTGTTAGACCGCTGCGCTGTAAGACTAAAGCGGCTCAGGGGACCGATATAAGACAAGGTACAAAGGGACGATGTACGATGTACGAAGGATTTTTGAGGATGCCCCAATTCGCCGCTCAGGCTCTTTTCCGGTTCCTCATAGTCCGGCACCCACACCTTATTATACCGCGTGTATATACGTGCGTGCATGCGTGCGGCGAGCGGTTCCAGCCACCGCCAGCCTTTCGGCAGCATGATATGCAACTGATGGGTGATATAGATGGTGAGGGGAAAGCCCCCCTCAGTCCCCCCATGAAGGGAGGAAGATGTATAGAGCCCGAATCTGTTATCGGAGACGACCATGTCGATCTTTTCTTCGCGCAAGAGAGATTGCAGCATCACATGGTCCTTGTATGCCCATAGAGCGATCTTCGGCAACGCCTTTACCATCGCCCACACCTGACTCCCGCCTTTGCCGTACCGCAGATTCAGGGACGCCAGACAGACGTACCGCTGCTTCGGGAAATGCCGCCGCAGCAGGGTCAGACTCTCGCCGTCACCGCCCAGAATCACTTCGTGCCCCTCGTCCAAAAAGCGCTGGACAAGCGGCACACAACGGCTGGCATGACCCAGTCCCCAATTCAATGGCGCTACGAGAATCTTCATCAGTGAAAAATGAATAATGACTGTTTTTTACGCGCTGATGATAACATCATATCCTTTATTTATCAGCGGCATAGCGATACGCTCCATCTCCTCGCGGGAGATTTTCTCCAGATGCTCCTCCGGCGTCTTGCGGTCGATGACATAGATCATGACCTGTTTCGGCCGCAGTTGCGCAACGGCGCGATACCATGCCTCCAGCTCCTCCGGCGTGGTGTTATCTATGACCTCTCCGTCATGAGAGCCGCGGAGGAAACAGGTCTGCAGCGTAAAATCACCGTTGAACACCGACAGCCATTCTATGATCTTCTCCACCGTCAGTCCGCTGTTGACCGGCCGGTCGATACGCCGCATCATCTCGTCCGTACCGGCATCCAGTTTGAGAATCCTGTTGTCGCACAGCCGCAGGGCCTGCACCACATCCTGTCTGCCCAGTTGGGTGGAATTGGACAGCACACTCACTTTGGCGGACGGACAATAGCGGTCCCGCAAAGCGCAGGTATCCTGGATGATACCCAAGAAATCCGGATGGAGCGTCGGTTCCCCGTTGCCGGAGAAAGTGATGACGTCAAGACCGGTACCATTCGGACAAGTACCGTTTACTATTTGGTTCAATTTCGTCTCCAGCGCCTGGCGCACTTCTTCACGTGCCGGCAGGAGAGGATGGTCCACTCTTTCGTTCCATCCGCACTCGCAATAGACGCAATCGAACGTACATAACTTATGCTCCAGCGGCATGATCTCCATGCCCAGGCTCGTACCTAAACGGCGGCTGTGGATAGGCCCGTATGCAATCTCACCGAATAACATCCCTCTAACCTCTAAACACTAAACACTAATCACCCTGTTCCCCAGAATCTTGCAGATCTCGTTCCGCGCTTTGATAAGCTCCGGCTGATGCGCCAGAATCTGCATCTGACGGTCTATATCATTATTCGCCTGCGCATCCTTCAGCCCCTCCTCCAACTCGGCTATCTGGATATTGATCACCGTCAGCTTGATCTCGTATAACAATTGCGTCACCAGTTCGCCGAGGCGGTCCTCAAAATCCGCTGACGCAAACTGATATTTCTCGGCTATCATATCTATGGCAATAGCGCTTATCAGCGGATCGGGGTGGAACTTGAAGAACTGCTCCGCCTTGAATCCTTCGTCCTTGCAATGCCGTTTGAACTCGTCCATTATCTGCTGGAACACTTCATACGGCGGCTTGATCTCGTCTTGTTCGAGCGTGTAGATAATCACTTCGCCGATACTGTACACCCCCCCTTCTACCTCTATGGGACGCTCGCCATAACGCACCAATAATTGCAGCAGGTTATAATAGTTTTTCTCCAGTTGGCTCTTTGGCGTTATCTGCGGACGCTGCGGATGGACCGGTTTGACCGCCACCTCTGCTACCGGTTCCGGACTTGTGCTCTCCGGTTCCCGGGTCTCCGCCTCTGCCGCCTGCTCTTCCTGCTTACGGTGTTCCTCCATCCGTTTGCGGCGCAGTTTGATCACTTCATTGGTCAGTATCTGTTCTCCTATATGCAGCCTCTCCGCACAATCTTTGATATAGACCTGGCGCGTGATCATATCCGGGATGATAGCAATGGAAGCCGTGATATCCTTTATCAGCGCAGCGCGTTTCTGCGGGTTGTCACCGGCATCCTTGCTGAGCAAGGCGGATTTGAAGCGGATGAAATCAGTCTTGTTCGCCTCTATATATCGGATAAACTCCGTAGAGTCGTGGTTCTGCGCGTAACTGTCCGGGTCTTCTCCGTCCGGCAGCAGCACCACATTGACGTTGAACCCTTCCTCCAGGAACATGTCTATTCCTCGCAGGGCAGCATGAATACCTGCCGCATCGCCGTCATAGAGCACCGTGATATTGGAGGTGAACCGCTGAATGAGGCGTATCTGCGGCTTCGTCAGCGCCGTTCCGCCGCTCGCCACCACATTCTCTATCCCGCTTTGATGCATCGAGATCACGTCCATCTGGCCTTCTACCAGATAGCACATGTCCGCACGGGAGATAGCCTGCTTGGCCTGGAAGAGACCGTACAACTCATTGGTCTTGGAATAGATGATGGAGTCCGGCGAGTTGACGTATTTGCCTACGTTCTCTTTCTTCTTCAAAATACGTCCGGCGAAAGCAACGGGTTTGCCGCTGACGGTGAAGATAGGGAACATCACGCGGTCGCGGAAACGGTCGTACAGACGTCCGTCTTCGCTCTTGCCTACCACTCCTACGCCGATCTTGGTATCTACATCATTGACGATAAACTCCTCCTTGAATCCTTTCTCCTTCAGCGCTTTCGCCAGCGGGTTGCCTTTCTCCGGCGAATAGCCGAGCTGGAACTTGCGGATGATATCGTCCCGCAGACCGCGTTCGCGGAAATAGCCCAGACCGATAGCCTGTCCCTCCGGCGTGTCCCATAACTGGGACTGAAACCATTTGTTGGCGAAATCATTGACTACGAACATGGACTCGCGGTTATCCTGCCGCTGCTGTTCCTCCGCCGTCATCTCGCGTTCCTCCACCTCGATATGATATTTCTTGCCCAGCTGTTTCACCGCCTCGACGAACGTACACTGCTCTATCTCCATGATGAACTTGAGTGCATGTCCGCTGGCTCCGCAGCCGAAACATTTGTATATACCCTTGGAGGGACTGACAGTAAAAGACCCTGTCTTTTCCGTATGGAAAGGACAGAGCCCGATAAGGTTCGCCCCGCGTTTGCGGAGTGTTACATAGTCGCTGACAACCTCTTCTATCTTGGCTGCAGCAAAAATCCTATCTATTGTTTCTCTCGGAATCATTCTGCATACCGGGAGCGTCTTCCCGCTAATCGGGAAGAGCGGCCTCCGCCTAGTAGGGTTATTATTAATTTTGGTACCATAAATAAACACCGACCTTGATATTCCATTGATCCAGCCGGCCGCGGGTATGGTTCCCGTTCTCGAAATCGCGGTTCTTATACGGGTTGAGCAGACCGAAATCATATCCTCCGCGCAGGAAATAACGCTTGTATTGGAATCCGGCACCCACGCCCCATGTCACATTCAGACGGCGCAGGTTCTCGTCGTTGACAGTTGTTTTATAGGCGCTGTTTCGGACACCATAGGTAGTGGTGATATCGCCCGTATAGAGATCCTCTTCCCGCCTGTCCTGACGCATATCGAAAGTCAGACCGCACTGGAGGGTAGGACCGGTATAGAGCATCAGATAGGTCTCTTTGGCTATCTCGAACTTATACTGCCAGTCCACAAACAGTTCCAGCTCCTGATACGTGATCAGCTGGCGTCCCTGCGGGTATTTGCCGTAAGAGGCATTGATTGATTTCCACCCTCCGTTGGAGACGCCGAACGTATAGTTCAAGCCGATAGAGGTTCCGAAACCGGCAATGATACTGCCGTCATAGACCACACCTACCTTGAAACCGTTCATCTTCACCACATGGCTCAGCGAGTCTTTCGCATACGAAGGATTATCCGGGCTGTTGAGACGCAATATCGGCTGCGCCCATCCTATCTGCAGACCGAATCCCTGTTTGGGCAGATCAACGGCGAACACCCCTGCTGCCACACAGGCCAAAATCACTGTTAAAAAAACTTTCTTCATATATCTTTTTCCTTTCATTTTTCTTATTTCGCTCTGCTCGAACGATTATTGCTACGCAATTTTCACCTTTCATTTTTCACCTTCCGGAACACATCCTGCGCATCCGTGGGTCTCACCTCTGCCGCCCAGAAGAAAAGCGCCAGACGGTCGCCTCCGCTCGGGATCTGGTCCATCGGATAGAGCACTCCCGTCGTCTCTTTCGTAAAACGCATATGGTGCATCTGCCGGTCTTCTATATACATCCGGATGAAACTGCTCTCCGTCGTATTCAGCCCCACATAGTCGCCGCCGTCCTCTTTGGCGTAGTAGATGGTCAGCGCATTGCCGCTCATGTCGATGATATCCAGCTCTCCGTCTTTGATATAGGCTGTCACTTCTTTTCCGCTCATCTGGTTGTAATAATCGATCGAGTCCTCCATCACGCATAGTGCCTTCCCCACTCCGTACAGGTGCTCCACTGCGCCGTTGACGATATAGATCGTCATGCTGTCCGCCGATATCTGCTGGTTCTCGTTCCAGCAGATAGGATGGATATACAGATGCATCGTGGAGTCGGATCCCAGATATACCATCGAGTCGCACACCATCTGTGCGTCGTTCCGGTACACCCGTACGCCGTAATGTCCGCGTACGCGGCGGTAGGTGCTGTCCTGCAAGGCGGAATCGGTATAATGCAACTCCTCCGTAAACAGCGTGTCCGCGTGGATATACGTGATATGCGCGGTGTCCGACCAGTCCACCATCAGCGCGCTGTCGGTGGCGTAACCGCGGCTGTTCTCCTCCCACATCTGCCCGTACTCGCCGTAGAGGGTCGCTTCGTGGGTAGAGTCGCGCATCTCCATTCTGCCCAGTATCTCTCCGAAACCGATTCGCTTGTCGTAGTAGATCGTATCGCCGGTCATGAACCTGCCGTCGGAATGGTGTACGACAGACCGGTCAAGCAGCATGGATTGTTCGTTATCGGTGTTGTACCATCCGCGGGAGGAATGGATATCCGTCTCTTCCTCGTAGATGATTTCTGTCGGGCTGATGATATCCGCAATCTTGGTGTCGGTGTTGTAAAGCATCGTGTCGCTCGTCAGCACGAACTTCGGGTTGACCAACTTCACCCCGTCGCTGAACACGGCTTGCTTGGTGTTCGGACGGTAGTTGCCGCGAAGGGATGTCAGGGTGTTGAGCGAGTCCTGCACTTCGCCGCCGGTCCAGTAATACGCAATACCCGCCGCGCGGTCGTAATTCATACTGTCCGTCGTCAGGATCGTTGGATTGCCGTCTTTGCGGCCGTGGATCAGCTTCACACGACGGCGTAATCGCGCAAGTTTGGTGTTCCCGTCGTAAAACAGCTTGTCGCCGAAACCCTCCAGCGTATCGCCTTGCACAAAACGCACATGACCGAAAGCATCCAGCGAATTTGTCTTCTCGTAGAAATAGGCGCTGTCGCAATACATCAGCATCTCGTCATGGCGGAAGAGGACATTGCCCTTCAGAATCTGCGCATCCGATAGCCTCTCTTGGTCAAACTGCAGGTTGTTCGCCCGCTCCAGATACACCATCGTCTGGGAAATTGAAAATTGAAAATTGAAAATTGAAAGGACTACAAGCCCTAACAACATAACACTATGTCTCCTTTCACTTTTCACCTTTCACCTTTCACCTTTCACTTTTCACCTTAGTGTATCCATCCCGGGTATTCGAAATCGCACCCTTGCCATTCCGGGCTGATCTGTACGTACGTCGTCTTCTGTTTCTTCAGAATCCAGTTATGGATAAATTCGCCGCTCAGTTTCTGCTCCAGCATCGATTTGATTGTCTGGAAATCATCCGTCAGGTTGGCGCGGTGGACGTCTGTCTTTTTCTTCACGCGGACGATAGCGCATACCTCACGGTTCTTCGTCTGGTCCATCATCACGAACGGCTGCGACACCTCGCCTTCGTTCAGGCTGTATATCTGTTTCGCTATCTCCGGAGCCAGATCCTGGTATTCGAACTTGCTGCCGCCGGTATTCGGGTTGATCATCAGACCTGCATTCATCGCCGTGTTCTTGTCTTGGGAATAGCGGATCACCGCCTGCTCGAACTGAATGCTGTCCGATGCTATCAGCTGACGGATGGAATCCAGCCGTTCTATCGCGTTCACCTTGTCCGTCGCGCTGATACGCGGGCGGAGAAGGATATGGCGGCAGTTGATGCGTTCGCCTTTCTTCTCTATCAACTGGATGATATGATATCCGTATTCGGTCTGGACGATACGGCTCACGCGTTTCGGGTCGTTCAGGTTGAACGCTACATCCGCAAACTCGGTCACCAACTGGCCGCGGCCTACAAAACCCAGCTCACCGCCTCGCTTGGCGCTCTCCGTGTCCTCCGAATAGAGACGGGCCAACATCCCGAAATCAGCTGTCCCGTTTTGCACGCGTTCCGTAAACTCGCGCAGACGCTGTTTGATACGCTCCGTCTCTTCTACAGGTACAGGAGGTTCGAAACTGAGAATCTGCACCTCCACTTGTGCCGGCATCATCGGCAGAGAATCCAGCGGCAGGGAGTTATAATACCGGCGGATATCTGCCGGAGTGGGTTTGATATCGGAGGTCAGCTTCTGCTGCATCTGCTGGATGATCATCTGGTTGCGGACGGTCGTCATCATCTCCTCGCGGATCTCCGTGGTCGGTTTGCGGAAATACTCCTCCATCTTCTCTTTCGAACCGATCTGGTTGATGTAATAGTTCAGACGCATGTCCACCTGGTGGCTCACACTCGATTCGTTTGCTTCCACGGAGTCGATAATGGCCTGGTGCAGGAATAATTTCTGTACCGCCAGTTGCTCCGGGATGACGCAATAGGGGTCGCCGGAGATGGTCTGACCCTCGTATTGCGCACGCAGACGCTCTTCCTCCACCTCGCTGCGCAAGATAGCCTCGTCGCCTACGACCCATATCACTTCGTCTATCACGCCCTGCGCTTGCACACCCAAACTCATGGCTAACAATAATGCTGTTACTGTCTTCTTTATCATAATCAGTCTTTCTTCTTTAAGCGGCTTTGCCGCGGTCTTTTGTCTTTTAGCGAAGCGGTCTTTTTATTCAATAAAATTTCACTTTCTGTTTTTGTATTGCTTCGTTATAAAGCCGTTCGCGTTCTTTGTTGAGGAACTCCACCTCGCGCGCATTCAGAATGATCTTCACTATCTCCGGCCGCGCGTAATCCATCGGCATCTTTTCGCCGAGCAGATGTTTCTCCGTCACTTGCAGCAGATAGGTCTTCACGCTGTCACTCACCTCTACCTGGTTCTTGCTCTTCATCGCCGCTTCCAGGTCGCTGCGCGCTATCGGGATCTGGTTCAGCAGCGCCGTTGTCGTCATCCAGCGGTCGGAGAACAACTCATATCCGCTGGCACTCTTGTACGCGTATTTCTCTATCTCGTCCAGCATCCCTTTGTCCATCCATCCGCGCAGTTTGGCTATGTCGTGGGCTTCGTTCGGCACTACCACCAGCATTCCTTTCACGATGCTTTCATCCAGGATGAAACGGTCCGACAACTGCTCATATACCTGTGCTACCACCGAATCCGGCACGCCTTTCGGCATCCTGCGCTCCACCAGATATTCCTCATAACTATGCACATATAACGTGCGCCTGTATTCCTCCACGAGCGCCTCTATCTCCTTTGTCCGTTTGCCTTTCATCTTTATACTTCCCTGCGCCGCCTCATACATCAGCGCATCTTTCGCCCACTGGCCCACGTATTGCTGTACGGTCCTCAAACTATCCTCCGGACTCAACCCTACCGTCAGCGAATCCAGAACCGAACGGTACAGATACATACCGTTCACCTCTACCGCCGCACCGCTCTGAGCCTTCTTCTCATAGGCCGCACAACCGCTCAGTAACACCGATGAAACACCTAACAAAAACCCTGCCAAGGATACCAAAAGAATCTTATTCTTTTTCATAACACAAGCACATTATTCCAATTTCGGGCGCAAAGATACATAAAAAAAATGACATACGCAAGCATGTGACCCCAAAAAAGGCAGTTTTCTACGTGGAAAAATTGACACATTGAGCCAAAAACGTCATTTTGTCCGAAAATGATTACTTTTTTGCAAAAAATGATTACTGATATTTGAAAAAAAAGCAGTATCTTTGCACCCGAAAAAATCGTGCCCCTGGCTAAGAAATTTAATAGTTATGAATATCAAACGACCAATAATCCTGCTTTTGACCCTCTGGTTGTGTTTTGCCTCTTGGGCGCAGGCGGATGTTTCTGCCTCTCTGGAACACTATGCCGCGCGGTACGCGCAGACCGCCAAGGCGAATGATCGCATTCCGCTGGCGAATGATTTCTTTGCTTACCTCCTTCAGATTGACTATATCGACGAACCCGTTGCTTTTCCCGCTTCCGCGCATATCGACTCGGTGGATGTGAACGTCTACTACTACCTCGCGGAGTGGTACTACGGCGAGGGGGCGTACCGGCAATCGGCGGACTACTGCATCCGCGCAGCGGAGAGCTGTACGGACCATGTGGATGAGAACTCCAAGGGCGATGTCTATAGCCTGCTCGGCGCGGCATATTTCCGCATGGGCGAGTTTGACAAAGCGGCGGACGCGCTCCACGTATGCTATGAGATAGACAGCAAGAGCGGCAATTATGACCAACTCAGTTCAACGCTCAATAATATCACGAGTGTGTTTGTAGCGGCAGGCAAGCCGGAGGAGGCGGAGAAATACATCTTGGAGGCTATCGCCGCCAACAGTCTGACGGACAACCTTGCCCGCAGAGCGGTGCTCTTCGGTACGGCTTCGGAGATGTACCGAGCGAAGGGTGATGACGAGCAGTCATTAGCGTATGCTCTGAAAGCGTTAGAGATAGAGCGGCAGCGAGGCGACAGCGCCAAGATAGGTGTGCGTCTCTCGCAGGTGGCCAACGCCCAGTTGGGCATGGGCAGGATCAAGGACGCCAAACAGTCCTTAGAGGAAGCCATGCCGCTTCTGGAGGCTTCGGGCAACAGGCACTCGCTGGGTATCTGCATGAACCAGACGGGCGACATCCTCTCTTCGGAAGGCAAGGACAGCGAAGCGGAGTATTACTACCGCGAGGCGGCGAAGATCTTCTTCGACCAGCGGGACATGTATAACGAGCAGCACGCGCGCGAGGGTTTATATAAGGTGCTCAAATCCACTTCTCCCGATGAGGCGATGCTGCATCTGGAGCGGGCGAAGCTTCTGCACGACTCCGTCTATCAGCAGGAGACCGCCGAAGCCATCAGCCGCTACAACGCCATCTACGGCATCGATAAGCTGCAACAGGAGGCGGACCGTGCCCGGAAGCAGCGGCACACGTTTCTGATGGTAGCCCTTGGGCTGCTGGCGGTAGTGGTGCTTTTTTGTATCGGTGCATGGATAACCTACCGCCGCAACCAGCGTAAGACAGAGGACTACGAGCAGGAACGGCGTTCATTGCAGCACCGGTATGACGAGATCAGCCGCCAGTACCGCAATATCGTCATGGAGAGCCTGCCGGACAGGAACACCCTGACGGACGAAGACCGGTCTTTCCTGGAGGAACTGACCAAGGTCATTGACGAGGAGATGGAGAAGGGCAACGCGGATGTCGAGTCCGTGGCGGAGCGTATGCATGTCACTCCGCGTACGCTCCAGCGGCGCATGAACCAGACGCTCTCCCTCTCGCCGCAGGCGTATCTGACCCGGGTGCGGATGCAGAAAGCGAAGTTCCTGCTCCTCAACTACCGCGACATCACCGTCAACGAGGTGGCGGAGAAATGCGGCTATACGCTGATGACCAATTTCACCCGCGCTTTTGTCCGTTTCTACGGCATCAAACCGAGCGAACTGCGTCTGCAAAAACTGAATTCTGATTTTACCCCCCCCGACTGCGAAGAGCGGCATAACGGGCGAGAATATGCCTTCGCAAACCCCATAGACGGTGTGCATGAATAATGCGCCCCGCCTTTTGGCGTATATATCTACGATCTTTGACATATTGGATTACCGTAAAAAGTGTACTTTTTTGCAGATTTATTTGCACATGTCATAGAAAAGTTGTACCTTTGCAGCGGATTTTGAATAAAAACGGTCGGATTTACGACTAAAGTTATCATACAAGCAGACGTTATGGATATCTTACGGAATGATTACATCAAGCAACTTGAAGCCAAAAGTTGGAACGGGAAAGTGAAGATTATCACCGGTATACGTCGGTGTGGTAAATCATATCTTCTATCTCATTTGTACAAGCAACATTTGCTTCAACAAGGAGTTGAAGAAGATAGTTTTGTGGAGATAGACTTGGAAAAGGACTATAATAAAGCTTATCGCAATCCTATTACCTTGTATGAGTATGTTATGTCGCTGTGCAACGACAAAAAGCGAAGATACTATGTCTTTATAGATGAAATACAACGTTGTTATAAAGTCAAAAATACCGATACGGACGAATCGCTTGTGCCGGAGGAAGATAGAGAATTGCTATATACAACATTCTACGATATTTTAAATAGTTTGCGGGGCGAGGAGTATATAGATGTTTATGTTACCGGTAGTAATTCCAAAATGCTATCTACGGATGTAGTGACTTATTTCCGCGATCGAGGAAGTGAGATTAAGGTTTATCCTCTTTCTTTTGCTGAATACTATGCGTTTGCTGGTCTTGAAAAGGTTGAGGCATTGGATCAATATCTGAATTTTGGAGGAATGCCGCTGGCTGTGCTTGAAGCCGATGAAATAGCAAAGCAAAAATACCTGACCGACTTACATCAGAATGTGTATATAAAGGATATTGTAGAAAGGTATAAATTACATGATGATGTCGTAATAGATGCGTTGACAGACACACTGTATTCAGCGGTTGGCTCTCTTTCTAACCCACATAAGTTGGCTAACGCGGTTAGTACCATGATGGCGCAAAAGACCTATGATCCAACAATAAAAAAGTACCTAAGTTATTTGGAAGATGCCTATCTGTTTTCTGCTGCCCAAAGATATGATGTAAAAGGGAAACGTTACTTCGAGAATATCAAGAAATATTATGCCATGGATCTAGGACTTCGCAATGCACGGCTTAATTTCCGTCAGCAAGAACGTAGCCATCTGATGGAAAACATGATCTACAACGAGTTGATACGAAGAGGTTATCGAGTAGATGTAGGTGTAGTAGAAGTGGAACGTGTGATTGACGGCAAACGTCAACAAGCGCAATACGAAATAGATTTTATTGTCAATACATGGAATGAAAAAATCTATATCCAGTCGGCGCTTCATGTAGATACACCGGAAAAAAAAGCACAAGAAACATTCTCGCTATGTCACGTGCGTGATTCGTTCCGAAAGATAGTCATCTTAGATGGTATTTCACGTTCATGGACAGATGAAAATGGCGTTACTTATATAGGTGTAATACCTTTCTTACTCAATACAGACAAGATGTTGATATAACATATATACTTAAAATACTATTAAAAGCGGTAATCCTATAAAAGCGGACTACCGCTTTTTTATGCTCGGGGGTCCCCGACGAGCGCTAACAGAGTGCACTCGATGGGGAGAGCGGAGGCAATAGTCGTTCTTTCCTTTATTAGGGCTCCCGCAGATTTTAATCTGTGGGAAGAGGAGGAAACACAACCATTACATTTGTTGCAGGGCAACTTAATCATGGATTGTCGTTTCCGACGAAGCGTAAGCGGTCTAGGACGACTAGTAAACCAGTAAACTAGAAAACTAGTAACAACAAACTAACAATACAAACAATCTTTAAAACCGATGGGGGCGATGGGATAAAACCGCCAACAAAGCGTCTATAAAAACTGCGGGCATGACGCACCCGCAACGATCTTTGACATATTGGATTACCGTAATTAAAGCAGCCCGGTCATATAGACAGGGAGATAAATAGTTTCTCCGTCTTTATGGTAATCTTTGGTATATACAAGATACCGTTCGCCGATACGGGATGAAAATTTCTCGCAGAACTTATCAAGCGATTTGTGGGTTTTGTAGCCGGAAGACTTCACCTCAATGGGCAGCAATTTGTTGCCGCGTGAAAGGAGGAAATCTATTTCGTAGTTGTGGTTGTTATCATCCGGGAATGTATGATAAAACAGCTCGTTTCCTGACGTCCGTAACATTTGTGCCACCAGATTTTCGTACACATAGCCAAGGTTGGCGTCTAACTTATCGGAGAGCAGTTTGCTGTATATGATATTTTCCGTGTAATCTTTATCCCAGAAAGCAAGTGTTACAAACAATCCTGTATCAGCAACGAACATTTTATACCGGTAGATATTTCGTGAGAGAGGCATACCTACGTTCGGATCATTGACATGGTACGATAAAGAAACAGTCATGCTGTCTGCCATGTCCGCTACGACAGCAGCCACTCTTTGTGCATCTTGGTTCTCAATGACTCCGGAAACTTGATAGCGTCCGGCGTTACTTGAAAGTTGTGCAGGAATAGCAGCAAATAACAATGAGGCTCTGCCTGTTGGGTCTATCTTATTAAAATCGTCCTTGTATAATTCGATGATTTCTCTTTTCTGTGCATCTACGAATTGCATGTTATTGGTTTTGAGATAGGTATCAACTGCTTGCGGCATACCGCCCACCAACATATACAATCGTAGATCACGCATCAGTTTGCGGTGTGACTCCTCAAGTGGACGTTTCATCTCCCAGAACTTTCGGAGAATAGTAAACGTGGTTTTATTCCCCAATGCCCAGTAAAACTCTTCAAAATCCATGGGATAGAGCGTCACACGTGTTTCTTCTGAAGGGATGACGATGTTTTGTACATTCTTTTTTATAGAGAGCAATGAACCTGTTTCGATGTAATCATATCTACCGTCCTTGACAAGATATTTAATTGCCTGCCGTGCTGCCGGTTTTAATTGAACCTCGTCGAATATAATGACTGATTCGCGTTCATATAAAGTAATACCTGTTTCCACTTGAAGACGCATGAAGAAGAAATCCAAGTCGCTCATATCATCCAACAGATCATTGATTTGCTTGTTTATGTGCGCAAAGTCAATCAGAATATACGTTTTGTATTCGTTCTTTGCAAACTCTTCAGCAAGTGTTGACTTACCTACACGGCGTGCCCCTTTGATAAGGAGAGCGGTCGAACCATTGCGCACATGCTTCCATTGGAGCATCTTTTCGTAAAGCTTTCTTTTGAAAATCATATATCTATATTTAAAATCCGCTGCAAAGATACAACAAAAAAACGGAATCGCAAAATTTATTTCAAGAAAAATGCGTAAAATCGCAAAATTTATTTCACGAGAAATGCGTAAAATCGCAAAATTTGGTAATCCAATGTCAATAATAGCCTATGGGTATAGCAAGGGTATAGTAACCCTATAGGATTAAAAGGAAAAAACAAACAACAACTAACCAACCATATTAACAAACAATCTTTAAAACCGATGGGGCGATGGGATAAAACCGCCAACAAAGCGTCTATAAAAACTGCGGGCGCGACGGCCCGCAACGATCTTTGACATATTCGGACATCTGCCTGATTGCATTGCAATCATTCCCCCGAATGTAGGAGGGAGGTGCTTTGCACATTTTTGCAAGGCTGACGTCTGAATATATACTTTCGCCGAATACTAATTGTATGCAAGCATCCTTTTATTATTCTGCGAAACCATATTGCCGGATAAATCCTCCGGCAAAAATGTGTTCTTTGACTTATTGGATTACCGAAACAGGAGACGCAAGTCCGTTTGCAGGAAATCTGCCAGAGGCATTCCCTCGTTTCCTACGACAAAGGCTTGCAGCGGCTTGTATTTGCTGCTGAAGAGATGCAGTCCGGCGTTGGTGCGGGCGTTGTTGCTTTTCACCTCTATCGCCACCACGGACAGACCGCGCTGGAGGATAAAATCCACCTCGGCGTTATTCTCCCGCCAGTAGTAAACCTGCATGCGGTGTTTCTCCGCCTGGGATAGCAGATAACTGCCTACTGCCGATTCCACTTGCCGTCCCCACAGGGCGGCATCGGTCCGGACGGAACCAAAAGTGGTCTGGTTATAGACATTCATCAGCGCGTTGTCAAACACCTGCAGTTTCGGTGTGCTGCTGTACTTGCGTGCTTTGTCGCGTGCGTATTTCTGCAACCCCGATACCAGATTGGCTTCCGCGAGCAGTTGCAGATAGTTGGCGAGCGTGGTGGCATTGCCTGCTTCCTGCAGGTTGCCTAACATCTTCCTGAATGACAACTCTTCACCGGAGTAGGCGCAGCACATCGTGAACAACTGGCGCAGCAAAGCGGGTTTGTAGATATTGCTGGTTTGCAGAACGTCTTTGTTGATAGAGGCCTCTAGAATGGCATTCTCGACATACGCCCGCCATCGGTCTTCGTCTGCAATCATCTCTGCCGCACCGGGGTAGCCGCCATAATAGATATAGGTGTCGAGATCCCAACCGAACGCCTCGTGCATCTCGGAGTAGGTCCAGTGCGTCATGCGGATGAGTTCAAACCGTCCGGCTAAGGACTCTGTCAGTCCGTTCATGATCATCAGACGGGACGAACCCAGAAGCACCAGTTTGATGGGCATACGGTTGAATGTATCCAGATCCCATTCCTTCTTGACGCGTTCGGACCAGTTGGGGATTTTCTGCACTTCGTCAATGACCAGAATCAGTTGCTCCGGTTGGCGGGATTGTACCATCAACCGCGCAGACTGCCACTTCTCCGCCAGCCATTCGTCAGAGGCGTAGATATTATCCGCCGAAAAGAACAGATGAGGAATGTTCAGCTGCTCCATAGCTTGGGTCACCATCGTTGTTTTGCCTACCTGACGGGGACCAACGATCACTTGAATGAACTTTCTCGGCTCTTTCAACCTTGCTGTAAGTTCCTTAATTTCAGACCTTTGTATCATATTGAATAAAAAATGTTCAAAAGTAAATTAAAAAATGTTCAGTTGTTGCAACATTTTGCATTTCCGGCTGCAAAAGTAGTAAAAATAAATGATATATGCAAATATTTTAATGAAAAATGTTCCCTGAGCGCAAAATTTGGTAATCCAATGTCAATAATAGCCTATGGGTATAGCAAGGGTATAGTAACCCTATAGGATTAAAAGGAAAAAACAAAACAACAACAAACTAACATAACAAACAAACTTTATTAACAATGCTCTTATCCCTCTCCCTTGAGGGGAGAGACGGAGAGGGGTTTAAAAACCGATGGGGCGATGGGATATAACAGCCAAAAATGCTTATGAAAAAATTATTAACATTAGTCGTCTGTAGCCTGTTGGCTATATGGACGGTGAGTGCAAAGGACATTGCGTCCGGAACGTTCTCAAATGGAGGCACATGGAAAATCTCCGACCAAGGAACGCTTACGGTGTATGCTTCCGAAATACCCGGTTATGAATCATATGATTTCGGGCGAGTAAAGTGCACAAGTGCGCCGTGGGGTGCATATAAAAATGCTGTTAGAAAAATAGAGTTGCACGGCGTCGATCGTATAGGTTATAATGCATTTGCTTACTTGATTTGGGTTCAGGAAGTAAAGATTTATGATAAGAGCGATGCAAATATCGTTATTGAGAGAAAAGCCTTTTATGGGTGTTATAACCTCCCCCATTTTGATTTTACATACGTAAAGGAAATCGGGGAGATGGCATTTGCGCAATGTATTCA
This sequence comes from uncultured Bacteroidales bacterium, assembly GCA_937910305.1. Classification (GTDB taxonomy): domain Bacteria; phylum Bacteroidota; class Bacteroidia; order Bacteroidales; family Paludibacteraceae; genus Colicola. The sequence goes on along the minus strand of CALEPS010000098.1, from coordinate 6,270 downwards.
TCTTAAAGATATTGTGCTTCCCAATGTGCAGACAATTCATAGAGAGCCTTTCAGGTATTGCGGTCAACTTTACCGAAAGCGGTTCGACCGCCCGTCTATTTGTATCACCACAACCACGGCACCTGTTATTGAAGAAACGCTTTGTGGCTCATGGGGACCTATATATAATGAATATGGAGATAATATAACTGCATATCCCTATCACGATCAGGCAAAACATGTTCTTATTTATGTTTCTGATCCTACTGTTAGCGCAAATCTGAACGCACAACTCGCAGGTTCATACAATCTTGTTTATAATGGAGGAAATCTTTCAGCATCTTCGGAGAACGATTATTGGTACTTTAGTAATGGGTCATTAACTGTCACTTCGCAACAATTACCGTATAACTCAGCCTCTGATGCTCCATGGTATGCCAAGAGGAATGATGTAACTTATTTGTCTCTAAATGCACGAAATATTCCTGCAAATCTTTTTATGAACTACACAGCTTTACAAACTGTAAATCTGCCGGAAGATGTTATATCTATTGGTGACAATGCCTTCAATGGATGTACGAATCTTACCAAAGTAGTAAATTTGGATAAAGTAAAAAGCATTGGAGCAGTAGCATTTTCCAATACGAAGCTTGGTCCGGTTCTTATCCTTAATTCAGCTGAGACTATCGGAAATAACGCGTTTGACAACGTGACCACAATGAGCCAGTTAATTTTGGGAGAAAATCTAACTTCAATAGGTGCTTACGCGTTCCGTAATACATTGCAGTCGCAAGCGGGTTCTTATTGGATAAAAGTAGCAGGAGAAGCTCCGAATACTGTGTCCAATGCTTTTGATGGTGTACTGACCCGAAATCTTGCTGTTCCGGCAGGCGTATATGCCTCTTATAACGGAAAATCACCATGGACGCAATTTAACATCGAAACGATAGTTGATTTTCCTGTAACAGGTACTAATCCTACTTGGGAACTAACGTGGGATGGTACACTGACTATTCTTGGTAGTGTGCCTAACTATACCAATGAGAGCGACCAGCCTTGGTTCCCATATAAAAATTATATCAAGAAAGTTGTATTTGGTTCTAATGTAACGATAGTAGGTAATAATGCTTTGTCATATACCAATGAGAATGAATCAAAGATTACCAATGTAGAAATCCCCGCTTCCGTGACTGAAATCGGCGAGAATGCGTTTAAGAACAATGACCAGATAGAGGAGGTAAAAGCCGAAGGCGTGCAGACTATCGGCAACCAAGCCTTTGAGAACTGCTCTGCGTTGGAGAAAGTGAACTTCGGTAAGGATCTGAGCAGTATCGGCAACAAGGCCTTCAATTATTGCGGTCTGATGGACGCCATGGCAGTGAAAGCGGCTGTACCGCCTACGGTAACTGCACAGACTTTCGTCGGTCTCGGTCGCGTATCCAACAACGCTCCTGCCAAAGTAAAAGCCAAAGCCGCCCGCAGAGCGACATCTGCCACAGGTCAGAAAGCCGTTAATCTCGACGTGCCGGAAGACTATATCGCCAAATACCTTGCGGCGCAATACTGGAACCTCTTTTCGTTCGAGTATATCGGCGAGCACGGCGGTATCGTCCGCAGCGGTCAGTACTACGACGGCGTCTGGGTGATCTACGAGGACGGCACACTCATTGCCAGCTCGGAGACTTCCACCGGAACCATCGACGGTTTCTATAACCAACCGGGCGTGAAGCGCGTTGAGCTCATGGGCGGTGCTACCGAACTGAACTGGACCGGCTTCGGTCCTGCCGACCTTCCGAATCTCGAAGAGGTGGTACTCTCGCCGGCTATGCACAAACTCGGCGACGAGGTCTTCAAGAACTCTACCAAGCTCAAATCCATCAATCTGGAGAATGTGGACAGCATCGGTCAGAACTGCTTCAAGGGCTGTACGGCTCTGACGAGCGTCAACCTGCCGGCTATCAAGTACCTTGCCAACAACGCTTTCGAGAACTGTACCTCTCTGGCATCGGCAACGGTCAGCGGCGACAGTTTCTATATGAGTTATCAGGTGTTCAAAGGCTGTACGGCTTTGAAGAGCATTGACCTGAGCGGTATGAGTATCAACTCCGTGCCGACGGGTGCTTTCTCGGGCTGCACGGCGCTGGAGCATGTGAAGATGGACGGTACGGCGTTGAGTGTGAGCTCGTCGATGTTCAGCGGCTGTTCCGCACTCTCTGTAGTGGAACTGGGCAGCGACTGCCGTTATGTCTATGCCAATGCGTTCGCCAACACGGGGCTGGAAACCATCTATAGTGCCAGTCCGACACCGGCTACGCTGGATGCTACGGCGTTCACGGGGCTGACATTAGCCGATATAACCGCATCCGTTCCGTCGGACTACATGCGTATCTACAAGAAAGCGGATGTCTGGAAAGATATGAATGTCGTTGCCGATACAGCGTACGGCGAGCCGTTGCTGCCTATAGGCGGAATGATGAACTCCAATGCCGGAACGGTCTTCTGGACGCTGGAGCAGGACGGTACGATGACTTTCTCGGGTGAGGGCGGCTGCTCCACCACCGGCGAAGCGATGGCAATGCACCACCAGTTGGCTGTCTATATGGAGAACATCATCTATTCCGACGAGATTACCGAGATCGGTTCGGACATCACCAGTCAGTATGCCAACTATGCGTATGTGAAGACGGTGGAGATAGGTGCGGATGTGAAACATATCTACGCCAATGCCATGCTCTATCCACACGTGACGGATGTCTATTGCTTCGCGGCAGACCTGCCGACGCTCAACGCCAATGCGTTCAACAAGACTGCGCTGATAGCCAACGATGCTACGCTGCACGTGGTGGACTTCTCCGGCACACTCGCCAAATACCAGAACAGCAGCTCGTGGAACTGGTTCCCGCATATCGTAGCCGACCTGCCTACCCGCAAGCCCGGCACCATCAAAGTGACGAAAGTGATTGTTGACCCTAGCACCCGCAATATACCGCTGACCACCGACGAGTTAGGCAGCAAGACTGTCCAGCTGACGGCAGTCGTCTATCCGGCTAACGCCACCAACCGGGAGCTGAAATGGACATCGTCCGACGAGACGGTTGCTACCGTGGACCAGAACGGCTTAGTGACCATCGTGGGCTTTGACGGGAGCGGAGAAGGTGTCACCATCACCGCTACCGCCAAGGACGGCTCGAACAGGAAAGGCAGCTGCACGATGAGCGTATGGGATTCGTCCTACCCGGATGAGATCCCTGCTACGGGCATTGATGTGAACCGCAAGTCGCTGACGCTGATGAAGAGTGAAGAGGGCGTAGTCCGCGTATCGCTCACGCCTGCCAACTCCAACGCTTGGGTGGACGGTTCGTTCGTGACCCTCGGTGATACACCTGCTACCATCAATGTGATGCCGGTTAATGACCCGGAAAGCGGTCAGCGTACAGGCGAGTTCACCATCACTCCGATGGAGCTCGGTTCGTTCGAGGTGACCTTTACCGTCCGCAATATGGATGCCACGGAATATTCCACGAGCATGACCGTCAATGTGGTGGAAGATGTCTTCTTCACCGAGAACACCAAAGAGGGTGTGCCCGTTACCTACCGTCTGATCAAGACCGACGACAAACTGGTAGAGGTCTATGGCGACGAGGAGCAGAAGATCACCGTGGATCCGAACACCGGCATCCCGTCGGTTGAGTATATCTACCATACCGCTGTCGATCCTTCCACCGCAGGCACTATCACCATCCCGTCCGTCGTACGCGGCTACAACGTGGTCGGCACCGGCGAGATTGCCTTCCGCAACTGCACGCAGCTGGAGCGCGTGGACTTCTGTCCGGGTATCCAGTACGTAGGCGACCGCGCTTTCGAGGGCTGTACAAGTCTTAACGAGGTACGCCTGCCGGCTTCGCTCAAGGGCCTGGGTGTGAACAGCTTCGCTATGCTGACGACGCTGAAGAACGTCCATCTGATGGCTACCACGGCACCCGAAGGACTGAACGGTTCGGACATCTGGGGTACTTCCGCGTTCATGGGTCTGAGCGAAGGCGAGGACGGCGCGACCCTCCATGTGGCACAAGGCTGCTACAGCGTCTATAACGTAAGCCCGTGGACCGAGTGGTTCACCTCGATAGTAGAGGACGGCGAGGCGGTGGACAACTATATCGTTTCCTATACCTGCGACTTTACCGCGGCGGCTTCCAAGCACTCCGCTTACGGCGACACATGGACCTACGACACCGACTGGAGCATCTTCGGCGGCGCCAACAACAACGGCGGTTGGGCTTATGCCAAGTTCGGCGGCAAGAGCACTACGCTCGCCAATGCCAACCCTGTCTATGTGGCTAACCAATATGCTTTCGGACGCGAGATCAAGGCAATCCGCGTGACCTTCCCGTCCGGCTCGTTCTCCAAGTCCGGCATGAGTTGCAACGATTGGGGCGTGAAAGTCTATTCCGACCTCGCTTGCACCAACCTCCTCTATACCGTCACGGGCGAGGCGATTGCTGCCGGCGGCTGCACCCTGACCCTCGCACCCGAAGCGGGACAGGTATGGAAGGCAGGCTACGGCTTCCGCGTTTACTGGAACCTCGCCAACACCTCCTCCACCAACGGTATCGTGCTCGTGGACAAGATCGAGTACCTGACCGACGCGGAGGACAGCCGTCCTGTATGGCCGATGTACACCGTCCGTTTCCTCGACTGGAACGGCAACGTACTCCAGGAAGGCGAGATCCGCGAGGGCTTCATGCCGGCATACGCAGGCGAGACACCCGTCCGCCCGATGGATACCGAGTATATCTATACCTTCACCGGTTGGGATCCGACGCTCGTCGCTGCCACCGCTGACGCGGACTACACCGCCCAGTACAGCACCGAAGAACGCTTCCCGAACAGCGGAACCGGCATAGAGGAGATCTTCACCCGTCCCGACGCTCCGGCAGCCGTGAAGATCCTGCAAGACGGCACGCTCTATATCATCCGTCCGGATGGCACAATCTACAATGCTCAAGGCGCAGAGGTGAAATAATCGCGCTGCTATCCTCGTCAGCCCGATCTTTCTAGGTTTTCTAGGATAGCGTAAGCGGTCTAGGTCGTCTAGGATATCTAGCCAATCAGAAGGAGTCCTTCGGGGCTCCTTTTTTGATGTCAAATAACCAACTAAATTTTACAACAATGACCAAGTATCAATTTTTGCTCAAAAAAAAGAAGAAGGAGAACTGAGCATTCTCATCAAAGAGTACGGTTTGCCATCCTACTACCTGCAATGGATGGCGTATTATGAGTTTTATTGCCAAAATAGCACGATGAGTTATACCGAACTGTCGTGCTATTTTCATGTTACGAGAAGCACTATTTACCGCGCTGTTCAGTTCATGAAATCCCCTCATCCGGAGATCGTTCCAAAACTGCGGAACGCATAATCCGAATAAAAGCAGTACCTTTGTCGCCGGATTCCTAACCACTGGGGTCCCCATCGAGTGCTAACACGGAGGATTGCCAGTGGCTATCCGAATCGAGCAAGCACTCGGTGGGGAGAGCGGAGGCAGAAGTTGCCCGTTTATTAAGCGGAGTGGTATAAACCTTGCAATCTTCTTGCCGAACGCGACAAAAGAAAGCCGATAAAAGCATACGGCGTAAGCAGATCGTTAGAGGCTTGCTTTGAAAAAGAAAGCCGATAAAAGAAAAGAAGCAAAAGAAAATTAAAAAAGAAAAACTCCCACCACAGCCCTTAGGGCTGTAGCCACAGTCCAAAGGACTGTAGAGACACATGCGTGTGGCGGAGATAATTTTTAAAAGTTTAAAGATTTATTTATGGAAAACTCGTTTTACGATTTCTGGCGGCTTTATGTCCCACAGCCGGAGTACCGCAACCGTTACCGCGCTTGCGAGAAACTATGGTCCGAAATGGATGATCTCCGTCGCCGGCGGATTATCTATCAACTCCAAAGAGAGCAGACTGCCTCCGGAGAACACCAACCCCACGCCGCCAATCCTTATTTCTACCTCATCCGTGCAGACCCGCAACCACAATGGCTCACACCTGCACAAGTGGCTAATGCACTCGCGCGCCACACCCCTCTGGCGGTAGCACTGGATTCCGCTACGCAGACCTACAAAACCTGCACCCGCGAAGAAGCGGAAGCCTTCGCCCTGAACGTGCATCACTATATGTAATTGTTTAACAATCTAACCATTTTAAAAACCATGTCTTTACATTTCACATTGGAAGCCCCGTTCAAGACGATGTCCGGGGTCATCAGCCGAAAGCGTTTCGAGGACGGACGCGTAGAATCA
>CALEPS010000097.1 GCA_937910305.1 uncultured Bacteroidales bacterium | reverse complement strand
TGCGCGAACCGGAGAAGTCATTGCTGGCATCCGCAGACATCACCTGGTAGGTCTCGCCGGCGTTGAGAGTGACCGTGAACGGTACATTCTTCACCTTATTATCGCGTGTACGCGCATGAGGCGTGATCGTCAGGTTCGTGCCATCGGCGGTTGCCACCACACCGAACTCTTTGGACATGAGGTTGTTTTCGTAGATCTGGATGATATAGTCGTTGCTGAGCGCTTCGAGGGGCAGCACGATTGTGGCATCGTAGGTGTGCGCCACATAATTGGAGGCATAGAGCGAGATGGGCGCAGAGGAAGTGACCTTCAGTCCGCGTTGCTCCACTGTTTCGGAAGAATAGGTATAGCCCTGCTCGTGCGGAATGGTGATCTCCGTTATTTGGTAGGCAGAAACATCCGATGAAACCGACCATCCTGTTTGCGGGTTCGTGATTGTCAGCGAAGCGTCCTGACGGGAGGAAGCGATCAGTTTGAGCGTCATCTCCGTCGAACCGACAGGCTGGCTGAAATTATTGAGGAACGTCACCCAGAACTCCGTTCCCTCGGTGGTCTGCAACGCCATGCAAGGGACGAAGGTACCAAGTACCAAGCACCAAGAGGATACTATTTTCCGGATGTTATTTGACATCATACGTGCCTGTTATGGTTTGATAATTCGCTTTGTTTGCACCAGACGGACGGACATGCCCATACCGCGCGGACCGACCCCGCACCCCGGTCCGGGTAACATGAGTTGCATACTATAGTCTTCGTACCCGCTCCTGTTGGTACAGGAAGCCGTCCAATAGTACCCGTAACTCCCCACCCGTTCTACCAGATTATAGTGGCCGTTAAAATATCTGTTGCCTGCATAGGGAAGAAAGACCGCGCCTGCAGCTTCCATCTTACGCCACTCTGTCTCCGTATAAGAATTACTGTAGTTAAGCCCGAACGAGACATTGGCGGGTTGATCCCATTCATCCGGCAGAACGATTAATCCATTAGCACCTTCAATACTTCCATAACCGTATAATTGTCGGGCATTTTCTCTGCTCTTGAACAGGTAATCCCACTCCTCGCGAGTCAAGGTACGCCACGTACCCGGTGCATCGGCGCCTATCCCGCACCAGACACCCCAGTCGTAGTTCGTACCGGCTATATTCTTATGTTCACCGGGGAAAGGTATCTTGGCATTCAGTTTATTGGAATAAGGAGGTATATTGTCGTAGCCGCTGCTTCCCCACGCAAACAAATCAATCCATCCGTCGTACGTGGAAGAGATATTGCCGTTGGCGGAACCGATACACTCCCATTGGTTCGGAGCGAAACGCCAAGAGCCTGCAGCAGTAGAACCGTCCGCACAACGATGTGTGCCCTGCACGGCATTGTATTGCAGGTTGCCCGGAGCAAAGAGCACCTGACAAGTATCGCTGACGCGGAACAGCAGTTTGCCGATACAGAACAGTTCCGGCACTTGGTCTGCCAGTTCGTCCGGGTACGCCAGACGCTCGGGGTTCGTCTTCTTGAGACTATCCGAAACCTCCGTAGTACCCCACGAGAGAAGAAGCGGTTCTTTCTGCTGCGAGAAAACCTGCAAAGAAATGCAAAGGCATACAAATATGTGCAGAAAGCGTTTCATAGGGTTTTTCGCTGCAAAGGTACTATTATTTTTCGAGATATGCAAATTAAAGTGTTATCAATCATTGCAATGACATACTTTGAAGGCCTGGCGGCGAGGGTTATAGGGTGCAAAACGGTATGATATCTTGATACCTACATCAAAGGGATTGCGGGAAGTGACGAGTCTCCGTCCCTGGCGGAACGCGGAGACAACAGGCGTCATGATCCGCTGCAGCGGAAAACCGTCCCGCGTATCAGAGAGCATCAGAAGCGAGATCCTCTCCGACGGATCGGCAGTGAGGGAAGAGAGGGAATAGTCAAAATAGACTCCCACCGAGAGGTACGATTTCACGCGTTGAGCCGTATAGACAGGGATGTCGTAGTTGAGTTCCGCTGCCAGCCAATACTGCACGGGCGGCAGTTGCACCGTTCCCTGGCGCTCCTCCCGGAAAGAGCGTGAAGCCGCTAACGGGTAGGACTCGTACACCCTGTTGTCATAAGTGGGATAATAAACGGAAAGCGCAGCGGCTTCCGCCTTTTCCGTCCAGCGGGACTGGAGCGGGAACACGATTTTGGGGCCGATATAGAAAGAGACATTCTTTTTAGCGAGTGCCAACTGGAGAGGAATACCGACCGACCAGACGGTGTGCCGTTCACTCAAATAACCGATCGTATAATCCACCTGCATCGGTTCGTTCTCCACATCTATGACCGAATAGGTATCGGTATAGTCTTTCTTACCGAATCCTGCGCGGTGGCAGTCTATCGTAGCGGCGAAGCGGAAACCGACCACTCGGGAGGAATGGTAGGCGAAACTGAGTTGGAGTCCCGCATGGAGGTTCGGAACCGGCGAGACATAATGGTATTGCCCCTCATAGCTTGCCACACCCGTGCGGAACCCGGCTTCAATCAGATATTCCGCAGAGGAAGGATGAAAATGAAAGATGAACGAAAGAAGAAACATCATCTTCATTGCAGTATGTTTCATAGGAGAGGTATTTTTCATGGTATAAATCTTTTTTCTGTCCATACACGGGGACCCTGTTCATAACGATAGAGATAGATGCCATGCGAGACTTGGGATTCGGACACCTGCTCGCCACGGCTGTTGAAAATGCGCACATTGACGGGAATTTCTTCGATGGAATCGAACAATTCGATGATATTGGACCATATCGTTTGTTCTCCGTCTATCGTGACCCGAAGCTGGAATTTCCCGTGCAGTTCATTCTGCTCGGAATAGTCATCCACGACAGCACCCCAAACAGGTTCGTCATTTTTATACCACTGGAAGGCGGTTGGCGTCCGGGCCGGGAAAAGGCGGTGGAGTTCCACATTGTCGCAAAGAAGCTGCCAGTTGTATTTATTAACGATGATCGTATATAACCGCTCGCAATGAACCGTATCCAAAGTATAGATATGCAGAATACTGTCGCACCCTCGCGGGCTGTACTCCATCACTTCGAGCACCGACGGGTCCCCGAAAAGGAGGCCGTGCCACGTGAACGGCATGAGGGAATCGCATACCACGGTGTCAACCGGTGCATATTGCAGGTCCGGGCAACAGAGTTCGGTAGAGAGTCTCCATGTCGTTTGCAGGATCTCGCATCCTCGTGCGTCCCGTTCCATAGTGGTTTGTTCTCCGGGGGCCGAGAACACCAGTCCGCGCCAGGTGAACGGCATGAGCGTATCGCAGACAGTGGTATCCATTTCCGCCGATTTCAACGGAGGACAACAGACTTCCGTATGGAGGGTATAGACACAGAGCAGACTGTCGCAATCCCTCTTGTCGCGATGGAGGACGGAGAACGATCCGGGTTCCGTAAAAAGAGTGTCGCGCCAGAGGAACGGCATGAGCGTGTCACAGACGGTGGTATCGATAGCGAGGGTCCGCATCTCCGGGCAGCAATGGATGGTATGGAGCGCATACGTGACGAGCACGCTGTCGCATCCGCGGCGGTCCAGATAGAGCACAGAAGAGGACCCCGGTTCGGTATAGAGCGAGTCGCGCCAGCGGAAAGGCATGAGGGTATCGCAGACGGTGGTGTCCACAGTGAGTGTCTGCAGTTCGGGACAAGGTGTGCAGTCATGCACGATGAGATGGAATGGTTCGCTCATGGCGCGGCAATAGCGTTCCGTTTCGACATCCACGCCATCCGACGTGACGCAGAGACGGTACCAGCCTTCGTCGGACAACTTGACGGAGTCGAACGAGAGGTCCGCACCCAGAGTGACATTCGTCCATTCGTCGCTGTTGAAAGGCAGGCTGTCCGGCGCGTACTGCCAGAGGTAGTTATAGGGGGCTTTGAAACCGCCGTCAGCTGTAACCGTTGCCTCAAAAACATACGATGAATCCATACAAATCTCATGTCCGGAATGAATGGACACTTCGGGTTTGCAAAGGCGTATCTCTATATCATCCATCGCAAAATCATTTCCGCTGCTGCTATTCTCATCATTGAAGATAGAGAGCCGGATGGAACTGACTCCTTCAGGCACGTGGAAAGTTGCGCCAACGAGATGCCACGGAGCAGACATCGTCATCTGGATGCCGTACTGACGGAAATCTGCGGGAGCGGGATCGATAGCTCCGGAGGATTGCTCCCAGATAGTGTCGTTGGTCAATTCGTCCTGAATAAGAAATCGGA
>CALEPS010000096.1 GCA_937910305.1 uncultured Bacteroidales bacterium | reverse complement strand
CCCCTAATCACCCCGTAATCACCCCCTTATCACCCCCTTATCACCCCCTTTTGAGTGCTTGAAACCTCTGTTTTTTCCTTGTGGAGGAATAGGCTCGCCGGTACATCGGCGAGAGGTAGACGGATGGAGGAATGAGCGGGCAATTGAATTGCCCTGAAACTACCAAGAAAGAAAAACGCCGGATAATATCCGGCACAATGGACGTTGAGGGATCCGGCGGCAAAAATGCCACCGAAAGGAACAACCGGCATCAAATGCCGGGCTAATGGACGAAGGGGAAATAAAGCGGAGCGAAACTCCGGCAACAGAGATGCCGGACACAAGACACCGCGTGGCAGAAGAACGCTGAGCGAGGAAAAGGAAAGGACGCGGAGCGTAAACAACAAAAAGGGGATAGCACCGCAGGTAAACGACCAAAAGCCGCACATGGATGGGCGGCGCATAGACGCTAATATATGGGCGGGCAATACTATTGCCCTGAAAAAGAAGAAAGACCAGATATGTATTCGTCTAAGATTCCGGTTAGTTTGGCCGCCCCTTCCGTTTCCAAATGGTCGGAATCATGGAAATCATCCTCTACGAATCGCGAGTCTTTAAATAGATTTAAATATCTGACATTGCTGTATTGGCGAACAAAACTTTCACACACTCTAATCATTAATGAATATTGGGCGGAATCAACACAATCATAATACGTGCTACAAACAGGTGTCGTCACAATCAATACATTCACATTTCTTTCTGCGCAATTATTTATAATCGTCTCCATACAAGCAATATTTTCCCGAATAACAGGCTGTGACTTTTCGAGGTCATTGGTATGGAATTTTGCTCTCTGCGGCCCATCCATATACCAATTATCGCCACGATTCTCTTTTGAATATCCCCTATCAAAGCCCAGAGAATCACAGGAATTGTCATCAGAGCCTTTTATCCAATATCTGCCCACTCGTTTTATTTGTTTATAGAACGAAAGAGGATTTCCTATAATCTCAAAGTTGTATTTCGGTTCGTATTTGTGATAGGGGCAATCGTAATAAATACGATAATTCTTAATACGCCACCATTCTGTTCCTAATTCCATCTTGCTTGTCATCGTGAAATATGAAACCGGTAGAATTACCCATTCCAAAGAATCAGCTTTTTCAATATATTTATTAAAAATAAAAGCATCATATTTTAACGGTTGCGAAACATGCGCAGAGTTGAATGCAGGTTTGGAGAAATATTGAGGATTAATACCATACAGTCCATGAGAAGAGCCAAAACTCCATATATGGACAGAAGATATATTTTTGTCCAACCAATTCTTTTTGAATGAATATGAATTTGGAACTGCGCGCATTCCTATTTCCAATATACAGAGACCAAGTGATATAGGAATGAAAAATAGTATGATTGTCTTGATAAATCGTTTCATGACTTAAAATTGGAAATAAATAAAGGTATGTTCAGTTCCGGCATTCGAAATGATAAATAGTATCAGAATGTAATAGAAGACGACGCGCAACCATTTGTACTTGTGAGCATCTGTTACTTCTAATCCATGTTGTTTGTTACGTTGGAACCATTCAACAAGAAGCATGGTAATTATAAGGATATTAGTTGGCCACACTAAATTCTCATCGGGCAAGAAGAAGCGGTAACTTGCGCGGAGAGTGCCCCACTGAAGCATTCTTTCTAAATAATGTAACAAAGTGGGCATGTGTGGCGCACGGAAAATAATCCAGCCGAGGACAACAAGAAGGAACGTACAAAGGATTTGGAGGGATTCTTTCCATGTGGGCAAGAATCGTCCTTCGGCTACTTGGTTCGTGTATTTACGGTTCTTGCCAAGGAGGATGAGAGGGAGGAACAACAAAGCGTGGTATGCGCCCCAAGCAATGAAGGTCCAGTTCGCGCCATGCCAGAAACCGGAGAGAAGGAAAATGACAAACGTGTTGCGGATGATGATTAGTTTTTTGTAGCGGTCGGGGTTCTGGATGTGGGCAGGGATCTCCGGTCGGCTACCGCCGAGAGGGATATAGACGTAGTCGCGGAACCAGGTAGTGAGGGAGATATGCCATCTCCGCCAAAACTCTGCTATATCGCGAGAGAAATAAGGATTGTTGAAGTTGCGCATCAGTTTGATGCCAAAGAGTTTGGCTGTTCCAATGGCTATGTCACTATAGCCGGAGAAATCGCCGTAGATTTGGAAGGTAAAGAGAACGGCTGCCAACAACAATGTAGAGCCGGTTTGAGTGTCGTATGTTGCCCAGACTTGATCAACATACGTGGCGCAGTTGTCTGCTACCACTATCTTCTTGAACAAGCCCCATAGGATTTGGCGCATACCGTCTGTCGCTTGGTCGTAAGAGAATTTGCGGTTTTGCAGAAACTGCGGCAAGAGGTTGGTGGCTCGTTCAATAGGTCCGGCGACTAATTGCGGAAAGAACGCAATGAAGGCAAAGAAGGCAATGATGTCTTTGGTCGGTTCTATCTTTTGGCGATAGACATCTATCGAGTAACTCAGGGCTTGGAAGGTATAGAACGAAATGCCGACAGGGAGAATGAGGGAAAGCCCCCCAAGCCCCCTAGAGGGGGAGAGGTGGAAGAGTTGGCAGAACTCTTCTACGAAGAAATTGTAGTATTTGAATGTAAAAAGGATGCCGAGGTTGAGAATGATATTAGCTATCATCCATGCTTTGGCTTTATGGTTGTCCACAGATTGACCGGATGAAACAGATTTGCCGATTAACAGACCGCTACCCCATGAGCAGAAGGAGGTAAATGCTATCAGCAACAGAAAACGCCAGTCCCACCAGCCATAGAAAACATAACTGGCGATGAGGACAAAAGCGTTTTGCAGCCTAAGTTTTAGTGTTTCGTTTATATGTGCGTAACCTATTGCCCAATAAATAAGGAATACAAGGGGCAAAAAGAACGCAAACTCAATTGAATTAAAGAGCATAAAAAGTGTGAACTTCTTATGCGTTTACCGAGGTGCTTAGGAAACCTCCACCAAATATAAGAAGCCCACACAATGTGTGAACATTACTTGCATTTGATGTTGATTCCTAAGAATCCTAAGATTATTTCGGATTTATGAAAGGTTCCTAAGCTTCGGTAAACGCGAAATAATAGTAATGCTTTGTTAATATGTCCTCCTTTTTACATCATGAGGGATGCGTGCTGTGCCGGAGTGCTCGTAAGCACCGTCGGCAAGCGACGAGTTTTTAGATTTGCACCGTGTTCGGATCGACGAACTGCACAACACCATTCTCGCTGAAAATCAGCGGTTGGTTATCTCTGCGATGCTGTTCAACTACTCTGCGATAGGTTAATCGTAACCCTTCACGTACTTTTGCTTCTAATTCACGTTCGCTCATAGTATATCTCTTAATTTATTCCATATGTTTTGATCGAGAACAACTAATTGAGCGTTCTCGGCTGTTTGTTTTGCAATCAGTTGCGCTTCGCCCTTTGTATTATTCCAGATAGTAACACTATCGCAGATAGGCAAGTACAAGTGCAATAAATTTTCAATACCTCTTTTAAACCGACGACGGATAACTTCTTCCGGAATACCATGACCACCATTGCTGACACGTTGTGCCACACGTTGGATAGCTTGTTCGGGCGTCTCCAGATAGAAGAACAAAAGATGTACCTTATACCCTGACGCCTGTGCACGACGTACCAGTTGCACGTACGATCGCGTGGCGAGGGTCGTTTCAATTCCGAAATCAGCCTTTTGTGACAGCAACTCCTCTATACGATCAAGCATGATACGTGCCGCTTGCACATCCACTGTCTCCGGAGAAAAAGGCGAAAGGCCGCGAGCTATCTCATCCGCATTCACAAAATTAACACAATGAAGTATCTCCGGTAAAAGGGTATATGAAGCCGTCGTTTTACCAGCTCCATTAGGCCCTGCTATAATATATAAATTCGGGTGCTGCATTGTGTTTCAAACCTTTGCGGGTGCAAAGGTACAAAGATTTTTTGATATATGCAAGGATTTATTGATTTTTAATCCAAATGACGGCGTCGGATTCAAGGGTCCAGGCGGGTAACGGGGAGGACGGTTGGTAGCCGGCGTGTTCATAGAGGGCGGAACAAGGGATGTTATTCGTTGCTATGACCGCATAAAGGCAACGGAGACGGAGAAAATCAAAAGCATAGGCTTCGAGTTGTTTCAAGGCTTCGTGCCCTACCCCTTTTCCGCGGAACTCCGGCGCGATATACATGCCTATTGCCGCGCGGCGGTTGCGAGGGTCAAAATCGAAAAGATCAACGCAACCAATGGTTAGACCGTCCTGCGGACTGACAGACCGCTGCGCTGACAGACCGCGTTGCTGACAGACCGCTTCGCTGACAGACTGAATTACCAAACGCAGTTGGCCGTCTTTGTAGATATCGCCGGTAGTGGAAGCGATATAGTCGCGCAAGTCCTGTTGGGAAAGCGGGTTATGGTTTGCACCGTCCGCCCATGACGAAGCATCGTTCTCCCATTGGTAGAGGAACGGCAGATCGGTCGGTTCTATTTTCCGAAGGCGTAACAAGGGAAATTACGAATTAAAAATTAAAAATTACGAATTAATCAAACAAACGTGCAAAGAAGCCTTTTTTCTTCTTATGCAGATCCTCCATATTGCCTTGCGGCGCAGGCTCAAACGGATGTCCGGTATGAATCATGTTATAAATCACTCCCCAGTCCGGCAGACCGCCTAAGTTACGGTCGTCAATCCATAAGTCCGCCACAAGTTTGCGCGGCGTTCCGTGTTCCGGCTCTTCCTCCGGATAATTGGAGTTAACGGCATAGAACTCCAAGCCTTTGGACTTGCAATAATCCAATGCCTCTTGCAGAAGTTCGCCTTCACGAACGGTCCAGAGGATAACTTGGTGGTGATCCTCTTCCTGCAGTTTCTTCAAGGTCTGAATGGCAAACGGTATGGGTCTGCCTATTTTCGGGTACTCGTGTGTCACGATCGTACCATCAAAATCACAAGCAATTATCATGGGGTTTGAAGATTTGAAGATTTGAAGATTTAGTAATCCTCGGCATTGGGGTCTTTAGGTTTCATCTCCTGCTCCATCTTACCGAGAGTCGGCTTGGTGAAATACCACGCAATCGCACTCATCGCCGCCAGCCACATCATCGGTTTGTAGCATCCGAAGAGATAATACATCACGATATTCATAGGCATGGTCATTCCTACCATACAAATACGAATCATAGCTACCTCTTTGTATTTCTCCAAGGTCTCCGGTTTCTTCCATTTGACCAGATACAAACCAAAGGGAATAGCAACCAATGTCAGCCCGATTGCCGCATACTGGAGGATCATTCCTACCTGCTCCATCGGACTCACAGGCTCGAAATCCGGCTTGGAAGTGAGGTAATACATTACGCCCAGAATAATGAGCGTAAACGCCATAATACCATAATAATACCCATTGAGGGTTCTGATGATTTTGTTTTCTTCCATAATTTAATAGTTTTCTTATCCCATAAGGGGACCGATTATTTCAGTTGTCAGCCTTTAAAGTCTGTTCTGTTGACAATAGACCTGCCGAGGGTGATCTCGTCCGTATATTCAATCTGGTTGCCTACCGCCACGCCGCGGGCGATTTGGGAAATCTTAATATCTATTCCTGCATTCTGCAGACGGCGGTAGATATAGAAATTGGTCGTATCTCCTTCCATGGTCGTAGGCAAAGCCAGGATGATTTCATCCACTCCGCCTTTGGAGATGCGTTCCAGAAGCGAATCGATCTCTATATCCTTGGGACCTATTCCTTCCATCGGCGAGATAATTCCTCCGAGCACATGATACACACCGTTGTATTGTCCGGTATTCTCAATAGACATGACGTCCTGCACATTCTCCACCACGCAGATGATAGAATGGTCCCTGCGCGCCGAGCCGCATATCGGACAAATCTCCGTATCGGATATATTATGGCATTCGCGGCAATAGATGACTTCTTTTTTCAGCCGCGTAAAAGCATTGGAGAACGCCTCCACTTCCTGGTCCGACTGTCGCAGGAGATGGAGAACAAGCCTCAGAGCCGTTCTTCTCCCTACTCCGGGCAGCGAAGCCATCTGGTTAACGGCTTGTTCCAATAATATAGAAGGATATTCGGACAATTTGTAATTTGTAATTTGTAATTTGTAATTTGTTATTTGTAATTTGTTATTTGTAATTTATGATTATTTCTTTTTTGCCCAACGAGCCGGCAAGACGCGGTAAGGATACCGCTCACGGATATTATCTGCGTTCGGGCAGTCGCATTTATGAATACGGATTCCTTTTGTAACGGATACGAAAGCGAAAATAGGATCCCCCGGTTCGGGGTTGCAGCAACGGGAAAGGTTGTAATCCACATTCTTTACATTCATATCCACTTCAATCGCCAAGCCTTTAAGTTCCGACTTATCTACATACTCCGTATGTTCACGCGGAGCAGCCGGCTCTTCGTCCTTCTCCAGAAATACTTCGCGGAGACGGAGGATGTCCTCTTTTCCCGTAGCGAGCGACTGATACATATCCGACACCGCCTTATAGCCGAGTTTGAGCGCCATGCGGGTTATATCCCCTTCGTTGTACTCCAGTTTCCAGTTCTTAAACCGGCGTTCGATGAGTTCTTTTCCTTCAGCGGCCGACTTGTACTCGATCTCTTTGAGTGCCTGACGGATCTTGTTCTTTGCCTTGGTAGAAGCCACAAAGGTCAGCCAGTCGGCGTTCGGATGCTGGTTCGGCGAGGTTAAAATAGACACTTGGTCTCCATTCTCCAATTTCTGCCGGATGGGGACGTTTTGGTTGCGAATAGTACCGCCGACACAGTGCGCGCCTACTTCGCTGTGAATTGAGTATGCAAAATCCAAAACCGTAGCTCCTTGTGGCAGACGTCTCAAATCGCCTGTCGGAGTAAAGACATAGACGTCACCCGTATGCTGGACAAGCGAGCCTTTCACGCCTTTGTAGGACCAGTGGGCAGCCACTCCCTGTTCCGCTATCTCATCCATCCGCTTGGTACGGATCTGCACCTCCACCCATCGTTTGTCAGGCCCGAGAACGGTAGTATGAAGCGATTCATACCCATTCTCCTTCGGCACGGAAAGCCAGTCGCGCAGACGTTTGGGGTTAGGGGGAAATATATCCGTAATGAGAGAATATACCTGCCAGCAGTCCGATTTCTCCCGTTCCAGAGGCGAATCCAAGATAATACGGATAGCGAAAAGGTCATAGATGCGGTCCACGTCACAATGCTGCGCCTGCATCTTATGATAGATCGAATGGATGGACTTAGGCCTTCCTTTGATCGTAAAGACAAAACCTTCCGCCTTGAGTTTCTCCTCCAGCGGCGCTATAAAGCGGGCAATATAGTCTTCACGCTCTGCTTTTTTCGCGTTCAACGCGTGCGCGATATATTTATAGGTATCGTAGTCGAGGAATTTCAGCGCCAGATCCTCCATTTCTGTCTTGATCTGGTACAATCCGAGCCTGTGCGCCATGGGAGCATGCAAAGTCTGCGTCTCACGCGCAATATGCCTGCGGCGGTCAGAGTCTCCTTCTGCATCCAGCTTACGGAGAAGCTCCAAACGCTCGTTTAATATCGAAAAAAGGACTTTATTGCTATCTTCCATAATGGTTCTTTTGTTCCGTAAAGGGAATAAACTCTAAAAAACGCTGCAAATTTAGTGAAAAATTTCTATTTACACAAGTAAATACGATAAATTTACGATTTTTCTTGCACATATGCAAATTTTTTTGTACCTTTGCAGCGATTTTGTGCAAACTATTTAAATTTAAGCTATAATGAAAGCAACACGAATTATTTTTATCAGTGCGCTTAGTATTGCAGCGGTAGTAATGTGCTATTTCTGCGTAACAAGCGTCACCACCCCTATCAAGTTTGAGAACACACGTGCCCAGCGCGAGGTAGCCGTCATCAAGCATCTGGTAGATCTGCGTACAGCAGAAGTGGAGTTCCACCATCAGAATGGTCGTTTCACAGCCAATTATGATTCTCTTCTTACTTTCCTGAAAACCGCTCCGAAGAAGGAAGTGATGAAGGAAGGAAGTCTGACAGATAAACAACTTGAGGCAGGTTTGACCGAGGCGAAAGCTGTTAAGATTCTGAATGAAGCTAAGAAAAAAGCGCTGAAGAAGAATCAGTTTGAGAACAATGATGCCTTGTACACTTATATCTGGGAGAACGACAAAGATGTGATTAGCAACGGTTTAGCTGGTTTCCGTCGTGATACCATTGAATTGAATATGATTCAGTCGCTTTATAAAGGCGAATACGACGAGAAGAGCATTGACCAAATCGTTACTATTCCGTTTAGCGAAGGACTGCGTTTCGAGATCGAGACCAACAACGACTACAAGACGAGCCAAGGTATCCGTGTTCCTCTGTTTGAAGCACGTGCTCCGTTCGAGAGCTATCTGGGCGATTTGAACGAGCAGGAATTAGTCAACCTGGTTGACCGCGAGCAGAAACTGGAGCACTATCCGGGTCTTAAAGTAGGTGATATCTACTCGCCGAACAACAATGCCGGTAACTGGGAGTGATCGGTTCAGGACCGGAGCAAAATAACCATGCGGATTATCTCTGGAAAATACGGGGGGCGGCGGTTGTCGCCCCCTAAAAATATAACTGCGAGGCCAACGACTGACTTTGCCAAAGAGAGTCTGTTCAACCTGCTCAATAACCGGATGGATTTTGAGGAGATAGACATGCTGGATCTCTTTGCCGGAACAGGCGGCATCGGTCTTGAGTGTATCAGCCGCGGAGCGCGCGAAGTAACAGCGGTAGAACTGGCTCACGTGCAACAGAACTGGATCATTGCCTGCTGCAAGCAGTTAGGAATCCGGAATCTGAGCGTCATCCGGGGGGATGTATTCAAATTTCTCTCTTCCTGCCGGGCTAAATACGACTTGATCTTTGCAGATCCTCCTTATGCTTTGGAAGAACTCCCTGCTCTACCGGATGTGATACTAAAGCCTTTAGCTGTCAGCCATCAGAACTCAGAGGAGACAGATTCGATTCTCAAACCCGGCGGATGGTTAGTGATCGAGCATGGTAAAGATACGGATTTTACCTCCCATCCGCGACATGTGGAAACCCGTACATACGGAAGCGTACATTTCAGTTTCTTCCAATAAAAAAAGAGGCGAGCGCCTCTTTTTTTATTATTCTTACTAGGAACCTAGGATACTAGGATACTAGATTTCTACGTATATCTCCAGCAATTTGCAGCGGTCATGCGGCTCAATGACAATATCATTAAGCGAAGCCGGTATAAGGACTGCTTCTCCCAAACGGAGGGAAACCGAATTATCTTCCGCTTCTCCGTCCGCAGCCGTTACCGTACATGAGCCGGACACACACATATATGCCACAAACGAATCAAGGAGCATATAGTCCCGCTGGACGGGTCTGTCAAGCGACATGAGGTTTGTAGTGAAGTATGGCGTTTTCTTGAGATTTACCGCTCCGTTCATAACCGGTTCCGGATGAGTCACCGTAGCTTCCTTGACCAGTCCGAAAGCCATCACATCCAACGCCTGCGCCAGTTTGAGAGGTCTTTTCCGCCCGTCGTTCCCTACTCTGTTATAATCATACAGCCGGTACGTGAGATCCGAGTTTTCCTGGATCTCCGCCACAATCGTATCGCGGCACATGGCATGTACCGTGCCGGTAGGAATAAACGCTACGTCTCCCTCTCGCACCTCATAATGCTGCAAGTGCTCCGCCAGAGTGCCATCCGCGATAGAAGCGCTGATACGCGCGGTATCCATCTCTTTGTTCCATCCCAGATAGATTGCAGCATGGTCCGGTGACGGCATGACGTACCACATCTCCGTTTTACCCAGCGAGTCTTCATGCTCAATCGCATACTCATCGTCCGGGTGAACCTGAATAGAGAGATCGTCAACCGCATCAATGAACTTCAGGAGCAAAGGGAATTGGTTTCCAAACGCCTCATATACTTTACCTCCCACCAACTCATCCATATAGACCTCCAGCAGATCCTGAAGCGAGTCACCGGCATGCGGACCATTCGCCACCATCGTAGGATATTTCTCAACATCCGAAATGACCCATGCCTCGCCGACGTTTTCAAAGTCAGCTGGCACATGGTCATACCATTGGGCGATAGTATGTCCTCCCCATAGTTTATGGAAGAATTGCGGTGTAAATTTAAATGGATACAGCATCTATTTATTTACCATTTAGTCATTTACCATTTAGTCATTTACCATTTAGTCATTTACCATTTGGTCATTTAC
>CALEPS010000095.1 GCA_937910305.1 uncultured Bacteroidales bacterium | reverse complement strand
ACAACGCTATGCTTTGGTAAAAGAATTAGGTAGCAGCGATGCGGGCTTGGAAGAGATCGTGCGGACAATAGACCGTGTGCTGGACCGGTACGGACGGCTCGCCGACAACGCCTCGCCCGAACTGGCACGCATACGGCGGGAGATGACGAACCTGCAAGGCAGCGTTGGACGTACCTTGCAGTCGATCCTGCGGCAAGCCAAGACGGATGGGTTCGTGGATGCCGACGCTGCTCCTACCATACGCGAAGGACGGCTCGTCATACCCGTCTCACCCGCTTTCAAACGCAAAGTAGGCGGTATTGTTCACGACGAGTCGGCGACGGGTAAGACCGTCTATATAGAGCCGCAACAGGTGGTGGAAGCCAACAACCACATACGCGAACTGGAGTCCGCCGAGCGGCGTGAGAGAATACGTATCCTGCAGAACGTGACGGACGAGCTGCGACCCCGGACAGACCTTATTCTTGCTTCCCAGGAGATGTTGGCGGAAGTGGATTTTATACGTGCCAAAGCGTCGCTTGCCCAGACGTTAGGAGCAATCCGTCCGGAGTTGGTCAACGGCCCGCTGCTCGACTGGGTGGAAGCACGGCATCCGGTGCTGTGGCTGCATTATGCGCCGCAAGGGAAGAGAGTGGTGCCGCTGTCGGTACGTCTGGAAGCGGAGAAAAACCATGTGCTGGTGATCAGCGGTCCCAACGCCGGCGGCAAGTCGGTATGCCTCAAGACCGTAGCCCTGCTGCAATATATGTTACAATGCGGTTTGTTGGTGCCGGTGGCGGAACAGAGCAGGGCGGGAATCTTTGACCGGCTGATGATTGATATAGGCGACGAACAGTCGATACAGGACGAGCTGTCCACTTATTCGTCCCACCTGCGCAATATGAAGGAGTTCCTGCGCCATGCGGACGAACGGACGCTGCTTCTCATCGACGAGATGGGAACCGGTACCGAGCCGATGATTGGCGGTGCGATAGCGGAGGCGATACTGCGAGAACTGGTGAGCCGGCGAGTGTTCGGCGTGATAACAACTCATTACACCAACCTCAAGCATTTTGCGGAAGAGACTGACGGCGTTGTCAACGGCGCTATGCTTTACGACCGCGGCGCCATGCGTCCTCTCTTCCAGCTCTCAATCGGTCAGGCCGGCAGTTCGTTTGCTATCGAGATAGCGCGCCAGACCGGGTTGGGAGAGCCGATTATTGCCTACGCCACTGAGTTGGTAGGCGAAGAGCACATCGAGTACGACCGTCAGTTGCAGGACATAGCGCGCGACAAGCGTTACTGGGAACGCAAGCGGCAACAAGTGCGACAGAGAGAGAAAGAACTGGAAGCCAAGATAGCTGAATACGAAGCGCGTCTGGCAGGAGCGAAAGCAGAGAAACGAGCTATCATTGAGCAAGCCCGGCAGGAGGCGGAGGAGTTGCTGCAACAGGCTAACGCTACGATAGAGCGAACCATTCGGGAGATCAAAGAAGCCAAGGCGGAGAAAGAGAAGACCAAGGCAGCGCGAGCCAAGGTGGAGCAGTTGAAGGAGAGAGTAGCCCCCCTCGGTCCCCCCATGGAGGGGGGAAGAGAAGGCGCAAAAGACGGAAAGAAGGGCGTGCTGCGGGACTTGCGGGACCTGAGGGTGCTGAAAGGCGGTATTGCGGAGGCTCCGGCTGCGCCTGTCAGTTCATCCACGGCGATCGCTCATGCCCGTAAGGTGAAGTTCGAACGGACTCTCGACCTACGAGGGATGCGGGTGGACGAGGCTACGGAAGCCCTCATCGCATACATGGACGACGCCCTCATGGTAGGTGCCGGAGAGGTGACGATCCTGCACGGCACCGGTACGGGCGCGCTCAAGCAGGTGACAAGGGACTACCTGAACGGACTGAACAACGCACGGCGTAAGAGAGGGCAGGTGGCTCTGGAGTTCGGCGACGGAGATGTCAATCATGGCGGAGCCGGACTGACGGTGGTGAAGATGTGAAAGGGGAAAGGTGAAAGGTGAAAGAAGTTTTGGAGTTTAAAGTTTAAAGTCGAAAGTCAAAAGCTTATGAAAAAACTAATGATAATTATTGCTGCGATGGTGCTCGGGACGGGAGCGGTGGCGTATGCCGGCAACCCGGGTTTCGGGCAGCGGCGGTACACCGTGACGGGACTGGTAGAGTACAGTTACAACAAGGCATGGGGACACCATGCTAATTTTGACGTACAGGGACTGATGCCTTTCAATCCGCATTTCGAGATGGAGGCGCGTGTGCAGTTCTCTACCGCCAACGTGCATAGCGGCGCCGTGCAGTTACGGCCGAAATTCGAGGTGCCGGTAGGCGAGATGTTTCTGGAGACGGACGTCTATTACCGCGGCGTGGCACGAAACCGAATGAGCGACTTGACCGCTGCGCTGGGAGTAGGATACAGGATGGATTACGTATCTGTGACCGTAGGAGTGTATTGCCGCGTGCTGAACGACTGGGACAGGTCGATCTACACGGACGAGAGTTATGTAGTGGAGCCGTTCAACATGTTGTACCGGCTGGAGGTGTTCTGCCGTCCGCAGAACAACCCCTGGAACCTGTCCTTCCTCATCAGCGACATGGACGATTACCAGCTTGAGCGGATGTGGCAACCGCTGTTCGGCATCGGCGCGTACTACGACGTGACGGACCATTGGCGGCTGAACTTCGCGGCACAATGCAAACCTACCGGAATGTTTCACCTCAACGCCAATTTCTATGGCGCTACCTTCCGGACGGGATTCAGTTACAGGTTTTGAGAGAGTTGAGAGTTGAAAGTTGAAAGAAGTTTTGGAGTTTAAAGTCGAAAGCAATGAAGAAGAATTTATACATAGTTATCTGCGCAGTCCTGTTGAGCGGATGCGCATCGGATGAAAGGGTGCTGGACCTCGCCGGTTTGGTGTCCACCAACGGCGAGTCGGTAAACACCCGCTTTGAGCAATCCATGGCGTATAACAACAGCCGCGGCGAGATTAGTCTGGATATGGGTAACGACGAGTATGTGGTCTATGTCTGCACCGACAGCCATATCACACGCGGCACGCACAGGAACCTGGATTATTTCATAGACCAATACCGAGCAGAGACCGCCCCGAAGATAGCGATCCACTTAGGCGACGTGATCAACGCGCAGCATAATTTTCCGTGCGCGGACAGCATTCTGCATTTCGCGGGTCAGACGGACAAGGACACGGTCTTTGTGACCCCCGGAAACCATGACCTCTATTTCAAGCAATGGTCTGTCTATCGCGAGTATTTCAAGAGCGGCTGTTATTGGTTCGAGACCCGCAACGGGGCCAGGAAACTGGATCTGTTTATCTGTCTGGACAGCGCGGACGGAACATTAGGCACCGACCAGATGCAATGGCTGCGGGAGTTGCTGGAGCGCAAGAGCCGGGAAGGCTACCGCCGCATGATCGTCTATACGCACACCCACCTCTGGAAACTGGACATGTCGCAAGGCTTCACCTCCAACATGGCACTTGAGGAGACGTACGAACTGACTTCTCTCCTCGGTCAATACAAAATACCGTACGTCTGGAGCGGACACCAGCACGCACGGCAGTCTGTTTTCTTCAAGGGAGTGAACTACCTGGTGCTCAACGCCACCAAGGACTCCGAGAACGGGCAATCGTATATGAAGGTGGAGATGGGTGAAAGCGCTATCTACCACTATATAGATTTTCCCCGGTTATAAGGGTTATTTACAGTTTTTGAAGGCATTCTTGCCAATCTCTACTGCGGGCGCCAGCATAGGCGTCCGTAAGTGTTTGCAGTCCATAAACGCTTCTGCTCCGACGGCTTGCAGGCTGTCGTTCCATTGCACCTCGCGGAGGCTCCGGCAGCCGAAGAAAGCGCCGTCGTCAATCCGTTTGAGACGGGGATTGAGGACGAGTTTCTGCAAGTTGATACATTGCGAGAAAGCACCGCGTTGCAAGTGCTGCAAGCCGGCAGGAAGCACTACTTCCTCCAGCATCTTACATTCCATAAACGCTCCCTCCTCTATCATATGGATATGGTCGACGAGGACGACTCCGCGGAGTTGCTGGCAGTTATGGAACGCACGGACACCGATGCGGAAGGTAGAGAGGGGGATGTTGATCCGTTCGAGCGCCAGGCATCCGTCCAGCGCCTCGTCGCCGATGGCATAGAGCCCGTCCGGCAGGTCGATGCGGTAGAGACGTGTACAGCCCTGGAAGACCTGTTTGTTCAACGAATTGACCCCGGCAGGAATAGCTATCTTACGCAATACCGCGCATCCGGCAAAAGCCTTGTCTCCGAGGAAGGTGAGTGCAGCCGGCAGTTCTATCGCTTCGAGGGATGCGCATCCGGCGAAACATCCGGCGTCAATACGGCGCAGACGGGACGGCAGGGCCAGGCTCTTCAGCCCGCGGCAGGTATAGAAAGTAGCGCGGCCCAGGACCTCGATCTTGTCTCCCAGGACCTGTTCTTTCAAGTTGACGCATCCGTAGAACGCACCGTCTCCGAGTCGCTCCAGTCCGCGCGGCAAGAGAGCGCTGCGGAGCAGAGGACAGTTATAGAACGCGAAATTGCCGACCTCCCGCACGGTCTCGGGAATAGTTACATCGGTCAGCGCCTCGCAGCCGTAGAAAGCCGCGGTAGGGATGGCGGTGACGGTAGCCGGTATGGTGACGGTGCGGAGGTTCTTCTTGTTGGCAAAAGCCCGCTCGGCTATAAGACGGATAGGGATCTTGTTCTTGAAGATATACTTAGCCGGCAAGTCGTTGTTGGTGGCGATAAGGCAGTCGTCAATGATGAAAGCACCCCGTTTCCATTTGTTCTCATTGAGGTAGATCCCGGATCCCGTGAAGGCTTCCTCGCCGATGGAGGTGACGGTTTTGGGGATAATTACTTTCTGCAGGTTCTTGCAATCGCGGAAGGTCTCGTGGTCGATACGGCGGATGCATGCCGGCAGTTCAACGCGCACAATGGTCTTGTTGCCCTGGAACGCTCCGGCGGCAATGAGCCGTGTTCCTTCGGGTACGACAAAACGCGGTTTGATCGTCTTGTCGGTAGCGATAAGGATAGAGTCGATCCACAGACACCCGTCGGACCAGTTCTCCTTGTCGAGCATGATTCCGGTGCCGTCAAAAGCGGAGCGATATACGCGCTCGATCGTTTTGGGAAGCACGATAGCAGTGAGGTTCTTGCAGCCCTTGAAGGCTTTGTCGCCCACAGCAATGACCGTGTAGGTGTTCTGTCCAACGATAATCGTCTCGGGTATGAACACCTCGCCCGCCGCACGCGGATTAGGACCTACTTCCGCCGTCAGACGGTTCTCGTCAACGGTGTAATGGATGTCTTGGTACTGCGCGT
Organism: uncultured Bacteroidales bacterium; assembly: GCA_937910305.1. GTDB lineage: Bacteria > Bacteroidota > Bacteroidia > Bacteroidales > Paludibacteraceae > Colicola. The sequence goes on along the minus strand of CALEPS010000095.1, from coordinate 4,950 downwards.
CCTGGGCGTTAACGGCTAATACGGCGACCAGTGATATCATACACAGCATCGCCTGTTTGAATAAGGAGTTGACCATCATATATAAATTTACGATTTGACGATTTACCATTTACGATTTTGTCCAAGCCGGCAGGGCGGTTGTTGTCTATGCCGAGTTGGAGGAAAATAGCGTTCTCGATGAGTCTCATTCCGTCCGTCGTGAGGTGGGCGGTGGAATACTCGGAGACACCGATCATGATCATCCCTTGCGGCAGGATAGCTATCGAAGCTGCCTCGCTATTCGATGCCGGTGACGCCAGCACCTGCGGTTCGCCTTCCGGCAGCGTCCATGCGGAGATAGCCGTGACGGCATTGGTGTTGCATTGGCTGAAGAGTTGTATCTCGCCATCAGTGACGGTCAGTCCCTCGAAGAGCGGATGTTCCGGGGCGGTGACAGAGACGCTGAGGTCCTGTGTGTTCAGGGCCGTTCCCCATCCCCAGACTCCGGCTTTGAGCAGGAAGGGCTTGAGCAGGACCATGGGCTTGTCATAGTTCTTGAGCGGCGTGAATCCTGCGGCGCCGCTGTTGGGCTTGCTGCCCAGGACGATCACTTCGTATGCGGAATAGTCGGTGGTGGCATCTGTCGCTTCGGTCTCTACGATCCAGAGGCTGTCGTTCCGGCGCAGGTAACGGAGCAGTGCTTTGTCTTCGTCGCATCCCGGCAGGGTGACAAAAGCGACGGCGTGTGTTCCCTCGGGTTGCACGGTAGGAACCGTGTTTTCGGGGATCGTGTCCGGCCGGTGCTCTTCGCCCGGAGCCTCATAACATCCTAAATCGGGTGCGTCTCCGTTATAGGTCAGGTTCACATCCACGCCTTTGTCAATGAGCGCGGACGTGGCTTTCAGGCGCAGGCACGTTCCTTCCGGCAGGGAGTGGTCCGCTTGGCGGGAAGCCAGGATCTGGGTGGTGTCCAGCGACTGGAAATCCGCGGCGGAGCAGGCGAAGCCGCTGTTCCATGTGTTGTGGTCATTTGCTGCTACAGTTTTCGATTCAGGCTGGTCGGCATTCTTGCCGCTGAGGCTGATGTTATTGCGCATATAGTTGGTACCATAGGCGGTGGTGAAGCCGAAATTATAGCCGTTGGCATAGCCTGTGTTGTTATACACCCACATCGTGCCGCCGTTGTTGTTCTGGTCAAAGCCGCGCTCCCGGTTCGCTACGGCGAGGCAGTGGTGAATGAGGATCTTGTGGTCCGTGTATTGTCCCCCCATCTTGAATCCGTTACCGTTGCCTTGACAAGGGAATTGCTTCAGAGTGATGGTAATCGTGTTTCCGTAGCGGTCGGTCATTTGGGTTCCTACCTTGGAGTCAAACCACGCTTTGTCCACACCTGTAGCACGCGGGTTTTGGGACATGTCGTAGTATGCCGGTCCGTTCTGGTAGCAGACGCAGTTCTCGATGATGGTGTTGGTATTGCTGACGCGCTGGAAGAAGTCCCATCCGTCGTCGCTGTTGCCCCATGCGCGGCAGCCGATATAGTGGTTTCCGGCTCCGGTGAACTGCTTGTCGGCAAAACCGTCGGCATTGCCGCCGAAGTTAGCAGTAGAGCCGGACATGGTCTTGTAGTCGAAATTATCGTGGCTGTCGCAGTTGAGGATAGTATTGTTACCTCCGTTCTTCATCTGAATACCCGTGTCGCCGCAACCATATACATCAAGATTCTCAATGAGGTTATAACTGCCATAGTTGATCAGACCGTTCTTACCAGCATAACGGATGGTGAGCCCCTTAATATGAATATACAAGGTGTTGGCGGAGACACTAATACCGACATTATTACTGCCGGTCACTTCGCTTCCATAGGGTTGTGCGCTGAAATCAAGAATAGGCTTCTCTCCCGGAAATGCGCCGATGAAGGTGCGTTTGTTTTGCGAGAAACCATTCTTGGAAGTTCCGATTGTCTGTTTGGAACTAAACAGGTACTCACCACTGAGCAAATAGAGTGTATCGCCTCCGGCAATAGCGGACAGAGCCGTAGACCACGAAGCAGGCGAGGAGTAGGACGTGCCGTTGCCTGTACCGGTAGGCGAAGCGTAGTACGTAGCAGCAAAGGTGCAAAGTGACCAAGTACCAAGAACTAAGGTGAATAGAATTTTTTTCATTGTCTTATAAAATGTAGTTTTAGACGTATAATGGTGTATAAAATAATCATTTTCCCTCTGCAAGAAGCGTTCGGAAGGCGTTTCTTCAGTTCGGCGAAGACGTGTTTCTCGGCTTCCGGGTGCCGTTGCGAAGTGGTGCTATGAGGGTTGGCGGTATAGCGGTAACCTTTGTAATCGATCATGCGGCAGGTAGCTCCGCTGAGCCATAGATCGACCGACCAGAGGACGTCCTCATAGACTGTTCCTTCTTCGAAATGCAGGTTTTGGATTGCTTCGCGGCGGTAGAGCCTTCCCCATACAACGGTATAGGTGAACCGGTTGCGCGGGTTCTCCGACTGGACGTAGTCAACGCCCTCTATTGCTTTCAGATGGGTCTCGCACCAGTCGGGCGCGAGGCTGTCGTCTGCATCAACAAAGGCTATGTATTCCCCCTTCGCATGACGCATTCCTTCGTTCCTTGCTGCCGACTGGCCGGCATGCGGCTGTGTGTACAGTTCCACACGCGGATCGCGGACCGTGTAGCTCTTTGCAATAGCGAGCGAACCGTCCGTACTGCCGTCATCCACAAGGATGATCTGCAACTCTTTGGCGGTCTGCGCAAGCAGACTATCCAGACAAGCGCTCAGATAGCGTTCGGCATTGTATATGGGAACGATGAAAGTGGTCATTATCGGATGCGTATGCCGGTGATCGTGAAGGTTTGTCCGTCTATCTCAATGTATAACTGTCCGTTTCGGAGCACCTTGCGTGCAGGAGCGGTCGTCGAGACGTCTTCAATACCTTCTCCCTGCTGTTTGCCCAGATTCAGCCCCACCAAGACGGCATCGTGGTCGGAGTATTTGTAGTTATATCCACCGGCAGTGTTGATGTGGTACGCGCGTGCTCCCGTGATCTGCCCCGCCATGCTGGCATTCGCCATCGCGTGGTCCAGGATGCCTTCCTGGCCGCGGTAGATATAGGTGTATGCCTCCGAATCAAAACGGACTAACTGTTCTTCATAGCCTTTGTTCTCTAATGCTTCGATAGGCGCTTCGCCCATGTAGGCATTCAGATCCCCCATGATCAGAATGTCAGGATCGGAGGTAATGTTGTCCAACGCAGAGATAAGATTGGACACGTTCTGCAGGCGGGTACTCTCTCCGGCATCGGCGGAAGAGTCTTTCGCCTTGAAATGGTTCATGGAGAGCACGAATACTTCGTTGGTGCTATTCTCTTTGAATGCTTGTATCCGCAGCCGTGCGCAGTATTCGCCGGAGCGGTATGGGGATGTGTTGCTGCCTTGCGGCGTCACTTTGTCCGAGCGGTAGATATAGCCGGATTTGAGACTTTGGTAGTTGCCTGCCGAAGCATGAGCGTACAGCCCGTCGGTGATGTAGGTATAGACATTCTCGCCGTAGATGGAATTCATGGCATCGACGATATAACCCAGGATATCGTCGTTACGCTCCACTTCGCAGATGGCTACGATGTCGGCTTGCAGCGCGAGGAATGCGTTGGCTATCTTGTTGGTCTTGGATTCAAACTCCGCTTCGGTCGCACAAGACGAGTTGGAAGCTTCCAGATTGGATACATAGTTAGCTGCATTCTGTCCTACGATATGCAGACGGGCATTGCCTACGTCCGGGATAGTAACCGGGCTGTTCCAAGCAAAGGTACAAAGGGACCAAGTACCAAGTAGCAAAGTTAAGATATACTTTTTCATGATAGATATTGTTGTATTATTTCTTCTAATTTGCGGCATTGCGCTTCGCGTGAGAACTCCTCGCGGTGGCGTGTCTGTTGGCGGGTGAAGCCGTGTTGTTGCCACTCTTGGCGTTTCTCGTCGATAAAGGCTTTTATCTTCTTCGGATCGTCGGTAGCCATGCCGGCGTTGGTGTATGCCATCAATTGTGCCAGTTCTCCCTGGTCGGAAGGCACGCATAGGACGGGCTTCTCGCATCCGAGAGCTTCATAGAACTTGGTGGTCAGCATGCCGTGCGTATCCTGGCTTGTGAGCACCAGCATGACGCTGCTTTGGCGTATAGCGTCTCCCAGTCGGTCGTGCGGCACCGGATCGTTCTGCGGCGTATGAATAGTAACCGGCGTTATTTGTTGTACTCTCGCCAATGCCTCTTTCTGCCAGTCGAAGAGAGAGCCGATATAGGTGACTCGGAAATTCTCCGTTTTTGTGTCCCCAGGATAGAACTGCGCTTCGTCGAAACCATTATAGACCAGATGCACGTTCGGGTTCAGGCGGCGGATGAAATCTGCATGCCAAGGCGATACGGTAGTGACCGCATCGGCTGTGCGTAGCACGTTGTTGCGGCGGCGTATATGAATCATTCGGTAGAGCCATCGGAAAGGCATGAGCAGCATGTTCCGGTGGCGGTATTGGTAACGCGAGTTATCCACCTGTTCGTCCAGATCGCGTATGTCGCATACCAGCGGCACATTCAGGGTGTTCGCTATCCTTTGCGCGGCTCCTAACGGAAAATCAGAGAAGGTGGTGCAAAGGACAAGGTCATAGTGGTTATTTGTGGTTTGTGATTTCTCTGCCACAAGGGCGCGATTAACTTCGTTTTTGTGGTTTGTGATTTGTAATTGGCGAAGTGCTCTTTGCGCAAAGACACGGTTGTGCCAGTCGGTGAGGAGCGTTCGGACGGATTTGACGAACCAGTCTGCCGTTGTGCCGCTGTACATACGGATCGTCTCGACAGGGTAGGAGTGAACGAAGTCCAGAGGTTGGTATTCCTCGGTCAGAAGGGTCACGTCATACCCTCTCCGTACGAGATAGTCGCACAGGTAACGCACACGCGGGAGATAACCCGGC
>CALEPS010000094.1 GCA_937910305.1 uncultured Bacteroidales bacterium | reverse complement strand
GAGGATTGCTCCCAGATAGTGTCGTTGGTCAATTCGTCCTGAATAAGAAATCGGACTTTCGGTTTAGTAAAAGGATGGCCGGGTTCCAACACGTTTGCTACATAAGCGGAGAAAGAAAGGTCCATCTCATGGCAGACCGGAAAAGTAGTGCTGTAGAAAGCATCATTTCCACCGATTCCATCGACCTCCAAGAGGTAGCCGCGCGAATAGTCGTTGGGGTATGTATGGTCGTCCTGAATAAACCACTGAGAGAACATAGACTCCGTTGTACTCAAATTGAGATTATTCTGCCATCCATGTTTGGCGACCACAAATTTACCGGAATTTACTCTGGAAATAACATCAAAGCTCTGAATATACCGTGAGCTCATAGTAGTGAGGCGCTCCTGGCTGGTGACCGGATCGGAAGGGTCATTACCTCCGAAATCCTCGCGGAATAGGATGGTGCCTCGCGGACATACATCATCTGAAACCTCATCGGGCCATGGGTGTTTGAAAGGAGTGCATCCGCCTTCTATCTTCTCCATATAGACCGGTTCGCTTACCAGCCATCGTTCCGGCATTTCCAATTCGTCTTCTCTCGCTACAAGCACACGATACCAACCTTCTTGTAAATTTGTAGGACGCTGAGTATATCCATATGTCACACCAGTGTGCGAGTATGGAAAGCGGCTCCAGGACAACCCATCTGCAGAATACTCGTACATAAACCGATGGGAATCGCCAAAATAGCCGTCATCGGTAAAATCCTGCGAAAGGGTAATAAACGGGTTGGCGGTACAGAGCGCATCTGCTGACGGAGCAAAAGAGACAAAAGGAGCGGCACATAAAATGCTACAAATGGTGCCCCAAAAGCATAAAAATGCAAGAATATGAAATTTTAATTTGCACATACCAAAAAAATGTATTAAATTTGCAGGCAAAAGTTATTTTAAAATTCAGTGCAAAGGTACTGCTTTTTTTTGAATGCCACAAATTTTACAGTTGTATGAGCACGACTTTGGCATTTGCATAAAATACTGAAAATCAAATCATTTAAAAATATGCGCAGAAAAATAGTTGTACGGTTTGGAGAAGTTGCCTTGATGAGCTTGCTTTTTTTGCTGCCGTGTTGCCGGTTCGGAGGTTCAAAAAGCCTTGAACGGCTGCAGGAAGCGGAGCAATATTATCAGTCCGGCACGTCCTCCAACCACGCCAGTCATTATGAGGAATCCACCTATTATCTGAAGCAGGCGGAAGACGCTTTATTGCAGGCGGAGCCGTCGGAACTGCAGCCGAAAGAGCAGGCGAGGCGCAACAGGCTGTTGGGTCTGACTTGGTTTCACCTGGGAAACACCTCCGAGAGCGAGATGCTGTATGACATCGCGCAGGAGTATTACAAGAAATCCATTCCGATGTTAGACCCCGCGGAAGATGCACTGTTTTTAACCTGCGCCTATCGGGACATAGCACGGACCAATGCCATTATGGGAAGGGACATGGATTCTACCCGTCTCTGGTTTCAAAAAGCAGCAGATTGTGCCGATTCCATCGGAAATAAAATGCTGAAGGAAGATATCGCGGCATACTACTATCAGTATTGCGAACCGGAGAACAAATCCGGGTTACTGAACGCCTGCCGTACTTTGGCGGAAAAATACGGCGTTACAACCCGGTATGCAGAGATCATCGGCATGTATCTGGCTATCGGAGAGACCGATTCGGCTGCCTATTATCTTAATTATCTGCACCCTCAGGACTCGGCATATACCTATTGGTTTGAACAGAGTTACGCCTATTTTCAGAGCAAGATCCTGCATCAAAGAGGGATCTCGGACGAAGCCTACGAAGAGTTGCTGCAGCTATACGACCGCAAGATAGAGGAGTTGCAGCGGGATGCCGGAGCGCGAACCTATGCGCTGTCGCTGCATTATGACGTAGCGAGGGAGCAACAGTTAGCGGAAGAAGCGCAGCGGGAACGGCAATGGCAGCGGACGGTATCTGTTATTCTTGTTCTCCTGTTGGCTCTGACAATAACCCTGATGCTGGTTTTATGGCGGTACTGGCAACAACGCCGCCGCGAGCAGAACGCCGCCATAGAAGCGCTCCAGACCAAATACCGACAACAATTACAGCTGGCTTTGGAGCGGCTGCAACAAAAGGTGAACCTGACGCGTGAGATGGAGTTACAGCGTCTCCGCGGCAACGAACCGGAGTTTCCCAAATGGCTGCAGACCTACCGGGACGAACAGCTGACGATGAGCAAAGAGAGTCTGGACGAACTGATCCGGTCCGTGGACAACGCATTGGACGGAGCCGTCAGCCGTTTGCAGAAAGAATACCCAGTATTGACCGAATCCGATATGCAGTTTGCCATCCTCTCTATCATAGGCGCATCCGACAGCGACATGGGCATCCTGCTCAATGTCCAGAAACAGACGATCTACCATCGCCGCCAGATAGTCCGCAGACATGTCAACCCCGATATCGAAGACATCGATTCATGGCTGCAGGCATACGTGTTACGCATAAATTTTCATTAAAAAAAGCGCGCGCGCTTGCATATGTGAAAAAAAAGTTGTAATTTTGCACGCTATTTCATATTTTGCATTATTGTGCATCTATGGATTATCACATGGCAAATGATTAAATTGTAAATATCTTTATGGGACTTTTTTCTTTTACACAGGAGATTGCTATTGACCTGGGAACGGCGAACACCATCATCATGTGCGATGACAAGATTGTTGTTGACGAGCCTTCCGTAGTGGCTATTTCCATGGCGGACAACAAGATGGTTGCCGTCGGCCGTAAGGCACAACAGATGATCGGTAAAGGAGGCAGTATGATTCGTACGGTTCGTCCTTTGCGCGACGGCGTTATCGCGGATTTCTATGCCTGCGAGATGATGATCAGAGGTATGATCAAGATGATTCCGAAGCAGGCTCGTCTCTTTACTCCTTCGATTCGTATGGTAGTATGTATCCCGTCGGGTTCGACAGAAGTGGAGATCCGTGCGGTGCGTGACAGCTCGGAGCATGCCGGCGGTCGTGATATCTATATGATCTACGAGCCGATGGCTGCAGCTATCGGAATAGGTCTGGACGTAGAGAGTCCGGAGGGTTGCATGATCGTAGATATAGGCGGCGGTACCACCGAGATCGCGGTTATCTCGCTCGGTGGAATTGTTTCCAACAAATCCATCAAGATTGCCGGTGACGATTTCAACCAGGACATCATCGAGTACATGGGTCGTATGCACAACCTGCGTATTGACGAGCCGACGGCTGAACGAATCAAGATCCAGGTAGGTTCCGCCCTGCCCGAATTGGAGGATGCTCCGGAGGATTTCGTCGTTGTAGGTCCTAACAAAGTGACAGCTCTCCCGATGTCGGTTCCTGTCAGCTATCAGGAGATCGCTCACTGTCTGGAGAAGAGCGTGAGCAAGATCGAGGGTGCCATCCTTCAGGCCTTGGAAACGACTCCTCCCGAGTTGTACTCCGATATCGTGAAACGCGGTATTTACCTGACCGGCGGAGGTGCCTTGCTGCATGGTCTGGCACGCCGCCTGACGGATAAGATCACTATCCAGTTCCACGTAGCGGATGATCCTCTGCACTCCGTGGCACACGGTACCGGCGTAGCCTTGAAGAACGTCAATAACTTCGGCTTCCTGCTGCGCTAATAGTCAAAAGTCGAAAGTCAAAAGCATCGATGCAGACTCTGCTGAAAATACTGACGCGTTATAGCAACTTCCTCGTGTTCATCGCCTTGGAAGTTGCTGCGTTTATGTTGCTCAGTTGGAATAACGTGTACCCCCGAAGCAGTATGCTGAGCACAGCCAATGATGCCATAGCATGGCAGCATGAGCAGATCAGCGAAGTGAAAGCCTATTTCAGTCTGCGCTCGCAAAACGAACTGCTGGCAGCCGAGAATGCCGCTCTGCGCAACCGGATTAGTGCGATGGATTCAGCCAAAACAGGCGATGACATCCACTATATTCCCGCAAAAGTAGTGCAGATGACGACGAACAGGCTGCATAATTATCTGACCATCAACCGCGGTAGCAAAGATGGTATCCAGCGCGGTCAGGGTATCCGTAATGAAGAGGGCGCAGTAGGTATTGTACGTACTGTAGGACGCAACTACAGCGTGGTATTGCCTCTCATCAACACGCATACCAACCTGAGTTGCCGGTTCGCCAAGAACGACTATATCGGCACGTTGCAATGGGATGGAAAAGACAGCCGGTTCGCCCTACTGGCGGATGTAGCCGCACATATGGTTGTCAACCCCGGTGACACCATCATAACAAGTGGCCTGAGTCCCGTCTTTCCGGAAAAAATTCCCGTTGGAATCGTGGAAAACAGCGTCTTGAAAGAAGGTGATTCGTATTACACTATCCGCGTGCGGCTACACACCAATTTCAAGCGGTTGAAATACGTAGAGGTGGTCCAGAACGCCGCCCAACAAGAATTAGAGGAACTGGAGAATGGATTGGACTAAACAGTTGTTGCGATATATTGTAGTGATGATGCTGCAGGTCTTGCTTTTTGACCAGCTGCAGTTTCTCGGTGTCTGTCATCCGTATATCTATGTTCTCTGCCTGTTGATGATGCCGATCACGCTGCCCCATAGCGCAGATATGCTGATTGGTGCGGCAGCAGGTGCTATCATGGATATATTCTGCAATTCCCTGGGCGTACATATGGCCGGTTGCATCCTGATTATGTTTATCAGACCCTATCTGATAGGTGCTATCGTAAGCGACAAGGACCGGTTGAACGAGCAAATCAGTTTGCATGCCATCGGCATGGAAGCACTGGTGAAATATGTAGTTATCATGGTGCTTATTCATCATCTGACGATTTTCCTGTTGGCAGCCTGGAGTTGGCATCACATAGGCTTTGTGCTCTTGGAGACGCTGGTCAGCAGCACGGTAACAATTGCCATTATAATAGGTTATAACGCCTTGAAAAACAGATGATTAACGACCAATATTATAGACGTCGGTTTGTCATCAGCGGTATTGCCGTTGTGGTGGTACTGGTATATATTATCCGGTTGTTTTACCTGCAAGTGATCGACCAATCGACCAAAGACCAGGCAGACAACAACGCTCTTGTCAAACAAACTATCTATCCTTCCCGCGGTTTGATCTACGACCGTAACGGAGAACTGCTGGTCTTCAACCAACCTATTTACGAGATCACAATGACCATGCGCGATATGGGTAAAGAGTGGGACACCACCGGTTTCTGCAAATGCCTGCAGATCAGCCGCGCCGAGTTTGACGAACGCATCGCAGAGATCAAAGACAGGAAGAAGAACCGTGGCTATTCCCGCTGGACACCACAGGTATTCATGAGCCAGCTCAAGAAAGAAGATATCGCCACCCTCCAGGAAGCGCTTTTTCTATACCCCGGTATCCAGATACAGAAACGCACACTCCGTGACTACACCTATAAAGCCGCAGCACATGTGTTAGGTTCCGTAGGCGAAGTAAACCAGAATGATATTGACCGGGATCCGTATTACACCCGTGGCGACTATTCGGGCCGTGACGGTTTGGAGCGGACCTATGAACAACAGCTGCGCGGCGAGAAAGGCGTGGAGGTGCTGATGCGCGACTCGCGCGGGCGTATGCAAGGCAGTTATCAAAACGGCGAACTGGACAAAACCGCCGTAGCCGGTACGGATTTATATACCACGCTGGATATACATCTGCAACTGCTGGCAGAAGAACTGCTGGCAGGAAAAATAGGAAGCGCCGTAGCTATAGAACCCAAAACAGGAGAGATATTAGCCCTCGTTTCCAATCCTTCCTGGAATCCCAAAGTGCTGGTGGGTAAGGAGCGGAGCAAGAACTACAACGCGCTGCTCAAAGACAAAACCAAACCACTGATGAACCGTGCCACACAGGCGATGTATCCTCCCGGTTCGACCTTCAAGACCATTCAGGCGCTGGTGTGTCTGGAAGAAGGCGGTATCACTCCTCAGACACTCTATCCCTGCTCAGGACCGGGCAGTTCTCCTATCAAATGCACCCACCATCACGGTTCGCCTGTCGCTTTGGACAAGGCGATAGAACAGAGTTGCAACCCCTATTTCTGGTGCGCGTTCCGCGATGTGCTACAGAAAGACGGCTACGGCAAGGACAACGAGGATTTCCGCCGGAGGTATGAGATATGGAGAAACGATGTCATGTCCTTCGGACTGGGTCAGAAATTCACGGACTCCGATATAAGCGAACAATCCTCGGGCAGTATTCCGAGCACTAAATATTTTGACAGATGCTATGGTAAAACCGGATGGAAAGCCATTACTATCCGCTCGTTGAGTATCGGTCAGGGCGAGATATTGGTGACGCCGCTCCAACTGGCCAACCAGGCAGCGACAATAGCCAACGAGGGATATTACATCAGCCCGCACCTGAACAAAAACGATTCCATGCGGATTCATCGGCATAATCTGGCAATCCAGAAGAAACATTTTGAGACCGTGAAAGACGGCATGCATCGGGTGATGGTATATGGAACCGGCAGGCACCACGCCGTTGACAGTCTGCATATGGCCGGCAAAACCGGTACGGCACAAAACTCACACGGGCGCGACCACGCAATCTTCATAGGTTTTGCTCCCGTAGAGGACCCGAAGATAGCCGTGGCTGTCGTAGTAGAGAACGCCGGTTTCGGCGCCACATGGGCTGCCCCGGTAGCCAGTATGATGATGGAACAATATCTGACCGGGACCATGAAACGCAAAGATCTGAAACAACGAATAGCAGGAACCGTACTCAATGAGAGCGTCAAGAAATGGTAACATATTACAGCATGTCGATTGGGTGACCATCGGGCTCTTTCTGGCCCTCACGATTTTCGGCTGGCTAAATATCTATGGAGCCAGTTACACCTTTGACCAAACGAGTATCTTTGATTTCTCAAACCGCGCGGGAAAGCAGTTTATGTGGATCATCGGGTCTGTCGTCTTAGGCGGTATATTGCTGCTGATCGACTATAAGACCTACGATGTGCTGGCATATGTCGCCTACGGCGCGATGGTGTTACTGCTGCTGGCTACGCCCTTCCTGGCCCACGATATCAAAGGATCGTTGTCATGGATTTCTCTTGGTCCCGTCAGTCTGCAACCGGCAGAATTCGCCAAGTGTATTGTTGCTTTGGCTGTAGCCAAATATATGGGACAATATGACTACAAAATACGAACTTGGCGCGATCTCATCGTACCTTTTGCACTCATCGGCGTACCGGCACTTATCATCATGGTACTGCAAAAAGAGACGGGATCAGCCCTTGTTTTTGCGGCATTCCTCCTCGTCTTCTACCGCCAGGGTATGAGTGGTTATGTATTATGGATAGGTGTAGCGGCCGTTGCGCTGTTTATCATCAGTATACGATGGGGAGGCTTGGCCTTGCCATGGGGAACGGGCAGCGTAGGTATTCTGACCTGTATGCTGCTGCTGACTTCCATTGAGATCTATTTCATTTGCAAAGAACATAAGATGCGGTGGCAGCCTCTCATTCTTACAGGCAGCGTTATCATGATATATGCGATATGTCTGCTGGTGAATATCTGGGTGAGCGTGCCGTTTGACTGGGTATCGATGGGTGTTGTAGTGGCGCTGGTGATATATAATATCTTTGTCAGCCTGTACTGGCGTAAATATATATTACTGATAGTAGCAGCCTTCACCCTCTTCTGTATCGGATACACACATGCCTGCGATTTCGTTTTCCAGAAGGTCCTGCAACCCCATCAACGAATCCGTATCGAGGTGCTGTTGGGAATGAAAGAAGACCCTGCCGGAGCAGGATACAACGTCAACCAGGCGCGTATTGCCGTAGGATCAGGAAGGTTCTTCGGAAAAGGATATCTGAACGGTACACAAACCAAACTGCAGTTTGTACCCGAGCAAGATACAGACTTTATCTTCTGCACCGTTGGCGAAGAATGGGGATTTGTAGGTTCTTTCGGCGTGCTGCTGGTATACTTGTTATTCATCCTGCGTCTGATAGAGATTGCAGAGAGGCAGCGAAACGTGTCCACCCAGATATATGCATATGCCGTAGCCAGTATATTCCTCTTCCACCTGACAATCAACGTAGGTATGGTATTGGGATTGCTGCCGGTTATCGGTATCCCGTTGCCGTTTTTCAGCTATGGCGGCAGTTCGCTATGGGGATTTACGCTGTTGCTATTTATCCTGCTGCGACTGGATGCTGCGCGTATGGAACAATTGAGATAGTGTATGTTTGTCACCAACCCTATAGGAATTATCGGCGAAGCGGAAGCCGGCAAGATGCTGGAAGCAAAGGGATTTCATATTCTGGAGCGCAATTGGCGGATGGGACATCTAGAGGTGGATCTGATTGCCGAGAACAGAAAAGAGATCGTTTTTGCCGAAGTGAAAGCACGTACTACCACCTACGGGGGCAAAATGCCGGAAGAGTATGTGGACGAGAATAAAAAACGCAGAATAACTGCCGCTGCTAACGCATACATCAAATATCATAAAATAGAGAAAACGCCGCGATTCGATATTATCGGTTTGGTTGTTCATCCGCAAAGCGGAGAAATCATGTATAGAGCTCATCTGGAGAATGCCTTTACGCCACGTGTCAGAACTATTCATGCCAATAGTTTCAGCGGGCTTTCAGGATGGCTTCACAGAGGACATACAATAGGAAGAAAGAAAAGATGAATAAAGAGTTTACATATGATGTGATTGTAGTGGGTGCAGGGCACGCCGGATGCGAAGCTGCCAGTGCTGCCGCCCGCATGGGCAGCAAGACTTTGCTCATCACGATGGACATGAATAAGATCGCACAGATGAGCTGCAATCCCGCCGTAGGAGGTATTGCCAAGGGCCAGATCGTGCGTGAGATAGACGCCCTCGGCGGACAGATGGGAATCGTCACCGACCGTAGTGCTATCCAGTTCCGGATGCTGAACCAGAGCAAAGGACCGGCCATGTGGAGCCCACGCAGTCAGAGCGACCGGAAACGGTTTATTGAAGAGTGGATCAAAGTGCTTTCTCATACAGACAACCTGTATCTATGGCAAGATATAGTGACATCTCTTATTATCAAAGATAATAAGGTTTGCGGTGTACGGACAATGCTGGGGATCGAGATGGAGGCACAAGCAGTAGTACTGACTAACGGCACTTTCCTGAACGGACTGATGCATTGCGGCAAAACGCAAGTCAAAGGCGGCAGAATCTCCGAACCCGCATCATACGGAATCACGGAGCAACTGGTTTCCTTGGGATTCAAAGCAGACAGGATGAAGACCGGAACGCCTGCCAGAATAGACGCCCGTTCCATCCGTTTTGATCAAATGATCCGGCAGGACGGTGACAATGACTGGCATCAATTCTCCTATCTCCGTGACGTGCACCGGGAGCTGAAGCAGATGCCTTGCTGGATTACGTACACCAATCCGAAGACACACGAAACGCTCCGGGCAGGACTGGCAGATTCTCCCCTTTTCAACGGACAAATCCAGAGTATAGGTCCGCGCTACTGCCCGAGCATAGAAACAAAAATTGTCACTTTCGCAGACAAAGAGGCGCACCAGTTATTCTTGGAGCCGGAAGGAGTGGACAGTAATGAATACTATGTGAACGGTTTCTCCAGCTCCCTGCCATGGCAGGTGCAGTTAGCCGGTTTGAAGACCATCAAAGGGCTGGAGAACGTAGTACTGTACCGTCCCGGATATGCCATTGAATATGACTTCTTCGACCCCACTCAGTTATATCACACTCTGGAAACCAAACAGATTAAAAATCTGTTTTTTGCCGGACAGATAAATGGTACCACCGGATACGAAGAAGCAGCCGGACAAGGGCTTGTGGCAGGTATGAATGCACACCTCAATGTACACGGAGGCTCTCCGTTTACAATGAGCCGGGACGAAAGTTACATCGGAGTACTTATTGATGATCTGGTGAACAAAGGAGTGGACGAGCCGTACCGCATGTTCACTTCCAGAGCGGAATACCGCATCCTGCTTCGTCAGGACAATGCAGACGAGAGGCTGACCAAACGGAGTTATGAAACAGGACTGGCTGACAGAAAACGATATGACCTACTGTGTAAAAAACAAGCAGCTTGTGCCGATTTCATCGGCTTTATGCAACAAACAAGCGTGCACAAGGGCCAGATTGATGGGTGGCTGGAGAGTATCGGCAGTAGTGCACTGCATGAAGGATGCAAGATTGCCGAACTCATCCTTCGTCCCCAAGTAAGCATCAAGACTCTAGCGGAAGTGCTGCCAGAATTAAAAGCCAAGATAGACAATACTACCGATGAAGTCGTGGAAAGTTGCGAGATCCAGATCAAGTATGCCGGATATATCAAACGCGAGCAGACCGAAGCAGCGAAACTGCAACGACTGGACCAAATACGCATCCCCGATTCGTTTAATTATAGCGAAGTGCAGAGTCTGAGCACAGAAGCCCGACAGAAACTAAGCCGGATCAAACCCAATTCTATCGGAGAGGCACAACGCATACCGGGCGTGAGCCCGAACGATATCAGTGTATTGCTGGTTTTAATGGGAAGATAAATAACTTTAGTTTGCATAGCAAACTACTTTAATTGTTTCACGTGGAACACCGAAGAAATTTAAAATTATAATAAAGATAACATGACAGCAGAAGAAGTAAAACAAAGCATCCGCAACGTGCCGGACTATCCCATCAAGGGTATTCAGTTCAAAGACATTACTACCGCCTTGGCAAAGCCGGCATGCCTGAAATGGATGAGAGACGAACTAGTGAAGAGATACAAGGATCTGGGTATAACGCAGGTCGTAGGTATCGAGTCTCGCGGGTTTATCATTGCGCCGGCAGTAGCGATGGAAATCGGAGCAGGATTTGTACCAATCCGCAAACCTGGCAAACTGCCTGCAGAAACAATACAAGTTAGTTATACCAAAGAGTACGGAACGGACTCCATAGAGATGCATAAGGGAGCGTTGAACGAAAACGACATTGTTCTCGTTCATGACGACATACTGGCTACCGGAGGATCTCTTATGGCTGCTATCGAACTGATTAGAAAAGCCGGTGTGAGAAAGATTTACGCCAACTGCCTGATAGAATTAGAAGGACTTAACGGCAGAAAGTATCTGGCAGACAGAGGAGTAGATATCTACTGCCTCTTCGGTATTGAGGTAGATGAATAATGTTAATAAGCATATTTGTTCAGGGTTAGTTTTTGAGTTCAAGGATAGTTTTTTGAGTTCAGGGAATGGTAGTAAAGAATGACCATATAGCGCTGCTGCTTAAACGCATTCCGGAGAGCCCCGGTGTGTACCAATACTTTGACAAGGACGGGCAGATCATATATGTAGGTAAAGCCAAGAACCTGCACCGCAGAGTGAACAGTTATTTCAACAAAGACCATCAATCATCCAAAACCCGCCAGTTAGTAGCTCACATAGCAGACATACGATACGTGGTAGTGGATAACGAACAGGATGCATTTCTGCTGGAGAATAACCTCATCAAGCAGTACCAGCCGCACTATAATATCTTGCTCAAGGACGGCAAATCCTATCCAAGTATCTGTATTACCAAGGAGGAGTATCCCCGTATCTTCAAGACACGGACAATAAACAAAAAAACAGGAGAGTATTACGGTCCCTATAGTTTTGGCAACACGGTAGATTTGGTATTGGAACTGATCCACAAGTTATACCCTATCCGCACTTGCAATATGCCGCTTTCATCCGAATCCATCGAGAAAAAGAAGGTACGGGTTTGCCTGAAATATCATCTGAAGAACTGCTGCGGAATATGCGAGAAGAGGCCGGGGAGTGAACACTATCAGGAATGGGTTGACCAGGCGCGCAAACTGATCAAAGGTGATGCTCACGAGATCGGGCGCCAACTGGAGGAAGAAATGTCGGTGAAATCAGCCGAAATGAAATATGAAGAAGCGGCTGATATCAAACGAAAGATAGAACTGCTTGAGCAATTCAAGAGCAAAACTATTATCAGTAATGGTATCTCAAGAGATATAGATGTATTCGGTTTTGACGAACAAAACGACCGTGTATATATATCTATGCTGCACGTGCACAACGGCTCCATTGTTCAAGGACAGACAATCGAGTACCGCCGAAAAATGGAGGAAGAAAAGGAGGAACTGCTGGCGATGGGAATGATGGAGCTAAGAGAACGGCTTGAGAGCAGTACCAAAGAAGTGATTGTTCCGTTCATTCCGGAGATTTTTGACGATACATTACATGTACATATAGCCATAAGCGGAGACAGGAAAAAGCTACTTGACCTGGCCATGCAGAATGTACGGCAGTACAAATTAGACCGGCTCAAACAAGAGGACAAACTAAACCCGGAGCAACGAGGTGTGCGGATTCTGACGGAGTTGCAGCAAATGATGGGACTACCTACTCTACCGCGATGGATAGACTGTTTTGACAACTCCAATATCCAAGGAACCAACGCCGTAGCAGGGTGTGTTGTCTACCGCATGGCAAAGCCCAGCAAGAGCGACTATAAGCGTTTTGAGATCAAGACAGTGGAAGGTGCTGACGACTACGCCTCCATGCGCGAAGTAGTAAGGAGGAGATACCAACACTTGATTGATGAAGGCGACCAGATGCCGGATCTGATCATTGCTGACGGAGGCTTGGGTCAGATGCATGCTATCCGCGAAGCGGTGGAAGACCAGTTGGGACTAAGCATTCCTATCGCGGGATTGAAGAAAAACGACAAACACAGGACTCAGACACTCTTATATGGTTTTCCTCCGCAGGAGATCAGCATGCCTGTGACGAGCGAAGTGTTCCGGCTGCTGACGGCAATCCAGGACGAGGTACACCGGTTCGCCATCACCTACCATAAAAAGAAACGAAGCAAAGCACAAATACATAGCCAACTCGATGATATTCAAGGAGTTGGCGAAGCAACAAAGCAAAAGATCCTGACTCATTTCGGCTCTGTGAAACGCGCTAGAATGGCAAAAGAAGAGGAATGGATTAATTTGCTCGGAAAACGCAGAGGATCAATGATTTATGCTGAAATTCAGTCCAAAATAAGCCTCTGAGAATTGAATGAAAATCATGAACATGAGAACTTATACGATTAAAAAAGACGAAAAAAAGGGTCTCTCGCTGTATGACGAACGCGGGGAAGAGACAAGTCCGTTGGAGATACTGAAGACGACGGAGCCGCACCGGGTGTATGCGTTCGAAGGCCAGATGGGTGCCGGTAAGACAACTTTCATCAAATCGCTCTGTGAAGCAATGGGTACACCAGATGTCGTCAACTCCCCTACTTTCGCCATCGTCAATGTGTACGATGTGGAACAACCCTACAAAGGGGAGGTGTACCATTTCGACTGCTACCGGCTGAAGGATATCCGTGAAGCGATTGATTTTGGAGCGGAGGAGTATCTCTATTCCGGAAACTATTGTTTTATCGAGTGGCCGGATCTGATCGGTGCATTGCTGCCCGATGATACTGTGTATGTAAAGATCGTGCCACAGGAGAATGGAGACAGAGAGTTGAGAGTGGGCGCCCCACCCGACCTCCCCATAAAGGAGTAAAAGACATTCAAACTATATTATAATGAAGAAAGTATTCATTGGAGTGCTCGCGGCATGTCTGTTGATGGCATGCACTCCCAAGCAGCAGAGCGAGGAACAAGCCATTCGCGAATTGTGTACCTACATGGTAGAGCAGTATCCGAACGCGACCTTGCAGGACGTGTATAAGACCTGCTTTCAGGACTTCTTTGGACCGGGGCATCTTGTGCCTGACACGGCGATGGCGCATCAATACCTATCGGCTGAGATAGCCGATTGTGCGGGACAAGACCTAAGCCGGATGCCGCCTTATGAACCTACCGGCTTCCGCCATCGTTTCGTGCGAGTTAACCTCTCGGAGGTATTGAATGGCAATATGAGCGAAGAAGAGTTGTTTGGAAAGTTCCTGAGCGCGGCAGCGCAAAATAATGCCTTCAGCGAAGATTGGTCCTCCGAATGGCAGCAAATAGAAACTATTGCTGTCTCCGTTTGCCCAGCATGGGCGGATTCGGCTCTCCAGGCGGAGTTACGCTTCGCCGCCCAGCAGAACTGCGCTGTGCGTCAAAGCGAATCGTTCCGAAATACCTATTACCCACACTATCGGCTCGTACCGAATATAAATACGTACCAATGAAAAAATTATTTGTTTTATGGATGCTGTTCCCCATGATGGTAGCAGCGTCAGAATGGACAGAGGGAGACACTCTGTGGGTCAATAACGAATGGAATACGGCAGACCCGGCCGAAGCTTGTTTCTTCGGCGTCGTCAAGCGTGTGGACCAAGAAGCCAATACGGCTACCATCCATTATTTCTCCCGCGAGACCGGTCATTTGAAGTCTATCCAGCGCCGCGTGGCGAGTGGTCAAGGAGCAGGTTTGCAGAAAGGTAAGCAACTCTTTTTCTATGATGAAGGTCCGGTGGAACACATGGAGGTTTATACGCTCGTTCATGACGAACGCAAAGACACTATACGCAACCGTATCGCCTCGGAGAGTTATCTTTATCCGGACGGCAAGACCAAAGAGGAGGTGAACGTGACCTACCAGACGAGCAAGACGGGTATGGAGACCTTCTCATACACGCGCAAATGTTTTTATCCGTCAGGTAATTTACAATATGAAGAATCCCTCGACGAGAAAGAAACAGAGCCTCATACCGTCTATTACAACGAGAAAGGCAAAAAGGTCAAACACCCCAAGCAGCAGTTCGAACTGTTTATGCAAATGCCTTCGTTCCCGGGCGGTCAAGAAGCATTGTTTTATTTCCTGTCCCAAAACGTCAAATACCCGCCTATAGCGCAAGAGAACGGCATTCAGGGACGCGTCATTGTGCAGTTTGTAGTGGCTAAAGACGGTAAGATCAGCGATGTGGTGGTAGTTCGTTCGGGTGGCGATCCTTCGCTGGACCGGGAGGCTGTACGCGTTATCAAATCCATGCCCAGATGGGAACCGGGAAAGAGACGGGGGAAGCCCATCCGCGTCAAGTATACGGCACCTGTTA
Source organism: uncultured Bacteroidales bacterium (assembly GCA_937910305.1). GTDB lineage: Bacteria > Bacteroidota > Bacteroidia > Bacteroidales > Paludibacteraceae > Colicola. The sequence continues at coordinate 7,070 of CALEPS010000094.1, read as the reverse complement.
ACTTCCGGTTGATGTAATAAAAGGAGAAAGGAAAAAGGATGATTGAAGTAAAAGACATATGGAAATCTTTCGGCACGCTGGAAGTGCTGAAAGGGGTTAATTTGGAAGTCCGGAGAGGCGAGATCGTTGCCATCATCGGCAAGTCCGGTGCGGGCAAGACCACCCTACTCCAGATCATCGGAACGCTGGACAGACCGACCAGAGGCCGGGTACTGATTGAAGGAACGGATGTGTTCGCGATGAAAGACAAAGAGCTGGCGGCATTCCGGAACAGACATATCGGTTTTATCTTCCAGTTCCACCAGCTCCTGCCGGAGTTCACGGCGCTGGAGAACGTGTGCATCCCTGCCATGATTGCCCGTGAGAAAGAGACGGAGTACAAACCCCGTGCAGAGAAACTGCTGCGGGAGTTAGGTCTGTCGGACCGCATGGGACACAAGCCGAACGAGCTCTCCGGAGGCGAGAAGCAACGGGTAGCCGCAGCAAGGGCGCTGATGATGAATCCGGATATCATTTTAGCAGACGAACCGACCGGAAGCCTGGACGAGAAGAACAAAAAGGAACTGAGCGATTTGCTGCTAAAGTTGCGGAAGGAATACGGGCAGACGATTCTGTTAGTGACGCATGACAAAGAGTTGGCAGCCATAGCAGACCGCGTTATAGAAATCAAAGACGGAGCGGTTAAATAGGGAGAAAGCGAAAAGAGAGATGAAAAGAAAGATATTTATTATTCATTATTCGTTAATCATTATTCTGGCACTGACGGCATGCCGGCACGGGCGGACGTATTTCCCGAAGGACATAGAGCCTCAACAGATTGATTTAGTGCGTTTTGACAATGCGCTAATGAATGTGCATGAAGCCACTATGGCGCAAGATGTCCGCGTGTTGTACGACGAGTATCCTGTTTTCATGCCGCTATGGGTGGAGGACATATTAGGTATTCCGAGCGCGGACACGGCCTATCTGGCGCAGGCTTTACCGGCATTCCTGAACGACACCGTTTACGGATTCAAGGCTACCAATGCCCGCGAGCAGGAGTTATTTGCCGACGTAAGCGGTCTGGAAAAATCGCTTTCACTGGCTTTTTCCCGCGTTCTGTGGCTTTATCCCGAAACGGAAGTACCATCCTTCTATCTTTTCATTTCGGGCTTCCAGACGCCTGTTTATTTCGGGGAAGGAATCATAGGAATAGGAGCGGATATGTATCTGGGCAGCGATTACGAGTATTACAACCGCGTAGTGTATGACTACCAGAAACAGACCATGCGGAAAGAGTGCATTCCGGTGGATGTAGTGAGTGCTTTCTTATTCCGCACCCTACCCTACACCGGCACGAAAAGCAGGCTGCTGGACCAGATGATGTACCGCGGCAAGGTGATGTATCTTGTTTCGCAGATCTTCGACGACCTGCCGGGGTATGAAGTGATGGGCTGGAGCAAGGAACAATGGGAATGGTGCGTCAGGAACGAACGGGATATATGGCATCTGGTGATGGATAAGAGGGATTTGTTCAAGACGGAGAGCCTGGTACTGACCGGCTATCTGAATGACGGTCCGTTCACCTCCGAGATCTCGCAGGATGCGCCGGGAAGACTCGGTATTTGGCTTGGGTGGCGGATCGCGGAGAGTTATATGGAGCACAATGAAACCGTTACATTGCAGGAACTGATGGCGGAAGGGGATGCACAGAAGATCCTGGAGGAGAGCTATTACAAACCGTGAAAAGTGAAAGGTGAAAAGTGAAAAGTGAAAGGTGAAAAGTGAAAGGTGAAAAGTGAAAAGATGAACGAGTTACCGAAGAATCCATATATGATGGTCTCTGCAGTGAACATGCTGCTGCGCGACGGAGAGTTTGAGTCGCTGGAAGAGCTGTGCGCTTCTTTCGACCGCGAACCGGAGGAGGTGAAGGCTTTTTTGCGGGAGAGCGGATATGAGTATAACGCGGAACAAAAGCAATTCAGATGAAACGGATAGAAGTAGCGGCAGCGGTCATAGAGGACCCCGAAGGGCGTATCTTTGCCACGCAGAGGGGTTACGGCGAATGGAAAGACTGGTGGGAGTTTCCGGGCGGCAAGATAGAAGCCGGCGAGACACCGCAGCAGGCTTTACGCCGCGAGATACACGAAGAACTGGATGCAGAGATAGAGGTGGGTGAGTTGTTGCGGACGATCGAGTACGACTATCCGGCTTTCCACCTGACGATGCATTGTTTCCGTTGCCAAATAAAGGAACAAAGGGATAAAGGACTAAGTACAAAGGAACAAGGTTACACCCTTCTGGAACACGAAGCGGCACGATGGCTTGCGCCGAAGGACCTGCAGACCGTCCGGTGGCTGCCGGCAGACGAAGAGATAATAAACGAACTGATGCAATGAACCATTACGAAATCATATCCGAGCGGCAGGAGAAAGTGCTGCGCTATCTGGAGGAACACCATATTCCTTTCACCACCTACAACCATCCCGAGGGCAAGACCATCGAGGAGGCGAAACGGTGGTGGCACGATGACGGCTCTGTGCATTGCAAGAACATCTTCATGCGCAACCACAAAGGCGACCAACACTACCTCATCTGTTTTCCGTGCGACGACGACCTCGCCATCCATGACATCGAGCACTGGCTGAAGGACATCCTTGTCTCGCAGGGCAAGAAAGCCCCCGGCAAACTGTCGTTTGCTTCGCCGGAAAGGATGATGCGGTATTTGGGTCTGGAACCCGGCAGCGTGAGTCCTTTCGGGCTTATCAACGACACGGAACACCATGTTATTCTGTTTTTGGACAGCCGTCTGAAGGATGCCGGGACGCTCTCTTTTCACCCCAATGACTGCCGCGGAACAGTAGTCATCAGCCAGGAGGCTTTTCAGCAATACCTCGCCTCCGTAGGCAACACCGTAGAATATATCAATACACAATCAAAGCAATGAACAGAACCGATTTTCCGATATTGAAAGAAACGGTACACGGACGTCCGTTGGTGTACCTTGACAACGCCGCTACGAGCCAGAAGCCGCAGGCGGTGATAGACGCTATCGCTGACGCTTACAGCCACTGGAACAGCAATATCCACCGCGGCGTGCATCATCTGAGCCAGGTAGCGACGATGAAGCACGAAGAGGCACGACAAGCCGTGGCAGAGTTCATCGGAGCGAAGAACAGCGACGAGATCATCTTCACCAAGGGCACGACGGACAGCCTCAATGCGCTGGCTTTCGCCCTTGGGGAGAAGCCTACCCCCTCCCTGAAAGGAGGGGAACCCAGAGCGTGGATTGAAGAGGGGGACGAGATCATCGTCTCAGCCGTGGAACACCACTCCAATATAGTGCCGTGGCAAATGCTCTGTGAGCGCAAGAAAGCCGTGCTGCGGCATATCCCCTTACGCGAGGACCAGACGCTCGATATAGAGGCTTTTAAGGGGCTTCTGAACGAAAAGACGAAGTTAGTCTCCGTGGCACATGTGAGCAACGTATTAGGAATCATCAATCCTGTCGATGAAATCGTGCGTATTGCGCATTCTCACGGCGTGCCGGTGTGCATCGACGGGGCGCAGTCTGTGCCGCATATGCAGGTTGATGTACAGGCGCTGGATTGCGACTTCCTGGCGTTCTCGGGACATAAGATGTACGGTCCGACGGGTATCGGCGTGCTGTACGGCAAACGCGAGTGGTTGGAGCAACTGCCGCCGCATGAGGGTGGGGGAGAGATGATCAACCATGTGCGGTGGAGCGGTACTACCTATAACGACCTGCCCTATAAGTTTGAAGCAGGCACACCTAATTTCGTGGGTTCTTATGCCTTACATAAGGCGGTGGAGTACATGCAATCTATCGGTTGGGAAGCGATAGAGGCGCATGAGCGCGAACTGACGGAATACTGCGAGCAGCAGTTGGCAGCCATCGAAGGCATCCATGTCTATGCCGCCGGACAACCCAAAGCAGGCGTCATCAGTTTCAATGTGTATAGTCAAAAGTCAAAAGTCGAAAGTCAAAAGCCGAATGAGGGTTTAATCCATCCTTTCGACATCGGTACCTTGCTGGACCAGCAGGGCGTGGCGGTGCGTACGGGACACCATTGCGCCGAACCGCTGATAGACGAACTGGGCGTGCCGGGAACGGTCCGTGTGTCGTTCGGGCTATACAACGACAAGAGCGATGTGGATGCTTTCATCGCGGCACTGAAGAAAGCGATTATGATACTTTCGTGAAGATGAGCAATCAGAGAATCAGAACAGGAGCATCACGGGACCATGTCCCGACGAGAACCCGGTAATAGTACAATCAGAACAAAAGATATGAGAAAAGCACTCAGAATCACTTTGTGGACCGTATTGGCGGTCGTACTCATCGGAGCGGGTGTGTTCTGCTACGGCGGATGGCAGCTCTTCGGCGATGAGATAAAAGCCATGCGGACATTAGAACAGCTGGACGAAGGGCTCTATACCTATACTTTCCGCGGCGACTACGGCTTCAAGCAGTTTCTGGAGCAAGGCGGCGCCAAGACCGACACGGAGATGGCAAAATACATCGCCAACTTCCTCTCCAAAGGCTATATGAAGACCGAGGAGGTCAAGGAAGTGCGGTTTGAGGCGGGTTGCAGCACGGTTCAGACCGGGAACCTCTTCTGCCGCAGTTTCGACTTCGGCGACAAAGGGCAGCAGATGGTGATTGTCCGCACGTATCCGGATGAGGGTTACGCGAGTCTCTCTACTTCGTCCTTCGCTTTCATCGGTTTGGGCGACGAGTGGCGTCCCGTAGCCGGCATGGACGGCATGACAGCACTTGCCACCACGTATATCCCCATGGACGGCATCAACGAGAAAGGGCTGTGCGTGGCAGACCTCATCGAACTGGACGGCGACACGACGGAGTTCGACTCCGACAAGCCGGATCTGACCATCGTAGGTGCTATCCGTCTGGTGCTGGACTATGCGGCGGATGTAGAAGAAGCGATCGGGTTGTTGGGACAATACGACGTGCATAACTCCATCGGCTGGCGCAACCACCTGGCTATCGCTGACCGCCGCCGCTCCGTGGTAGTGGAATGGAAAGAGGGCGAGATGCATGTGACGGACACACCGATCGTCACCAACCACTGCATGTGGGAGGAGCGCACCCATCCGCTCAACGAAGAGTCCAAACGACGCCTCACACGCCTCACGAACCTATACGATGTACAAAGGGACGATGTACGAAATACGAAGGAGAGTGCCCTTGCATTCCTTCAGGAAGCCGCCTATGAGGAGTGGACAATATGGTCGCTTGTCTATGACCGCGACAGCCTCAGCGGCACTTGGTTCATCCGCCGTGCATGGAGCAAACCGCATAAAGTGTTCCTTTAACACCAATTATCAATTATCAACTATCAATTATCAATTACCAATGAACACCAATTACACGGAAGAGAGCATACGGGAGATCGTTTCGGCGCAACGCCGGTTCTTCCGCTCCGGGGCAACCCTGCCTGTCTCATGGCGTATCGAACAACTCAAGCGGCTCAAAGCGGCAGTCATTGCTTATGCGGACAAGTTTACCGCGGCACTGAAAGAAGACCTCGGCCGCAGCGAGGTAGAAGGATACCTGTGTGATGTAGGTCCTAACATCGTGGAGATCAATGAGATGATACGTCATCTCCGCCGCTGGGCAAAACCGGAACGGCATTTCAGCGGTCTGATGTGTTTTCCCAGTCTGTTCACCAAAGTATATAAGATGCCTTACGGCGTAGCGCTTGTTATCAGTCCGTTCAATTTCCCTATCTTTCTGACCATCGGCGTAGTAGCCGCTGCTATGGCAGCAGGCAACACCATCGTCATCAAATCCAGTTCCAAATCTGCGGCATGTACGGCGGTGCTGAAGCAGTTCTTCGCCGAGGTCTTTCCGCCGGAATATATCACCCTTATCGACGGTGGGCACGATGTGGCGGATATGTGTCTGGCGCAGCGTTTTGACAAGATTTTCTACACCGGTTCTCCAGCCGTTGGCAAGCATGTGCTGGCAGCAGCGGCACAGCACCTGACGCCCGTAGCGCTGGAGTTAGGCGGCGAGACGGGCAACTGGGCTGTGGTGCGCAAGGACGCAGACCTCAAAGATACGGCACGCAAGATAGCCTGGTTCAAATCCGTCAATGCCGGACAGATATGTATCAATATCAACCAGATAGCCGTGGCGGAAGAAATAGCAGAGCCGTTCCTGGAGGAGCTGAAGCGCGCTTTTGTACAGCAGTTAGGCGAACATCCGGAGACCAACGACGAATATCCGAAGCTGATCACTGACGCGGCTTACGACAAGTGCGCACGCGAGGCAGAGGAGTACCGCGAGCGGATTATTTTCGGCGGAGTAGGGGACAAAGAGGCACGCAAGTATGCCCCGACCATCATCTATCCGGTAGGCATCCACGAACCGGTTGTCCGGCACGAGCTGTTCTGCCCGCTGCTGCCGGTAGTGCCGTTCAAGGATTCGGAGGCGGACGAACTGATGGAGGTGATAGCGGACCGCGAACACCCTCTGGCGATGTATCTGTTCACAAAGGACCTCCGCTGGGCGAACCGCGTGATGCAGACGCAGCAGTTCGGCGGCGGTTGTATCAACGAAGTGTGCATTCATATGATGGTCAAAGGAGTTCCGTTCAACGGAACCGGCCACTCGGGCATGGGTGCCTACCATGGCGAATGGGGTTTCAGGGAGTTCACCCACCCGCAGACCGTTCTGCGCGGCAGCACGATCTTCAACCTGCCTCTGCGCGAACATCCGTACGGCGGCGAGACGGGCAGGCAGAAAATGCGGTTGCTGCGGCTCTTTGAGAAATAAAAAGCAAAAAAACGGCAGCCTTCCGGTTGCCGTTCTTTCTACTTTGAAACTTTAGAACTTTTAAACTTCTCTAAACTTTCAACTATCAACTGTCAACTATCGACTATTTGATCTCAATCTGTTTCGTCGTCTTGCCTTCTACTCTCTGGGTTTTAGGCAGTTCGATAGTCAGAATACCGTCTTCTACCTTGGCGTTGATCTCTTCTTCGTTCACATCATCCGGCAGACTGTATTTCTGCTCGTAGTTGGTGTACGAGAACTCGCGGCG
>CALEPS010000093.1 GCA_937910305.1 uncultured Bacteroidales bacterium | reverse complement strand
CTTCCTCGCCGTGCAGCCATTTCTTCCAGCGGTTGGACTCATAGACGCATTGCCACAGCACTTCGGTCATGTGGCTCAGCTGAGCAATCTTGCCTTCTGCGTACAGTTTCTTCTCCTCTTCTTCCAACTCCGCCAGCGCATCGTATTCGTTCATCGTGAACTCCGGACCCACGTTAGCGGCACCCATGCCCGCCTTCGGATAGTCTTCAGGGTTGTCCACATCGTCGGAATAGTGGCCCTTGATATAGCTGCCGTACGGACGCACCTTAGCGGTCAGCTTGCGTGCCACCTCGGCGTCAAAGAAAGTGGTATGCAGGTCCGTTCCCACCTTGCCTACGATGAAGCAAGGCCAGATGTCGTCCAGACCTACCTCATGCAGACCGGCTTTCAGACCCTCAAGGAAGGTGTCAAACGTCTTCTCGTCTGCCAGACCGCCGTGAACCTCTTCCGTACCTACCTCATAGCTAATCGGAGCGATATTATGCGCCTTGCGGAAGTCCTCTGCGTGCTTGATCAGCTCTACCGTACGTTTCACCACCACATGGATGTCAATGATCTGACCTTTCGGCAGGAAGATATCTACGGTCGGATCCACGTGAATCAGGTCGTAACCGGCGAGGATGGCCGCCTCATAACTCTTCTTCACGCCGTCCATAGCGCGCTCGGTGTCCCAGCGTTCGATCGACTGTTTGTCTTTGAGCCACGGACCGCCGTGGTCAATCGCTACTACATACGGACCGGTGTAATGAACAGCCGCTGCCTCACGGGCAAGGATCTTTGTGAACTCAGCCTGCGTCATGCCGGTGTAACCGCCGTCGCAGTCCACTTGGTTCAGCGTCGTGGCGAAATAGATCGGCGAGTTGTTACGTTTCGCTGCGCGGAACGATGCTTTGATGACTGCCAGCGAATTAGGGCACGCTGCAAATAACGTCATCGGTACTCCTGTTGCTTTTTTACGCTCCTCCATCACACGGAGGATATTTTCAGTCTTTGCCATAAGAAACCTCCCTCCATCTCCCTCCTCAAGAGGGAGTGTTTGCCTGCGGAGGGCGACAGGATATAAATGTTGATAATTTTTTATTGTTGACCCTTTTCCCCTCCCTTTGAGGGGAGGGTTGGAGGGGTTTACTCATAAATGGTCACACCTTCAACCACACGGTGGATGTTGCCGCTAACCGACGGCGCATCGGGATTCAGGCCGTGCGCTTTCGAAGCATAGAAGCCCAATAATTGTCCGACAAGGACATACGGTATGATGCCGTAGAAATCCGTCTCCGCCTTGCAGTACGGCATTTTAACCACCAGGTCTGCATGCACTTCCTCCATCTCCGAATCCCGTCCGGAGATAACAATAACCTGCGCCACGGGTTTGTTGTTGCTGTCCACCTGGCGTACCAAGTCACGCTCATAGCGCATGATTTTCTCTTCGTCCGTCATCAGGTACACCACGATAGACTTGTCGTTCACCACTGCTTTCGGACCGTGGCGGAACCCGAGGAAACTATCGAACTTGCACACCACAGCGCCGTCAGTCAGTTCCTGCAGCTTCAGATGACATTCTTCCGCAATACCTTTCAGCGCACCGGAACCAAGGAATACGCCGCGTTCAAAAGGACGTTCTCCGATGGCTTTCAGTTCGGGCTCGTATTGCTCGATTACCACCTCTGCATTTTTTACAGCCTTCTCGATCTTCTCCACGTCCTTCTCCAATGTATCTATGTGACCCAGCATCAGGCAGGTCAGCAACATGGTAGAGAAACTACTGGTCATAGCCAGACTCTTGTCGTCCGTCTCTTCCGGCAGTAACAGCAGAAGGATGTTCTCTTTGTCTTGGGCTTGCAAAGCCAGTTTGCCGTTCTTGTTGCAAGTGATGTAGATATGCGCCACATTCTTGCACAGCTTGTTAGCAATGTTTACCGCCCCCACACTCTCGGGACTGTTACCGGACCGGGCAAAGCTGATAAGCAGTAACGGCCGCTCGGCATCCAGCAGATACTCCGCATGAGTGATCAGATCCGTAGTGGGAACTGCGCGCACATTACGCCACATCCCACGCATCACCGGCTCTATTGCGTCTCCGATGAAAGCCGATGTGCCGGCTCCCGTCAGCACGATATCCGTGTCGTGGGTTAAATACTTGTGCATGAACGCACTTACCTCATCCTTTACCGCCATCAACGCAGCCAACTCCTTGCGCCACATTTCCGGCTGTTGGTGAATCTCATTAAACGTGTAATTTGCCATATTGATGATATTTAAAATGTTATTTTCAGTCGTTTGCGACGCAAAATTACAACATTTATTTTGAATAATCACACATGCGTATTATGCTTTATAGCATATTTTCGAAACATACAATCCGTAATGTGTTGAAAAATAATATATTGCATATTTCGTTTTGGTCGTATTTAACATTTCAAAACATTTCGAAAACCATTCGATTCAATTTCGAAAAGAAAAAAAAGAATGGCATTCACGTGAATGCCATTCTTTAGGAAAAGTACGTGCTGATTATCCTACAGCAGCTCCCGGATGAGCCGGAGAGGAAGGGGTGACTACGATAAGACGTCCGTCTGCATCAACCGCCGAAAGAATCATTCCCTGGCTTTCTATACCCATCATTTTACGCGGAGGGAAATTAGCGATGAACAATACCTGTTTCCCTATCAGAACAGAAGGATCGGGATAGGATTGCGCAATACCGGAAAGGATAGTGCGTCCTCCCATACCGTCATCGAGTTTGAACTGCAGCAAACGATCTGATTTTTTAACATTGGTACATTCAAGAACGGTAGCTACCCGGATGTCCATTTTGTCGAAGTCATCGATGGTTGTTGGTTCCTTGACCGGTTCCGGCCGCCAGTTTTTGAGCGCTTCCGCTTTGGCTGCCGCTTCGTTCTCCGTTTTGATCCGTTCGAGACGGTCCAGCTGGTGCTTGATAGCGGAGTCCTCGATTTTCTCAAACAGCAGCGATACTTCGCCTAACTGCTGTCCCTCCGGCAGAATATCCATACGTCCCAATTCGTTCCATCCGATAGTGGCACCAAGTTGCAGCATGTTCTTCAGTTTCTCGGACGAGAACGGCAGGAACGGTTCAAAAGCAATAGCGAGGTTTGCCGCAATCTGCAGAGCGATATGAAGGACCGTAGATGTGCGGTTCATATCGGTTTTAGCCAGTTTCCAAGGCTCGGTGTCTGCCAGGTACTTGTTTCCGATCCGGGCAAGGTTCATTGCTTCTTTTTGCGCATCGCGGAACCGGAAGGCATCGAGCAAGCTCTCTATTTGTGATTTGTAACTGGTGATTTGTGCGATGACCTCTTTGTCATAATCGGTCATTTCCCCGCATGCGGGCACGCGTCCTTCGAAATATTTACCCGTGAGCACGAGCGCGCGATTGATGAAATTGCCGTATATAGCGACGAGTTCGTTGTTATTGCGCGCCTGGAAATCCGCCCAGGTGAAGTCATTATCCTTGGTCTCCGGTGCGTTGGCTGTCAGCACATAACGCAATACATCCTGTTTGCCTGGAAAATCATCCAGATATTCATTAAGCCATACCGCCCAGTTGCGAGATGTGGAAATCTTGTCTCCCTCCAGATTGAGGAACTCGTTGGACGGCACGTTGTCCGGGAGGTTGTACCCCTGCGCTTTCAGCATGGCAGGGAAGACGATACAATGGAAAACGATATTGTCTTTCCCGATGAAATGAATCATCCGTGTGTCCTTGTCTTTCCACCATTTCTGCCAGTCGCCGTATTTCTCGGGCTGTTGCCGGCATAATTCGATGGTGTTGGATATATAACCGATAGGCGCATCGAACCATACATAGAGCACTTTTCCCTCTGCTCCTTCCACGGGAACCGGTATTCCCCAGTCGAGGTCGCGTGTCACGGCGCGTGGTTTGAGGCCTCCGTCCAGCCATGACTTGCATTGCCCGTAAACATTCGGACGCCATTCTTTATGGTTGTTGAGAATCCAATCTTCGAGCCATGCCTGATATTGATCGAGCGGCAAGTACCAGTGTTTGGTGGCTTTTTTTGCCAACGGGTTACCGGTCTCGGCGTTATAAGGGTTGATCAGTTCATCGGGAGAGAGCGTAGCACCGCATTTCTCACATTGGTCTCCGTACGCACCGAGCGAGTGGCACCGCGGACATTCCCCCCGGATATTACGGTCTGTGAGGAAATGCCCCGTTTCCGGATCATAAAATTGTTCCGAAGTCTCTTCTACAAACTGGCCGTCCTCATACATCTTGCGGAAATAATCGGCGGCAAACTGATGATGAGTGGGGGAAGTAGTGCGCGAATAGATATCGAACGACACACCGAATTCAGCGAAAGAACGCTTGATCAGTTCGTGGTAGCGGTCAACGACCTGTTGGGTAGTGATGCCTTCTTTCCGTGCGCGGATGGTTACGGGCACACCATGTTCGTCACTGCCACAAACGAACATTACTTCTTTGCCCTTCAGACGTAGGTAGCGGGCATAAATATCCGCAGGAATATACACTCCGGCGAGGTGCCCGATATGCACTGGACCGTTCGCATACGGGAGTGCAGCAGTAATTAAAGTGCGATTAAATGCCATATTTTGTGTAAAATTTGTACTAAATGTAAAAAAAACGATAAAAATTTTGCGTATATCAAAAAAAAACTGTACTTTTGCAACCGCAAAAGACCATAGGATATCTTTATACGATTCCAAAATCGGGTGCAAAGATACTACAAAAAAATGAAAAATACAAATAATTTGGTGAAAAAGTTAGTGAAAAAGCATCCATCATATTGGGTTTTACTGTTCGCGTTGGTGCTTTGCATTCCGGTGAGCGCGAAGGTAAACAACTATGTCGGCGCTTACGGGGAGTTGGGTGAATGGACGTTCCTGCCATCCGAAAGCATGTTCGGTCCCAGTTTCGGAGTAGCCGGCGGAGCGGGTTTCCTGTATGAGCTGCAGGCCGGTCCTATCTATGGCCAGACTCGCTTTTTGTTTGACGTGGGTGTCGGACTTCAGGGAGGAATGACGGCTTTCCTTCAGGGAAGCGATATGCTGGTGGAGTTGAAAGAACAGAAGGATCTGGACGGAGACAAATTCGATTATGTGTACGAAGTGCAGAACCGTCATGATACATATAATGATCTGGCGCTCCGCGTGCCTCTTATGATAGGTGTGCAGCATCGTAAATTCTACATGCTCGCCGGTGTCAAGATCGGGTATCATGCGCTGACAAAAGCCCATACAACAGCCACTGTCAATACTTTTGGCCGCTATATTAGTGCGGACGGTGTCCGGATTTTTGACGAATTCCGCAATATGCCGGATTACCAGTTCTTCTCTGATTATCCGTTAAAAGGAAGTGCGAATGCGAAACTCAAGCTGGATTTGGATGTCAGTTTCGAAATCGGAGGCCGGATCGGTGTGGTGAATGATGCAGTGGGATACGATGTCCCGAAACGGAAGATCGAATACCGTATGGCGGCATTTGTGGATTATGGTGTGTTGGATATCCATACGTCGGGAACGAATGAAGGATTTACCTCTCCGGCAAGCTATAATGCCCGCGAGGCTTACAACACACGGACCATGGTGGAAAATCTTCAGGTGAATGACATTATGTCCACCACGAATTTTGCCAGCAGGGTGAATGATCTTACGATAGGACTGAAATTTACGATATTATTCCAAATGCCGGAACCCGGCCAGTGCGTGATTTGCCGCGATGCGTATCGCAGCTCAGCTGTTCGACGTCATGGCCGATTGAAGTACGAGGAATAATTCATCTTCTTTCACTTCCCTGATTTGTCCGTCTTTGGCTATAGAGATAAGGCCTGACTCTTCCGACACCACGATACACGTGGCGTCGGATTTTTCTGCCAAACCCAGCGCTGCTCGATGGCGTAAACCATAGTGTTGCGGTATGGTCTGGTCTTTGCTGACCGGAAGGATACATGCGGCAGCGAGCATCTTGGCGTCGCGGATAACCAGAGCCCCGTCATGAAGCGGAGTGTTTTTGAAGAAGATATTCTCTATAAGCCGCGCGGATACCTGCGCATCCAGTCTCTCTCCCGTATCAACGATTTCTTTGAGGTTTCCCGCTCCGGCAAGAACGATGAGCGCGCCTGTTTTAGTTGATGCCATATGGCGGCATGCCTGTGTGATTTCCAAAATCTGTTGACGCGCTTTCGGGTCGTCTGTAGCAATCCGGGGACGAAAAATCTTCCATGAAGAAAAACGTGAGCCAACACGGTAGAAGAACATACGTAACTCCTCCTGAAAAATGACAATAAGCGCAATGGCTCCGACAGAGATAATACGATCGAAGAGCGCTCCGGTCAGATCCAGTTGGAAGACAAAACTGACAAGGAACCAAACGAGGATGAACGCCAGAATACCCCAGAACAGGTTGGAAGCACCGGTGCGGCGGAGAAGCCGGTAGGTGTAATATAAGATTCCTGCTACCAATAGGATGTCAATGAGATCTTTCCATCCAAAAGAAAAAGCTAAGAGTTGCATAGTTCGTATAATTTAATGGTTTGCGCGGTCTCGCGCACGTCATGCGTCCGGATAATCGTGGCACCGTGTCCGAGGGCGTACATCTGCAGCGCTTGTGTGGCGGAGAGACATGTTTCCGGTTTTAGTCCAAGCGGACGCCAGACCATGGATTTGCGGCTTACGCCTACCAGTATCGGGAGGTTATAGGCTCGCAATTGGTCCATGTTACGCATACATTCATAATCGGCTTCGGTACTTCCTGTAAATCCGAATCCGGGGTCCAGTATCCACTGTATTGTATCCCGGGCATTGTCTAGGATAGTCAGCTTGCTATAGTCTCCTCGGAAGGTAAAGACATACGGCACGTTATGAAGCCGGACCAGATCATACATGGTTTCATTTCCCCCGGAGATGTCATTTATGATCATAGGTCCGAATGCCTCGAGTGCCCGGCGGGCTATCTCCGGCCGAAAGGTATCAAGCGATAACTGCGCCTGCGGAACCGTCTCTCTCAATGCTTCGATTGCCGGCGCTACCCGTTTCCATTCCTCTTCTTCCGAAGCCGGTGTGCTTCCCGGTCTGGTGGAGCATCCTCCTATATCGAGAATGTCCGCACCGTCAGCCAGCGCGGCACGCGCCCATGCTACTATTTGGGGCGTGTCTCCCAACCGTGACGAAGCATAAAAACTGTCAGGCGTCACGTTGCCGATTGCCATAATTTGCACTTTCACGCTGCAAAATTAGTAAAAAAGTTGCAAATATGCAAAAAAAACAACCAAAAATTTGCGTATGTGCGAAAAAAGCAGTACATTTGCAGGCTGATTTATGTATGCGCGTACTGGATGCGTGCGTGTAGAAGTGCAAAGTTTAAAGAAAAACTAATATAAAAAGTATGAAAAAGTATCTTTTAATCGTCTTGGTGGCTATGGTTGCGGTAGCATGCAACCGGCGTGAGTTGAACACACGTATCAGTAACACCACCGGTTGGAATTATTTCGACGAGCGTACCACGAATTTTGAAGCCAACGAAGGTGTTGGTAATGTCAATCCGGTAGGTATGGTACCTATTCAGGGTGGTTCGTTCACGGTAGGAGAGAAGGATGAGTTCCTGACAGCTCCGCGTAACAACGAGACCCGTACGCTGACGGTTAGTTCGTTCTACATGGACAAGTACGAGGTGACGAACCTGAACTGGAACGAGTACCTGCATTGGTTGCAGTACGTATTCGGCGCGGTGGCTCCGGAATTGGTTGATCAGGCTCGTCCGGACCATAAGGTATGGCGCGAGGATCTGGCTTACAATGATCCTTATGAGAACAACTATTTCGAGCACCCGGCTTTCTCGTTCTATCCTATCGTAGGTGTGACATGGGAGCAGGCTATGGCTTATTGCCAATGGCGTACTGACCGTGTGAACGAGATGGCGTTGATCAATGCGGGCGCTATCGTTGTTCCTCCGTTCGCTGACCTCCAGCCTACAGACGATGAGGCTTATAAGGATGAGTGGGAGCAGGAGACGGGCTACGAGATGTATGCATACGAGGAGGTAAGTCCGGAGGATCCGGAGCAGACCGTAACCATGTATCGTCCGAGCTACGAGTGGATCCGCGATAAGTTTGTATTCAATACGGAGAAATACTTGATGGACGAGACTTATATTCCGGATTACGGCCGTCGTCCGAAATATGACAGTTACGGCAATGAGCGCAAAGTGAATATTGCCGATGGTATTTTCGTGACGGGCTATCGTTTGCCGACGGAGGCGGAGTGGGAGTTTGCCGCTTACGCTCCTATTGCAGGCGAAGACGGTCTGACTATCGAGGGTAAGGTTTATCCGTGGAGCGGTTATCACCCCCGTGATATGTCGAAGAAGAACCTGGGCCAGATGCAGGCTAACTTCGTTCGCGGCCGTGGCGATATGATGGGTGTCAGCGGTGCGCTGAATGACCGTCGTGTCATCACCAACCCGGTTGATGAATTTGCGCCGAACGATTTCGGTCTGTATAATATGGCCGGCAATGTGAATGAGTGGGTAATGGATGTCTATCGCGAGACAACCTATCAGGAGACCAGCGAGTATAACTCTTATCGTGGTAATATCTACAGCCATGCCGTGTTGGATGACAACGGTAAGTATGAGATTGATTCTGTCGGCTGCGTGAAGATCACCTGGGGTAAAGAGGATGATAAGCGCGACGTGCTGGATGGCGATTTCGCCAGCTTGTTTGAGACCGATTATCCTTTGGATACAGTGGGTGTTGCTAACCTTCAGGAGGTTAAAACCGACCCGACCGATATCCTGGCTCCGCGTATTACCAAGAAAAGCCGCGTTTACAAAGGTGGTTCGTGGGCGGATCGTATCTATTGGCTGAACCCGAGTACGCGTCGTTACCTTGACCAGGATAAGGCTTCGTCAAAAATCGGTTTCCGCTGCGCAATGAGTACGCTGGGTGACCAAATCCCGGGAACACCTGTGAGATAAGTTTTTAGTTTGAAGTTTAAAGTAAAAAGATATGAATTTTCCTGAAAATATCAAATATACCAGCGAGCATGAATGGATTCGCGTAGAAGGCGATGAGGCTTACGTGGGTATTACCGATTATGCTCAGTCTGAATTAGGCGAGATCGTGTTTGTTGATGTCCCTACTATGGGCGAGACGGTTGGTCAAGGAGAGGTCTTCGGTTCTATCGAGGCTGTCAAGACCGTGAGTGACCTGAATATGCCTGTGACGGGTGAGGTGCTTGAGATTAATGAAGAGCTGGATGCAGCTCCGGAATTGGTCAACAACGATCCCTATGGTAAAGGTTGGATTATCAAAATCAGCGTCAAGGATGCATCGGAACTGAATAACTTGATGGACGCTGCGGCTTACAAAGCTTCTATCTAACGCGCACGCGTAATATATAAGGTGTAAATAAGAGGAGCGACCCGATATGGGCCGCTCCTCTTGTGTAAACTACATTTGGCAAAATGCGCGTTTTTTGAATTTTTATATATGAAATTGTTGCGAATATGAATTATTTTGTGTAATTTTGCGCACTATTTTGTATTTTTGGGAACATTAGATCATTTTGAGTTTAATTATAAAAGGATAAATGTTTGTTATGAAGAAACATCTACTCAGTTTGTTCATTGCCTCTGTGGCAACAGTGATGACTCTCAATGCGCGTACCGTCCTTATCGACG
>CALEPS010000092.1 GCA_937910305.1 uncultured Bacteroidales bacterium | reverse complement strand
AATCCCCAATCCCCAATCCCCAATCCCCAATCCCCAATCCCCAATAAAAATTAAAATATTTAGTGTAATAAAATATATTTAATTTATAAAAATAAAATAATAATTAAAAATAAAATCTAAAATATATATTTAAAAATAAAATAAAATAATAATTAATAAAGATGGGCTTAGGACCAAGTAAAGAAAAGATTCGTAAAATATTAGAGCATAGTATAACCAATCCTATTTCAAGTGATCAGAAAAATATAAAAATAGAATACAAATTTGACTATGCAGGAGCAGCAGCCGAAGCAGAAGAGAATTCAAACGCTTCAACACGTGGTGGTGATAACAAAGGTGGCTCCGAAAATGATTCATTTATTCTATCGCAAGAAGTAACTCAAACATTAGATAATCCAACATTAAATGTAAAAAATATGAATAAGTTTCCTTACAGCGCAATTGGTACTATTACTTGCAAATTCCCAGTAGATGAAAATAAAGAGTTTATTTATACATGCTTTTTAATAGATACAAATGTCGTATTAACTTTAGCTGCAAATTTAGAAAGTAATAGTAAAGGAGGAAAAGCTAAATCAATTGTAACCTCATTTAGTAAAGAACAGGTCAAATGGGAAAATATTATAATTCAAGGCTCCGAAACAAAAGGCAAAGGAAAAAAGGAAAAAGATAAAGACAAAAATCAAAATGAAGCTTTAGATAATCTCCAATCAAAATTAGCCGTAATATTCTTCGATGATAGTATAGGTAAAGAATGGATCGGAGTCGAAGGGGGTAAAAAAGAAGATTTCGAAGGAAGAGATACTTTCGCCGTGTTTTCTTTTGAAGATAAAGGTACAACTACCGATGGTGATGATAGTAAAGGCGAAATAAAATTCAGAGAAATATTTATAAGCAATATAAATCCATTCACTCAAAAACTTGATGATGCAAACATAGCTAATTTAATTAAACAAAGTCCAGGAAGTCCCATATATTATAATGATTATAATAATGGTGCTTATGCTATTGCTATTATAACTGACACTTATGAATTCCAATATTTTGATAGAAAGACAATGGTGTTTTTAGCTAATATGGTTAACCAAGGAAAATTGCTCAGAAAAAAGGTAAACAAAGGTATCGATGAAGATAATATAGTACAATTAGATTTACAAAGAAACGATTTCGGTCCTTTAGATATTAAATATCTAACAGATTTCGATTTAAAAAATTTACGTATATTAGACTTGAGTAGTAATTCAATAAAACCACAAGGTGCTTTTTATTTAAGTCAAGGTAAATTCAGTTCTTTAGAAAGTTTAAATTTAAATTTCAACGAAATCGGTGACGAAGGATTAAATCATATAGCAAATGGCTTTTTCAGTAAATTGAACAGTTTATATTTATTCCATGATAATATTTCAGCAGAAGGAATTAAATATTTAGTCAAAGCTGAATTTGTTAATAATTTAATAATCTTATCTTTGTCCGAAAATCCCAACATAGGTGATACTGGTGTCAGACATATGAAAGAACATAAAGGATGGGCTAAATTAAGCATTTTGAATTTAAATTATACTGGATTAACTGATGTTGCCTTGGATTATTTAGGAAAATCTTCAATGCCAAAATTAAAAAAATTGAACATTCAAGGAAATAAGTTCAGTGAACAAGGAAAAGCTAATATTAATGCTTTGAGAATGAACCATATTCATGTTAGTTATAGAACTGAAGCTGAGAGACAAAAAGAAAGGCAAAGGAAAAATAAGGAGAAAGAAAAAGAAAAGGAAAAAGAAAAGAAATAAAATTAGATATTATATATAATAATTAGAATGAGTTGAGAACAAATAATTAAATAATAATATTAAATAATGAATTATTATGTATTCATTTATTTAGTTTTAAATCTTGATAATATATTATTAATTCATTTTTAGAAATTTATTAATTTTTCCACGCTACGGGGGATAGTCACGGATCGCAGCGAGTAACCATTCGCGAAAGCCCCCGTGTTGATATAGGCTACCCCCTCCGGTATCGTCACAGAGGTCAGAGACCAGTAGTTGGAAAAATAATAGGAGCCTATACCGGTCAGACCTTCCGACAGGGTAAGGGTGACCACCTGGAACCTCGGATCCAATACCGAAGGATGCTGCGCAACGGAATACAGATTATTGCCTGCATCGGGTAAACTGCCCTCTCCTGTAACGGTCATAGCGCCTGCTGCAAAGTCATAGGAGAGAATGTGGTCAGTAGGGGTCACTCCATGGTAAGATCTTGCCTCCACGTAGAATCCTTTCCATACCGGATGGCTCTCATACTCCGCTTCAGCCTCCACCAGAATGCAAAGCCTGCATTGGGAGATCTCTACATCTTCAAAGACCTCCGCGTTGATGGGTTGCGGGGTGGAAGCAAAATCTAATAGATATTCCAACGCCGTGCAGTTCCGGAAGGCATGGTCTCCGATGGTTGTTACGGTGGCGGGAATAGACACGTCTTTCAGTCCGGTGCAGAAAGCGAAGGCGTTTTGCCCGATGGTTGTCACGCCATAAGGAACAATCACGTACTTCAAAGCAGCGCATACCGCGAAAGCATTGTCCCCGATCGTCTTCACGCCGTAAGGGATATAGACGGAAGGCATGGCGACGCACATGTCGAAGGCATATTTGCCGATAGCGGTGACGCCGCAAGGAATAGCTACTTTGTTCGCCACCTTCGTCAACCCGAAGAAGGCGTAATCGCCGATGGTGGTGATGCCCGGCTCGATGGACAGGGATGTGACTTTGTCATTGAATGCATACCACGGAGCGAAATTGTCCGTCGAATAGTCGGTCATGGGTCCCGTTCCGGTAATCGTTAGGACACCGGTAGAGGCATTGAAAGCCCACGTGAGGTTGGTGCCGCAGGAGCCGCTTTCGGCGGTTTTGGCGGACATCGTTACTGCCGCTACGGCAGCTACGAAGAGGGTAAAGATTTTTTTCATACTCCTTATTATTTATATAGGTCAACAATTACCAACAATTAGCAACAATTATTTTTTATTGGTTCGTCCAAAATGACCCAAAATGATTCAAAAATTATTCTTGTACCGGCTGTCCCATCACGTTAATTACATGGCCGTTGCGGTTGATGAGGACTTGTCCGTCCTTTATAAATTTATGATTTATGATTTCAGATTTATGATTTATATTGTCGATGGCTTCACCTCTGTCGGTTATCTGCACATTAAAATCTTTCCATACATTTTCCGTCAAGTAAGCCTGATAATACTGCTGCGGCACATAGAGTATGCAGTTCGGTTTGTCCACCCCCCAGAAGACACTCGCTTCAATGAGTATCGGAGCGGCATAGTTATAGATGGTATTCAGGTTTTCGCAGTATTGAAAAGCACCGTCATTGATAATCTCCACAGAAGACGGGATCGTGACAGATTCCAAGGCCTGGCAGGTGAGGAAAGCATAATACGCAATCTCCTTCACCCCCGACGGAATCACATAGGATTTCCGGCTATTAGCCACCGGGTACTGGATCAGCCGGGTCTTGGCCTTGTCGAACAACACTCCGTCCGCCGAACAATACTTCGAATTATTGCTGTCCACCAGGATGTCCGTCATTGCCTTGCAGTCATGGAAAGCAAGGTCTCCTATCGAATGGACGGATCTCGGAATCGTGATGGTTTTCAGGCTGCGGCAGGCATAAAACGCCCATTTTCCGATTGTCATAATCGACTCCGGGAGAGGCGCAGAAGTGATATTGGTGCAAAATTTGAAGGCGTGTTCTCCGATAGATGTGACTCCCTCCGGTATTTCAACGGTGCGTATCGCCTTGTTGAACTCATTCCCCCACCAGTCCGGGTTTTCCGCCACCAGTTGCGTATTAGGGATATCATCCATCGCGCCGGAGCCGATGAAAGAGAGCACGGCGCTACCGGGATCGAAGGACCAAACCAAGTCGTCACCGCATGGATGGAAAGCGGTTCCGGAAAGCGGAACGATCTGCATATCTTTCCATTCAGTTGCGCTACGGTAGGCTGTTTCGGCCGACGCAGAGATAAAGAGTTTGCAGTTGGCTTTCTCCAGATTGCTAAACACATCGTCCTGCAGCGCTTGGGGAGAAGTCGACATGTTGCAGAACAGATGCAGCGCAATGTCAAAGGCGAAAGCCATCTTTCCGATCGAGGTGACGGACGCCGGAATCGTCACCCGCTTTAATGAGGCACAGAGACTGAACGCCCCCTCTCCGATTGTCGTGACAGTGCCCGGTAACGTAACAGAAGTTATTCCGCAGAAGGAGAAAGCATAATTGCCGATGGTAGTCAAGTTATCCTCCGACATGTACACCCGAGTCAGTGCAGTACATCCGGAAAAGGCATAATCTCCGACCTCGGAGATGGTTTCATCAATCATAATCTCCGGCAGTTTGGTACAGTTCCAGAAGGCGAAATTACCGATTCTGGTAATGCCTTTCGCCAGCCAGATCTCTTTCACATACTCCTGATACGGATACCACGGGGCTTCTCCGCCGCTGGAATAATCCTCCATTGGTCCGGTGCCAATGATATTCAGAAGCCCTTTGTCCGTGTTCAGGGTATAATTGACGTTGTTGCCGCATTTGCCGGAGTACACCTCGGCGAATACTGACAGCGCGCATACCGATGCCGTCAGTAATGTTAAAATCTTTTTCATAATAGTTGTTGTTTTTAGTTAACTATCAGATGTCAGCCTTCAGCTATCAGCTTTCAGATGTCAGCGGAGCTCAGTGCCGGAAGTGGTATAGGTCTTGCCGTTGCGCTCGATGAGGAGCATGCCGTTGCGGAGCACTTTCTCTCCCCTTGAGGGGGAGCCGGAGGGAGTTTCTATGCCTTCCAGCGCGGGCATTTCCTCGATTTTAAACTCTTTCCATACGGCAGCGGCCTGGTATGACGGTTTGCTGCCCTTCGGGACATAGAGCGTGCATTGGGACTGATCGAGTATATAGTCGTCATACTGATAATCATAGAATACTTTCTCTGTTATTGCCTGCGGAACAGTGGCATAGTTATAAATCGTTTTTAGATTGTAGCACAGTTCAAAAGCGTAGTCTTCAATAATCACCGAGTTGCTCGGAATCGTCACGGATTCCAATGAATAGCAAGCATAGAAAGCCCCCTTTTTGATAATAGCCACGCCGTCCGGTATCGTTACGGAGGTCAGAGAATTGAGATCATGAAAGAAGCCTTCTCCGATACCTGTCATACCTGCCGGAAGCGACAGTTGCGTGATTTGGCGATTCCCGTAAAGGTCACATGCATAATAATGGGTTCCATCTGCAAATATATCAGGCAATACACCTGTCCCGGTGAGGGTCAGGACGCCGGTCTCAAAGTTCATAGCGAGTTGGTAGTTGGAGTTCTCTACCGCATAAGTTGTTGGTATTTTACGGCGACTAAATTCTATCCATTGTGGTTTGCTGTAGTTGTTATATGCGTAGTCCGGTACAGAGAGTGTGCATTTGGATTTGTCCGTATATTCAAAGACATTCGCATTGACGGTCTGCGGGTTGGTGGCAAGGTTGAAGATGGATGTCAGGTTGGGGCAGTTCTGGAAAGCATAGTCCCCGATTGTGCTTACCGTAGCCGGAATGACGACCTTTTCTATTCCGGTCCATGCAAAAGCGTGGCTACCTATGCTTGTCACGCCGTACGGAATTTCTACTGTTTCTAATTTCGGGCACGCCCCGAAGGCACAGTCTCCGATTGTCTTCACGCCGTACGGGATATGTACCGAGGTCATAGACATACAGAGGTCGAAAGCATAATCGCCGATAGAGGTGACTCCCTCCGGAATATCTGCAGATCCTACTTTACTTAACAGATAGAAGGCATAATCGCCGATGGTGGTGATGCCCGGCACGATGGACAGGGATGTGACTTTGTCATTGAAGGCATACCAGGGAGCGAGGTTGTCCGCCGAATAGTCGGTCATGGGTCCCGTTCCGGCAATCGTCAGGACACCGGTAGAGGCATTGAAAGCCCACGTGAGGTTGGTGCCGCAGGAGCCGC
>CALEPS010000091.1 GCA_937910305.1 uncultured Bacteroidales bacterium | reverse complement strand
CTCGGTCAACCGGATTCATCTAAACAGCGAAGCGATAAATAGCAGCTCTGCTGCACTAAACAGCGAAGCGCCAAACACGGCAAAGCCGCACTATACTTCCATCGCCGGAAACAAAGCTACGGCGTGGGGACTGATTGCGGCGGCAGAGAAAGCAGGCAAACGGCTCTTCCTCGGTTCGTATCCTATTACGCCGGCAACGGATATCCTGCATGAGCTGGCAGCCCGCAAGGATATGAATGTCATGGCCATTCAGGCGGAGGACGAGATAGCGGGTGTCTGCACGGCTATCGGAGCTGCTTTTGCCGGAGACTTGGCATGTACCAGCACTTCGGGTCCCGGTCTGAGCCTCAAATCCGAAGCGATCGGTTTGGCAGTGATGGCGGAGTTGCCGTTGGTCGTTATTGATGTGCAGCGCGGCGGACCTTCGACTGGTCTGCCTACCAAAACCGAACAGACGGACCTGCTGCAAGCGCTGTATGGCAGAAACGGCGAGTGTCCCGCGGTGGTGATAGCCGCTTCTTCGTCCGCCAACTGCTTTGATTTTGCATACATGGCATGTAAGATTGCGCTGGAGAACATGACGCCCGTTATTCTGATGACCGACACCTATCTGGCTAACGGAACGGCACTCTGGCGGATTCCCAAACTGGCGGAACTGCCGGAGATCCATCCGCAGAGCGTGCCCGAAGAACTGAAAGGACATTATAATCCCGCGTTGCGCGATGCGCGAGGCGTGCGTTACTGGGCGTACCCGGGCATGGAAGGCTACGAGCACCGCAATATCGGTCTGGAACGCGATGCCGAGAAGGGTACGATCTCTACCAATCCGGAGAACCACGAACAGATGGTGCTCGCCCGCAAACACAAGATAGAGCAGATAGCCAACAGTATTCCAAATCTTCAAATTATCAAATCTTCGAATCTTCAAATCCCTGCGAGTGGAACGCTCCTTGTCGGTTGGGGGAGTACGGAAGGACATCTGCACGCCGCGGCGAACGAGTTAGGCTGCGATCTGGCGCAATTCAATTATATATGCCCGCTGCCGAAGAATACGCACGAAGTGCTCTCGCAGTACAAGCGAATAATTGTATGCGAACTCAACACAGGCCAGTTCGCAGCATATCTGCGTGCGCAGTTCCCGGACTTGGAGATAGAGCAATACAACGAGATTCAGGGACAGCCGTTTGCAGTAGAGCGAATCGTGCGCTACGCGCAAATTAATAATGAATAATTAATAATGAATATCTCGTGAGGTCCATACAGATGCTCTCGAGATTCTAAAATTATTAATATCCATTATTAAGACTTCTAAGTCTAATATCACAAAATGAAAAAATATTAATTATTCATTATTAATTATTCATTAACATGGAAGCATCACAATTCAAATCCGATCAATACGTACGTTTCTGCCCGGGTTGCGGCGATCACGCTATCTGTATGGCGCTCCAGAAAGCTATGGCGCAAATAGGTATTCCTCCCCACCAAGTGGCGGTTATCTCCGGCATCGGTTGCTCAAGCCGAATGCCGCATTATCTCAATACGTACGGTTTCAATACTATTCATGGCCGCGGTGGAGC
>CALEPS010000090.1 GCA_937910305.1 uncultured Bacteroidales bacterium | reverse complement strand
GCTCAGACAGCGCAGGCATACCGATCGGATGCGCGAGGCTTTCCTTATAAGCCGCTTCCAGCTCCTTCTCCGGAATACAGGGCGGGTCCGGTACCGTCTCACCCGGAATGAAAATATCCGTGTTGTCCGGCAGCTCCGCCCGCATCAGTCCCTGCCCGTATTCAAAATCAAGTTTTTTCATTGAAATACTCCTATTGTGCAAATCCAAATTGCATTGCTATCTATAATAATTATAAATAGAGCAAACAATTCTTCAACAAGAACAATTGCAATCGATTGCGTATTTTTAATGCAGATATTATTATATTTGCAAATATTATTGCAAAAAGCATTTATAAATGATATAAATTTTTATAACAATATAACCATTTTCTGTTTCATTTGCTTTCGGATTATATTCAGAGAAAGGTGTGAATAATATGACATTAGCCGAAATTGCCAAACTGGCAAATGTATCTGTATCTACAGTATCCCGAGTAATAAATGGGAAAGTCTCAAAAAAAACAAAAAACCCCACTTATGATCTTATCTGGGAAATAGTCCAAAGAGAGAACTATACACCAAATATCAGTGCAAGGAATCTCCGCAACCCTGATACCATGCAGGATAATCAAATGAAAACGTTTGCATGTTTATTGGCAAGAAAAGCTACTCAAACGGACGACCCGTTTTTCTCTAATCTTTCAAGAAGTATTGATACTCAAGCTTTCAAGCAGAATTATATCGTCAAACATCTATTCTCTATGCAGGATCTCCTCACACCGCAAGGACTTAAGAGTTTTTCTGATGATAAAGTTGACGGGCTTATTCTTATGGGGAGATGTGAGCCGGAACTTCTTAAGGCTGCTAAGCGTTATTTTAAATACGTTGCATACGTGGGACTGATACCGCTTAATGCAAAATATGATCAAGTAATCTGTTCTGGTTTACATGCGGGCATAGAAGCAACAAACTATCTGCTTAATGCAGGAGACAGGAGTATCGCATATATCGGTGAAACAAAAAATGAACCGCGGTACGATGGTTATTGTCAGGCATTAAAAGCTGCTGGCATAGAGCCTGATCTCAAGTATGTCTCCGATATCACACTTTCTCTGGACGGTGGTTTTACTGGTGCACTTGATCTTATCCGAAGAGGTATAGATATTTCCGCTGTTTTCTGTGCAAATGATACTACTGCAATAGGTGCTATAAAGGCATTCCAGCGTGAAAAAATTAGAATTCCGAAAGATATCTCAATTATCGGCATAGATGATATAGAAATGTCAAATTATTCAACGCCCCCACTCACCACAGTCCATATTCCTATACAGGAAATGGGTCAAACTGTAACCCGTGTACTGATTGACAGAATCGAACAAAAGCATTTTCTCCAGATGGAGATACGTCTCCCGTACTATGTTATTGAACGGAACAGTGTCTTAAAAATAAAATAAATTTGTTTTCGCTTTTTAAGCACAAACATAAACGGGCGCGTTACAAAATAGTGCCGAAATGCTAACAACATTGCGATTGTAACAATATAGCGGTGACAGGTCCATTTTGAGGACCTGTCACCGCTCAAAGCATTGGCAGATAGAGATCGTTCCAATGCGTTTTGTTCATATGGTAGGCAGGACGAATACCATCATACCGGGTACGCAGTTCTGCACTCATTTCGGGTAGCAGTTTAACAGCCACGCGTGGTTCGGGTGCATCGAGTTGCATAAGCAAAAACCACTTGCCGAAGATTCTCCAAGATATCCAATTCTCCGCGAACAGTTCTTCTGTTACTTGGGGATTGATACCCAATGCAAATTCTCTGACTTGTTCAATATTCATAACATTACACAAATCCGTCCGGCTTCTTTAGTAAAGATTGAGGGATAGCGGCAAATTACCGCATAGACTTGGGCACTGGTAACAGGCTTGCCGTCCTTGCGGATATGCCAACCGTTGCGGTTGATTGCATCGGCTATCTGGTTGGTTGTCTTCCCATGACCATCCGACATAATGGCATATGTTATCGCTTCCTCGATCTTCATTTATCATTGCTGTGCGTTTGCGAGTGCAAAGGTAGTAAAAAAATCCGACATGGACAAATTTATTGTGTAGTCGTATTGCTTTTTTCGGCGACACAAACGGGACGTAAACACAAAAAATCGTTTGCCTTATGCGTACACGCGCGAGGGGGCGCGCGTATATACCTTATTATAATATATAGGAGATGGGAATAAAAGAGTTAGAGGGTTAGGGGTTAGGTGGTTGTATAAAAAAAAAGATCAGGTGAAACAATACAGCGAAGCAAAATTTATACAAGCCGTGAGGGGAACCCCGAACACCGTATTAAAGAGAGAGAGACCAATAAAACAGACGTACGATAGTACACCTTATTAGAGAGACCATAGATTTTATGTAGTCATGAGTGAGGGGTGGTCGTTGGGTTGAGAAAAATGCATCAGAGGCGCGGGGCGGGCGGCGGTGTGCGCGCGGAGGGAGCCATGCGGGGTGTGGGCTGTGCGCGCCTGC
>CALEPS010000089.1 GCA_937910305.1 uncultured Bacteroidales bacterium | reverse complement strand
CTTATGCCAACAGCGGCATGGTTGTTCAGATCAATCCGGAAGACATTGCAGGAAATGACCCTCTCAAAGGGCTGGCATATCAAGAAGCGCTGGAGCGGCTTGCTTGGGAGCAAGCTGCTTCAATTCACAATTCACAATGTACAATTCACAATTCAGCGGCGGCACCGGCGCAGCGGATGAAGGATTTTGTGGAGGGGAGAGCAAGCAAGGATCTGCCGAAATGCAGTTATCTGCCGGGTATTGTGCCCAGCCGTCTGGACCAGTGGCTGCCCGCAGGTATAGGCAAGAGGCTGCAACAGGGGTTTAGGGATTTTGACAAGAAATACCCCGGCTTCTTGACTAATGACGCTGTTATCGTAGGCGTAGAGAGTCGTAGCAGCAGCCCGGTGCGTATCATCCGTGACCCGGAGACGATGGAGTCGGTCAGTACGCCGGGTTTATACCCTTGCGGCGAAGGAGCCGGCTATGCAGGAGGTATAACGAGTAGTGCGTTGGATGGTATAAACGCCGCATTGAAGATAGTTCAACAGCAGTTAGACACTATACATATCGTCTAGGTATGGTCTAGGTATCGTCTAGCGCAATAAGGTAAAACAATAAATGCAGGCTCGGATGAGTCTGCATTTATTGTAATCAGTCAATCTTGGCTGATGCTTGGATTATTAGAGTTTTGCACCAAGCTTTAGAGAGCCGTTGGTGTAAATCAAAGCTTTGCACCAAGAGCGTTGTAACGAACGCCGTTCTTGAGGATGATGAGCTGACCGTTCTCGAAGAACTTAACGGTTTTCTCTCCAGCCTCGATGTTGTCGATAGCTTGTTGTTCAGCACCGATCTGAAGAGCCTTGATACGATAACCATTCACGAACTCCTTGATTTCTACATCGCCACCGAGAGAAGTGAGCTCAATTTCTCTCCAAAAATAGCCATCCTCATCGGCACCTTCGCTACCCTTTGCAGGTAACACAAGATCCTCCGTTACAAACACAGCATTCTTAGGATATGCACCTGCATCGTCCTTGAGATTGGAATTCTTATCACCTTTAGCTGCAATGGTCAGCTTGATAGCGTCACCTGCTTTGGTGCCCTTTAAAATCAAGATACCGTTCTTACCACCGAACTCATAGCATTTGCCCGGATAAACAACGAAAGCTTTTGCTTTATCCGAACCATTCTGAATCTGGAATACAACATCCGGCTCAGCGGTAATGTATGATTGGCTAGCAACACCACCCTTAATATCATACACATACTTACCAGCAGCCTCGTCAGAGTTACTTGCATTCAAGGTAGCCTCAGTAATAGTCCAATCAGCAATAGTCGTGCCAACAGCAGAAAGGTCAATAACCTTAGCGTTAACAGTCAGAGCTGCAACAACAGCAGCTGCGAAGAGGAAAATTTTCTTCATAATGTTTTTAGTTTTAAAAGTTAATAATATTAGTTGTTTATTTTAGTCAAAAGTCGAAAGACAAAAGACCGCCCTAGGGGCTCAAAGCCATTTGCTAAATTGACTTTTCAATTTCGAGTGCAAAGGTACTACATTTTTCGGAAATATGCAAGTACATATTGCCGAAAAATGTAGAAATTTTGTTTTTTACTCTGCTGCGTCAGGATCTTTGCCGTTATAGAGTACATTTTTAATCTTTTTGTAGTCCGTAATCGGCATAGGCTTGGGATTGATCTGGCAGTTAGTGAAGTTGATATCTTCCGCCCACTCCATCTTGATACCACCTCTGTTCCCGATAATCATCACCTGGTCGAAGAGGATATTATGGACCGGTTTGCCTTTGAGTCCCTGGATATCGACAGCCTGCTTGGAACCGATACAGGTGATATTGCGGAAGGTGATATTAGACCAGTCGGGGAAGAAAGCATTCTTATCATCGGAGTCGGTAGCGGACACGCCTGCTCCCTTGTCGGCATAGCCGGAGGAGATGAGGAAAGCGGATTCGCGGATATCCTTCATGATGATATTATAGCAATAGATATCCTCGCACCAACCGCCACGTCCGGGAGCCGATTTGAAGCGGCAGCCGATGTCGGTACCCTCGAAACGGCAGTCTTTGACCACCAGGCGCTGCATACCGCCGGAGAACTCGGAACCGATAACAAATCCACCGTGTGCACGATAGACGGTATCGTTGGTGATGAGGAAATCGCGCTGTGGACCTGCATCCACGCCTTTCTGTCCCACGCCGCCTTTCATACAGATACCGTCATCGCCGCAAGAGATATTGCAGTTGACGATCAGCGCCACCTGGATGTTACCGGGGTCCATGGCATCACCGTTCTGCGCCCAGTGCGGGCAACGGATATGGACACCGTCAATAATAAGGTTCTGCACGCGCGTAGGCACGAAATGGAACTTCGGAGAGTTGAGCAGGTGCACATTCTCCACGAGTACATTCTTGGAGTCGGTTATATTAACCAGATGCGGACGCATCTTCTCCTGAATGATCGGGTCCTTGGCTATATTAGGGATATTGAGATCCTTATTGAGGTTGAACGGGTACCAGACGAGCCATTTCTTGCTGTTACCGTCCGGCCGTGTGACACCTCCCATAGCGAGCACTTCCTCCCATACATCGCCGTCAGCAGCAATGACATCGGGAGCCACGACTTTCTTTTGCTTGATCGGGCGCCAGTAGATACCCTGTCCGTCGATAGTGCCGCGTCCGGTGATGGAGACATTCTCCAGTTTGGAACCGTAGATGAGTGCGTGGCATTTCTTGGAACCGTCGCGGAGGGAGTCGGATTTCTGGATATAGAGTTCCTTATTGGTCGAGCCCAGAATAACGGCATTGTCCGCAAGGTGGAGATCCAGATTGCTGACCAGTTTGATCGGTCCTGTAAGCCACTTGCCATCAGGCACATTGAGGTGTCCTCCGCCCTGTTTCTTAAGGTGCTTGAGCGCCTTGGCGAACGCCTCAGTGTTGTCAGTGACACCATCCCCTACTCCACCAAAATCCACGATAGAAACGGTGTAATCAGGGATGATCACTTCCTTAACTTCTTCCACTGCACAAGGCAGATCCTTATAATAATGGGAATACTTGGTTTGCGCCTGGGTAGCTTCGCAGACCGCTAACGCTATAAGACCGGCTAAAAGAAGCCTGAAAGACCGCTTTGCTGTAAGACCACTCGCGGTGCTCGTTGTAGGATTATAACTCATATTTGTTTCTTTTATGGTTCAAAGGATTAGAACAAATCCTGTACCAAACTATTAAGATAGATCTCCAAATTGGTATATTTTTTGTCCAGGGTGTATAATTTGCCATCCGAAGAAGCGTTCTTATCCAGTCCGTTTGCTTCCTCCCATTCGTCAGGCATTCCGTCCCGGTCGGTGTCAGTAACCGGTGTTCCGGCGTCCAGCACGGGATATCCCCCTGCTTCGTCCGGCGAGTTGATGAGTTTGCCTCCTCCGTTACGCACCTCGTTAGCTATACGCGTATCAAGCGCATCTCTATGGAGCGAGCATCCGGCTTTAGCGAGAACGGTTTCGAAAGCCTGCTCCGCCGTTTGCTCGTTATTGAGGGCGGTGAGTCCGTCCGTCCAACGGGTATCCACACCTGCCACACTCTTCGATTTAGAGGAGCCTTTCCAGTTATCAGCGGTTACTTCCGTGGAACCGGCCATTGTATTGCCAACGAGATAAATCTTAGGAGCGAGGACCGAACCTCCTTTTTCCAAGACCTTGCTGCCCGCCACGCAGTTATCACAGGCTGTCCATGGATCAACAAGCCGGGTTTTGACGCCGGATTTGGTAGAAGGTCCGGGTTTATAGTAATTGTTGACAAAATTGATATGTCTTCCTCCAGCTCCTTTGGTTGACCCTTCGCCGCCATAAGCGGAATTGCTCTCCCAGTTATAGACCACATTATTGACATAATCAATCGGTCCGACACATTTGGCATTGACGTAATCGTGGTCGAAACGGGGGTTACGGCTCTGATGGTGCGCGAGCAGGTTATGATGGAACGAAGCGTTCGTCCCTCCCCATATACCTCCGTATCCGTGCGCTCCTTTGGCATGCACAGAGGCTTTCAGGCTCTCGGTGATGAAGCAGTACTGGAGCGTAAAATCCGTGTTCCCGTACACACTGACGCACTCATCGGTGCTCCACGAGAAAGAACAGTGGTCCACGATGATATTCTTATGCTCGCATATAGTGAGCGCATCTCCCTCCACCTTGTTCTGATCCCCCATACGGAAACGCAAGAATCGCAAGATCACGTTGCTTGCTTTCACCACGACCGGATATCCGGCAATACATATACCGTCTCCGGGCGCCGTCTGTCCTGCGACCGTGAGGTTTCCTCCCGTTATCTCCAGTTGGCTGGTGAGGTTGATCGTTCCCGCCACATCGAAGACAACGGTACGTGTTCCATCCATCTGGAGCGCCTTCCGGAGTGTACCGACAGAAGGCTGTCCGGTTGTCTTATCCCGCGCGTCCTCCAGAGTTGTGACATGTATCACCACTCCCTCTCTACCTCCGGAGGCATACATACCGCCACCTTCCGCCCCGGGGAAAGCCGGCACGGAAGAAACGGGAACCGGCTCCTTGCCTTCGTCACCTCCGCAAGCGGAGAGACAGAAGACAAGAGCCAAGAGAGGTACTATCTTACTTATAGAGGTAGTCATTCCAGAGAGTTCCGTTAGAAGCAGCAATATTGACATCAAAGATCGGCCAGTACTGGTGCATGTCAATATCCGTTCCCGCTTTGTAGAGATACCAGTTCTCCGTAGTTATGTTAGGCACTTCTTCCTTGGAGAAGAATGATTTAGCAACCCATCCGTTCTCTTTGTCGAAATCAGCCGGACGTACAGCATCCTTATCCAGACCTACGAAACGATCGAAGACATAAGCAGCACCGTTCTGCGCAAAATCATCATTACGGGTGTAATGGAAATATACGCTATCCGGACGTCCAGCGAAATCACCTGCGTTATTCTGCAGATCATATACGTCAGCTTGCGCTTTCATCAGTTTTTCCTTGAGGATACCCCAACGCATCAGGTCGTACTTACGGATATTCTCGCCGCAAAACTCGAATGCGCGTTCGTTGATGATATTTTCGATAGTAACAGGAACGGAAGCCAGTCCTGCGCGGTCGCGTACCTTATCCATACAGTCCTGTGCGCTGACGCCGAGTTGCTCGCCCGGACCATTACCCTCTTTAGAGCCGATAGTAGCCTCAGCGTACATCAAGAGGATGTCGGTATAACGCAGAACCGGCATATCGATACAGTCTTCGTTGGAGTAATAAGAACGAATCATCCACTCTACGCGCAGTTTACCGAGATACATCTGGCCGACATTAGATTGTTTCTGATATACTTTCTTATCGGTAGCAGCGACACCCGGGAAGACCACTTCGGTATAACCGGAAGGCGCGGTGCCGGAACCGTCATCATACTCCCAAGTCCAAGGAAGGATGGTGATATCGCGGCGTTTGTCCGCCTTGTCATAGGCATAGTAGAAAGTAGGCACGATCTCTATCATCGCCTGCGTCTTGGCGTTATCCTTATTGCCGTCGCCGTAGGTGATGGTATTGATGAGTGCGCCGGCACAGTTGGTGGACATCTTGTTGCCGGTCAAAGCCAGCACCTGACCACGCGCGCCATCCAGGAACGGCAGCGCCCATATCCACTCGGATTTCGAGTAGTCGGTTACGTCCGCACAGAGGTCTTTGAAGACATCCTCGAAATTCTCTTTGAATTTCCAGTCCTCCTGTTTGATAATCTGCGCGCAAGCCTCAGCCGCCTCTTTGTATATCTCCTGACGTGCAGCAGGGTCCTTTACGTTATACTGGATAGAGCAAGCGGAAGTACCGCCTTCCGTGAACACATCCGGACGCATAGCCAGTCCGGCATACATCATGTCAGCACGCGCCAGCAATCCGAGCGCCAGTGCTTTGGACGGGCGTCCGGTATAGTTACGCGCGTTACCGGGGCACTGAGCGGACCAAGGCATCAGGCGAGCCGCCTCTTTGAGGTCGACGCGCAGTTGCTCGAAGACCACATTACGGTCCTGTTTCTTGGTATAGAGCACCTCCGGGTTATATCCATTGAAGGACTCGAAGCTGGCAGGTACATCTCCCCATAGTTTGACCATCTCCAGATAGCAGAAGGAACGCAGCGTGAGCGCCTCTCCCAGGAGATAACGGAAGGCAGCATCGGTGGTATCCGAGTGCGCGCGAATACCGTCAATAACCACGTTGGCGCGCTCGATAGCCGAGTTCAGGTAAGCCCACGGGTCTTTACCGTTAGAGGTAGAGAGGTTTCCGGTACCTCCGGTCATATTATAGGCAGCATACTCCGCATCCTCGGTTTTGGAACAGTGCTCGATATCGGTATTCATCGCCACGTATCCGCCACAAAGACGGTTACGGAACGATTTGTCCTCGCCGAACGTATTGTAAATAGCGCCGATTGCTTGCTCGGTCAAGTCTGCCGATTTGAAGACCGCCTCATCCATTGCAGAAGGAGACTCTGTCTCGAAGAAGCCCTTTTCGCAAGCTACTAATGTCAGTGCCAAGGCACTTAAAAGAAAATATTTTGCTTTCATAATCTATTTATTTTCTCAGTATTAGAATTGAATATTCAGACCTACGTTGATACCGCGGCTCTTAGGATATGCCGAGAAATCCACACCCGGAGTCAAGGGGTTCTTGCTGGAACGGGTATCCACCTCCGGATCCAGACCGCTGTACTTGGTAGCGCAGAAGAGGTTGCTGCCCTGTACATACAGACGGATATTATTGATCACTTTGGTTTTCTCCATCCATACTCTCGGGAACGAATAGCCGATAGTCAACTGGTTGAGACGCAAGAAAGAACCATCCTCCATATGCTGATCTGTTACAACATAGTGGGACATGATCGGGCTATGCATATAAGCGCCCTTGTCGATGTTAGCCTGGTCGATCTGGTTAGCAAACGCCGTGTAAGCATCGCCTACCATGAGTGCTCCCGTAGCATAAGCATCCGGCATGTATGCACCTTCGCTGGTATAAAGCGAATAGCGGTTGTTGAACGCCATATTGGAGATCAGGTTACGCATTTTGGTTTTCTCCGTAACGGTGGTGTACTCCATCTTGGAGAGGTTCAGGATCTTATTGCCGAAGGCGAATGTGAAGTTAGCCGCCAGATCGACCTTACCCCATTTATCGCCACCGATATTGAAGTTGATGTTGAAACCTCCTGAGTGGGTAGGAACGGTATTACCCAGGACGACTTTGTCTTCTTCCGTAATCACGCCGTCGCCGTTCTGATCTTTGAATTTGATAGCTCCCGGCACCGGTTTGTTGGTCAGGAATCCATCGCCATAGCTTGGCACTCCGTCAGCCAATCCCCATGCGTGGGTAGAAGCGAGGTAGCTTTGGAAATCCGCCGCCGTATAATAGCCGTCCGTCTCATAACCGATCACGTTACCTACCGGCTGTCCCACCTCAAGCAGGAACTCAGCCGTTGTCAGATACTCTGAAGAACCGAAGCAGCTGGTCTGCGCCAACATAGAGGTCATGTTACCCAGATCCTGAACGCGGGTCTTGTTGAACGAGATATTGGCATCCACGGAGAGGTGATAACTCAGGCTCTTGGATTTTTTATCGAGGATGATACCCTTGATAGAGAACTCCATACCCATATTGCGGGTAGAACCGATGTTCTGGTACTGGAAGTTATAGCGCGCAGGCATGTTCTGACGGATGATCAGGTCCTTGGTGGTATTCCAATAGAGATCAATCGTACCGGTCAAACGCTCGTTGAAGAAACCGTAGTCGATACCAAAGTCACGGGTTACCGTTGTCTCCCATTTCAAGTTCGGGTTAGCGGCAATCTTATCGCTACCGCCTACCACCAGGATATTGCTTGTGCCTTGTCCCATATCGAAATAGGTCATCTGCTGCGAGAGGAAATCCGGATGGAGGTAACCGAGATCGACGTTGTTGTTACCCGCCATACCGAGCGAGAGACGGAGTTTCAGGTTGCTCAACCAACCGGAAGCGCCCTCCATAAACTCTTCGTCCGACATACGCCATGCTACCGCACCGGAGGGGAAGTAACCCCACTGATGTCCTTTCACGAAACGCGTCGAGCAGTCCGCACGGAAAGTACCGGTGATATAATAGCGTCCTTTATAATCATAGTTTGCACGCGCGAGGAACGACAACTGGTTGTCACGCGGGTTGATATAGTTGACAAACTCCGAATAAGCAGCCTGTCCCATATAGTTGAAGATCTCTCCGTTCAGGACATCATAACTACCCTTGTATCCGAAACCGTTCTCCGTCTGGGAAGAGCCCTTACGGATCACCGTCTCTTCACCAACCAAAACGCTTACGTTATGGTTGTTCTGGAATGTTTGCTTCCATTCCAAGGTGTTATGGTTGGTCAATGTTGACTTGTATTCATCAATCACCTGGATCTGTGCGGTACCGCCTTCGATACCCGGACGACCGGTATTACGGGAGAAATAAGTGGTAGGACCATAGTAGCGGTCGGTGGTGATATGACGGGTCTCATAACCCATATCTACACGCGCCGTGAAATGCTTCGCGAACTTATAGCTCATATAGCCCTGGATATTCCACTTCTTATCCTTTTTCAACTTGTAGTTATCTCGGATCGTGGTGATCGGGTCATAGAGAGAGCCGAAGGTCTCGTCCTCATCTCCGCCGGTGCCGTCATCCTTGGAGAGCAACGCTGTCGGGGTATAAACGACGCAGTTACGCAGACGGGATTCGGTAGAAGTACCGTTGTCTTTGATTGCGTTAGAACCCGATCCGAGCACCTCTGTACTGGTATAACGCGTCGTGAAACCGATCGTGAAATTCTTGAAAGGTTTGAACTTAGCCTTACCGGAGATATTATTACGGGTATAGTTGGATTGCTCCATGATTGCCTTATCGTCGATACGGTTGTAAGAAAGCGTGAAGTTAGCGTTCTTATTACCGCCGGAAACGCTGACAGAGTGGTTCGAATTAAAGCCTGTACGTCCGAAGGTGCGGTCCTGCCAGTCGATGAACTCATGCTGGGCCGGATCCTCATATTCGGCTAACAGCGTAGCGATCGGGGTAGTCTCAATCTCTGCCGGGTCTTTATACTTGGTAGTATTATACAGTTTGTCAAAGTACGCATAGAACTGGCCGCGGAGGTCCGAGTTACCGGGATCGGTGGTGTTATATTTCATCGAAGCCCACTCATACTGCATCAATGCGAAGTCGCGGGGATTGAGCACGCTGTATTTCTTAGCGATTTTCTTCCAACCTACGAAACCGCTGTAGTCCACATGGAAGGTCATCTTGTCTTCCTCCGTGTCGGAATCTTTGGTGGTGATGATAATAACGCCGTTAGCACCTTGGGCACCGTAGATAGCGGTAGCGGCAGCATCTTTCAGCACGTCCATCGAGGCGATGTCACTCGGAGCGATATCCGAGATACTGGACACCGGCATACCGTCCACGATATAGAGCGGGTCATTGCTCTGGGTAAGGGATGTACCGCCACGGACGCGGATCTTCACGTCGGCATCCGGCGCACCCTCGGTAGTCGTTACCGACACACCGGACAGTTTGCCTTGCAAAGCCTCAGCCGCGCTGGTTACAGGGATGTCCTTGATTTGGTCTGCACCTACGGAAGCCACGGATGTTACAACATCGCGTTTCTTGGTCGTACCATAACCGGTTACGACTACTTCCTCCAGCACCTCGCTGTTCTCGGAAAGCACTACATTCATCACATTGCCGGTAATGTTCAGCTCCTGCGTCTGCATACCGACGTACGAGAAAACAAGCACCTTAGCATCATCCGGAACATCGAGGCTGTAATTTCCGTCGAAATCCGTTACTGTACCAATCGAGGTACCTTTCACCACAACGGAGGCGGAGATAATTGTCTCGCCTGTTGCGTCTTTTACAACTCCGCTGATCACACGAGCCTCAGCAGCTATGCCCACAAAAAGCAAAGCCGAGAGAATCATGGTACGGAACACACTGGAATTCAGTTTCATAAAGAGAATTTGTTTGTGTTGATATTAATTTAATTTGTTAGTAAAAAAATTGCTTCCATGTGCGCGCAATCGCGCGTAATTGAAAAACTGGCTGCAAAATTACACAAAAAACGTCAACCTTATGTAGAAAAATTGACGTAAAAATTACACCTGTATGTTTTTTGCTAACTTTAGTTGTCAAACGGCTCGGCATAAGAACATCCTTCTCGCCATCTGGAACATCCATAGCGGGTGTTTCCGCGGATAATCAGTCCCTGGCGGCAGACGGGGCATAACATACCGGCTTTGTTCGTTTTTACATCACGCACGACTCCGGATGT
>CALEPS010000088.1 GCA_937910305.1 uncultured Bacteroidales bacterium | reverse complement strand
ATTGCCTCTGTGGCAACAGTGATGACTCTCAATGCGCGTACCGTCCTTATCGACGAGGGCTTTGAGAATGGTATCCAGGAAGAAGTCTGGACGCAGGAGTATGTAGTAGGAGAGACTCCCTGGGCGGTAGAGAGTGTGGGCGATGGCTTGTCCTGGCCGTCTACGGCATACGAGGGCTCGCGTCGTGCCTATCTGCGCAATACCACCGGTGAAACGCAGGGCTACAAGACTCGCCTGGTAAGTAAGGTGATGGATCTTCGTCCGACGAAGGTGTACATGCCTGAGTTGATCTTCTATTATGCGAACCCGAAATGGGGCGCAGACCGTGATACGCTGCGTGTGTTATACCGTACCGATGAGCGTTTGTCATGGAAGACTCTGGCGGAGTACAGCACGGCCAGTTCGGATTGGCAACGTGTGAAGATTTCCTTGCCTGAAGCGGGAAGAACTTATCAGATTGCCTTTGAGGGAAAAGACAACCTCGGTCGTGGTATAGTCTTGGATAGTATCAAGGTTCAGTCTGCTCCGGAGTGTACCGTTCCTTATAACCTTATGGCTACCAATAAAGGCGCCGGTAAGGTGAATATCGCTTGGATGGCCAGTTTCGATGCAGATTATTTTGAAGTGGTGGTAACTCAAGATACGATTGACCCGGATATGATAGATGAGATTGAGATGGATACGCCGGAGAAAATCGTTTATCATGGTCAAATAACAGATGAAACGAACAAGGATTTGATCTTGGAGGCAGGTGAGTTGTATCTTCTTTATGTGCGTTCTATCTGCGGCGATGAGATTAGTTCCTGGAGCAGTGAACTGACGGAAGGAATGCCGTTTGGCTTCAAAGTTCGTACCATCAAGAACGTGCCATTTACAGAGAATTTTAACTATCCGGCAGGTACCATCCGAGATGTAGATTGGGTGTGGGCTGGCAATACCCAGAATACCAACCCGTTTGTCAACTCGAGAGCATCGGCTACGGCATGGGCATATTATTCTCCGG
This sequence comes from uncultured Bacteroidales bacterium, assembly GCA_937910305.1. GTDB lineage: Bacteria > Bacteroidota > Bacteroidia > Bacteroidales > Paludibacteraceae > Colicola. The sequence continues at coordinate 9,342 of CALEPS010000088.1, read as the reverse complement.
ATGTTACTTCTTCGGTTATTTTCTCCGGCGGCGAAACATCCAAACCGGAACAGGCTATTCCGGCTGACCGCTATGTATATCTGGCTACGCCGGCTTTGACGGATACTCTGAACGACGGTTTCCAGATAAATCAGTGTCAAGTGCATTTCTGGAGCACGGTGTATACTTATACCGGTCGTCAGTATGGCCGTAGCATCATCGTTGGCGTCATGGACGACCCCGATGATATTACTACGTTCGTGCCCGTGGATACGGTGGAAGTATGGGGTAATATGACGTTTCAGGAGAACATAGTAGACCTCGGTTCATACGATGGCACGGGCGCCTATGTGGCATTTGTCAGCCGTTTCGACCGTCAGAACCTGTTCTATCTTGATAATCTGACGATTGAGTATCGTAAGAATGTCAACAAAGTAACGAAGATTACGGTCAACCCGCGCGATACTTATGCGGATATCTCGTGGGAAGGTAATGCTTCCTCGTATAATGTGTTGATTACCAATACCGAGGTGGATCCTACTCATCCTGCCTCCTCTGCGATTGTTGACCAGGCTACGGTAACGGCCAATAGTTATCGTTGTACCCAATTGGAGGCTGATCATAGTTGGAATAGGCCTTACTACGTCTATGTACTGGCAGCCGGTACCGAGTGGTCGTACCGCTATCCGTTCGTAACGCTTGCGCCACAACGTGCAATCCCGTATTATTTCGATTTCGAGACATCTACGACTACTAAATATACCATCCCCGGTATGTCCGGTAGTTTTGTTACCGGTTTAGGCGTGTTTGGTAATAACGGAACGACCTATCCGGCTCTTCTCACCGACTCGAAATACTCCTACGGTGGTTTGGGTAGCTTGTTCATGAGTAAGCGTGGAGGTGCCGATACATGGATTACTCTCCCGATGGTAGAAGACTTGTCGAATGTGCAGGTGAAATTTTACTTGAGTGGAAGTAATACTTTCAATCAGGCACATGCTACGATCGGTATCATGTCCAACCCGATGGATATCAATACCTTTGTGCCTGTTTCGCATTTTACGCTCAATACGGAAGGTTACACTCGCTGCTATGCGAACTTCACGAACTATACCGGTCCGGACGGTGTAATCGCTATCGTATGGGATGATGTGATGAAGATGAGTCAGAACACCATCAACTATATCGATGAGATTACCGTTGAAGAGCTTTCTGATTGTGTGCCTCCGACCAATATTGAGTTGCAGATTGAGCCGGATTCCATTACCATGCGTTGGGAGGAGTCTTCTTGGGATCTCTGGGAGGTCTTCCTGTCTCGTACGGCTTTGAAAGAAACGGATCGTTTGCATAAGACATTCGAGGAGATTCAAGCTTTGCGTGGGGTGGTGCTCGCTGATTCGTTGCAGTGGAATAACCCGAATGCAAAACCTCAGTTCGGTTTCGGAGACCTCACACCGCATGCTACCTATTATCTCTATGTGCGTGCTACTTGCGATCCCGATTGGTGGACAGAGATGAGTTTTGCTACCCCTTGTAGGGAGGAAACATTCCCATTCAAAGATTCTTTCGAGGAATATAATATCGAGAGTACATCAGCTGGTTGTTGGCAATTAGCCGACTATATGGGTGTGGGTTATCCGCGTATTGCAAATGCCGGTACGGCCGGATATCCGGAGAAAGTGCTGGATCTCTATTCTTCCGGTACTATTCACCGCTCGGTGGCTATCCTGCCGGCGATAGATGGAAACCTCTCTGATATGCTCCTTGCGTTCGAGGTACGTACGGAGGAAGGTGGTACATCATCTACCGCCGTAGTATACGTGGGCTCGATGGAGGATATAGAGGATCAGAGCAGCTTTGTGCCGTTTGATACCGTTTATGTAAGCGGAGGAGCGGCGTTTAAGAAAGTACGTTTCATCCTCTCTGATTATGAGTTGGCACATGAGAATATCGCAATCACTACCGGCTTGGGTAGTAATTTGGAGATGAGTAGTCATGTGTTCATTGATAATGTCGAACTCAAGGATCCGTCATGTATTGATGCATATGATTTCAAGCAGTCGAATTTCGCACCGCACTCTATCGATATCACTTGGCAAGGCCTCTCGGATACAGACCAATGGGAATTGAAAGTGCTTTCGTCGAATGCTAATCTCAATGCAGTAAAGAATAACTCGTATAACCCCTCTTTGGATGTCGTGCGTGATACTGTCATTGCGGGCAAGACTTTCCACTTGGAAGGCCTGCAAGCATTACATACCTATTATGTCTATGTCCGCAGCCTTTGTGGGGATAGTGCCTGGGTAGCAACGACCGCGGAGACGTCTTGCGAACTGTTAGACCCTACGAAAGCGAATAAAGAGACGTTTGATTCCCACGCATCCGGAACAGGACAGGTGCCTTCCTGCTGGTATAGTGCGAATAGTGATCCGAAAGCTACATCTACGTATATCCCATATATTTATAATTCGACCACTTATTCTAACTCCGGTTCGAATACCTTCCGTCTATATGGTAGCTCGTCTTCTTACGGAGTAGCTTATGTGGTATCTCCGGAGATTAACTGCGATACCTTGAGCCATATTGCGGTAACGTTCTATATGTATGCATCCACATCGTATAGATGGGTATTAGGCGTGATGACAGATCCGACGGACTTGAGTACGTTTGTTGTGATCGACTCGGTACAGGGAGTGGCCAATAGTATACAATATACCTATGATCTTAGCGAATATGCAAGTGTCATTCCGGCTTCGGCAAAGTATGTCGCATGGCGTACGCCGTATAATGCAACGTCTTACGCATATCTGGACGATGTATCGTTTGTATCGGTGGCTTGTCCGTTGACCAAGCCGAGCATCTCGGAATTGACCACTACCAGTGTACGTGTCAGCAGCGGTCTTCGTACGAATGACCAATGGATTCTGATGATTACGAATGCGCCTATCTCGGATGCAAACTTGGCAAGAGAGAACTATGTAGTGCCGGCTAGCCAACTCGTTTATCTGGATACGATTAGTCGTCGTTCGCAATCGGTGAACGTGCTGGAGGCGCAGACGAAGTACTACGTCTATACAGCGGCTCTCTGTGACGCGGCTACGATGTCTCAATGGAATAGTCTGTCGTTCACTACACCTTGCTCGTCCTTGACACCGGAAGAGATGGGTACCATTACCTTTAGCGATAAAGAAGGATTTACTACCGGTTCATCCGGTGAGAGACCTTGTTGGACTGTAGGTAGCAAGACCCAGACGGCCTCATCCTCGTATATCCCGTATGTCAATAATTCGTCCACTTATAAGCATGATGATAATAACTACCTCTATTTCTATGATTATGTTTCCTCATCGTCCAGCACGGTAGGTGCTTATGCGATTATGCCGGAATTGGAGGTAGACTCGATTAAGAAGTATCAGGTTACTTTCTGGGGACGTGGTTATAGTACTTCCTCCTATAATAGTCAGATTATCGTCGGAGTGATTACGGACCCGAGTGACTTGAATACCTTCGTGGCTATCGATACGCTCAACCTTAGTCATACCGCTTGGGATCCCTATTCCGTAGGCTTCGAAAATTACGAGGGTGACTATATGGGTGATCTGGGACGAAACATTATGTTCCTCTCCGATTTCGGTAAAACCAACTATGCGTATATCTCGGAGATATCTGTAGAACTGATTCCGCGTTGCCGCCAGATCCAGTCCTTCACGGTGGATAGCGTGGGTGAGGATAGAGCTGTTATTAGCTGGAAAGGCTATCAGGATACCTATCGTATGCTATTGTCTGATAAACTCTTGACGGAGGATCAGAAACCGAAATATAACTATCTGCTCGATACGATTGTCAACCATTCGGATGAAGTTCTGATTACTGATCTCAATCCGGCGACGCAATACTATGTCTATGCACAAGGTATCTGTGAAGGCGGTGATAGTACGGCTATTTCCATGACCTATGCGTCGTTTAAGACCCCTTGTCCGACTTCCGGTGGGGTGCCGTTGCCGTTATTTGAGGACTTCGAGAGTTATAGTGCCAATACGCGAGATATCGGTTGTTGGCTCCTGCGAGGTGGCACTACGTATCCGCAGGTGGTCTCCGCTCAAAGCAATGGATCGAAGGCTGTTGACTTGTATAGCCCTTCTTACGCTTCATGGCTTGTATTGCCGGCTGTTGATGCGGATTTATACGATACCAAACTGTCGTTTGATATCTGCCCGTACAGTAGTACCAGTACCGGGCGGTTGTATGTGGGTACGATAGCCGATCCGGAAGATTTGTCAACCTTTGTGCCGATTGATACGTTCAATACAACGCAATTTGCGTTCGTGCACCATGAGATGATTCTGGCAGACTATGAATTGATGTATGATCGTATTGCTTTCACCTCTGGTGTTTACCAAGGAACGACGATTGATATTGATATCGATAATATCGGTCTGGAGTATGTATCGAATTGTAATGCACCGAAGCTGAAGTTCATCGGCTCTTCGCTCGAATCGGCAGAGTTACGTCTTACGCCTTATAAGCAAGATGATGCGCAGTGGCAAGTGGTAGTCCTTACGGAATCCCAGTATAACAATGCCGGTGATATTACTCGCTATCTGAATGCGGCGCCGAAGATGACACTCGATTCGACACATATCGTGCTTACGGGGCTTACTCCGGCATCCTCCTATTATGTCTTTGCGCGGACCGTGTGTGACGAGGGAGCGGTAAGTTCGTGGATGCGTACTCCGGTTAAGTTTAGTACCAAGTTCTACTTCGCGGACAGCTATGCTTTCGGCTTCGAAAAGTCCGAATTGTGGCAGCGTAGTCCGAACTCTGAGAGTGATAACTACTACCTCCACCCGGCGTTGGTAGCCGGACGCGATACCATTGGCGCGGAAACGCAGTCTTATATGTATTATCCGCATAGCCGCACCAATGATACTACGTATCACTACTCGCTGCAGGGGGTAGGTACGACGAATGGTGCGCTGATGATGCATGCGCGCGGAGAATACTTCGGTGGATACATTATCTTCCCTGCTATCGATAATGCACAAGCGCGTTCCTTCGAGTTCAAGGTGCGTCCCGATTATTTGGATTTCGGTTCCAAACTGCCGATAGCCCAAACGAATGCGATACTCGAGGTCGGTACGATTGAGAAGGATAAGGACTTCGATACCTATCAGCATTTGGCTACGATTCGTCTCGATGCACTGGATGGGAATGTCATTGGTGGCTATACATCCAAGAAGAAATACGGATATAGTTACTTTACCCTTGATCTCGATGAGACTACAGTAGCTACGAAGCAGGTGGTACTGCATATGCCGAAGCAGCCGTCGGATAGTACGTATATCTGCGTGGATTCCGTTGCTCTCGGTGCTCCGAAGGGCGTGAGTCTCGTGTCGCTGAAGAAAGTAACGGCCGATGGCACCAGTGCACTCGTAGAGTGGGATAATATCGGTGGCCCGTGGAATCTTGTTATTACCAATGCCGCTACCGGTGTCGATGTGGCTTCCTTCACGAATCTGAACGGTGTAACGTCGCAACTCGTGGAGAATCTGGATCCGCAAACCGATTATATTGCTACTTTGTCTGGTGCTGCATGGCCTTCCGCTGCGAAGAACTTCGCCAACGCAAGTGCAAACGCCACCAAGCTGGCCTTCCGTACGCTTTGTCTGCCGATGGAGCCTAATATGAACGGAACGGACTTCGTCTGGAACTTTGATAATAGCTCCGATTGGGAGGCCAATGATGTCCTGGGCGGTGATGCAAGTGACTCGCTGTACTTCAAGCCGGGTTGCTTCCATGTCGGCCTGACCTATGATGCTCCGGCAAATGGTTACCAATGGCTGATCCAACGTAAGGGATACGAAACATCCGGACCGCTGACAACGTACAATGCGTCCAGACACCTCGAGGTGGGACGTAATGACAGCCATGCCCTGCGTATCCATACCACAGAAGCAAACTTCAATTCCTATATCGTCCTGCCGGAACTCAACTGCAGCTTCGATACCATGATGTTGGAGTTCTATGGGCGTTGTTTCGCTAACTATGACCAGACTCATAATCTTTCCACGAATCGCAATAAGATTGCGGACGCTACCTATCTGAATGATGCATATAGCCACTCCATTGTTGTTGGTACGCTGACTGATCCGAGTGACTTCAGCTCGCTGCAGATATTGGATACGCTCACCTATATGCAGACCGAACTCAAGGCGGGTGATAATGTAGCCAATGACCCGGCTGGTCTCCGTTATTGGGAACTCAAGCAGATGCCGTTGGAGTTCGCGCAAGGTAAGTTTATCGTGCTCTTCCAGCCGGCTCCGGGTCTCTTCTATATCGATGATCTGGCTGTTAAACCGGTTGGCAACACACTCTTCCCGCCGACGAGCACGCGTACTACAGGTATTACTTCTACTTCGGCTACCTTGGCTTGGAATACCCATCATCCGGAGTACACAACAGTGATTGTTCTGTTGGATGCAACAGGCAAAGAAATAAATCGTATTCAAACTACCGGTACTTCGTACCAATTGACCGGTTTGACTCCGGCGATGAACTACCAGTGGTATGTATTCCAGACCAATGGTACGAGTACTTCGGCATCGACTAAGCCTGTCAATTTCAATACTGACTGCGTGGTTCTCACTCCGGATTATACCTGTAGTTTCGAGCCTGCCGATGGTTGGATGAATATTGAGGGACAGAAAAACTACACCCAGACACTCTGCTGGACCTATGGCGATGCCGCACAAGAGGGTGCAGCATGGGTGAACGCAAACTACGATCCGTATAATCAGGAGAATTCAAAGAATTATTCTTATAGTTATACCGGTTCGAACGCCCTCATGATGCGTGCTACTACCAGCTCGCGTCTCACCTATCAGCCGTATGCGGCTATGCCTGCAATGGATGTAACGGCATACGATACGCTGCAAGTGATGTTCTGGATGCGTCCGGCTTGCATCTCGGCTGCCAACGACTCTGTCGCAATGTCATACACCGGCTCGACTTACTCGAAGTCTGTCATTGTCGGTACAATGACCGATCCGGCCAATGTATCTACCTTCGTGCCGATTGATACGGTTACCTATGATGGTACGCTCTCTGTCGAAGACCAGGCTACGCCTGAGAACGACTATCTCTTCCAGCAGATGAAGGTTGAGCTCACGGGCGCTACCGGTCCGTATATCGCGTTCATGACTTCCTTCCATGAGAAGGGCAGCAAGGCGCAAAAGACGGGCGATTATATCTGGATTGATGATATCTCGTTTGCGCATCGTCAGGAGTGTAAAGACCCGACTGACTTGAAGGAACTGCAGATAGGTACGGAGCATGCTGTACTGACGTGGAATGCTATTGATTCTGCCGGTACCTACCGCGTGCAAGTGTCTACCGATCCGTTCTTCGCGAAAGAAGAAACATTCGTCTTCAACGACGTGGTAGAATCTAATACTTGTACCGTGAAGGGGCTCCAGCCGCTATCTACCTATGTATGGCGTGTTCAGGCGCTCTGCGGTGACAGATGGGGAGAGAGCAGCTTCTCGCAGAAAGCTACCTTTAAGACCAACCGTAGTCCGTACTTCCTCGAGGAGTTCACGACTACTGTCAGCGCTAACGAATGGACCTTCAGTAAGGCGCACGCCGATAATGTACTCGATTCTACCGGTGTTGTTGCGCGTGGTGTGGATAACTGGAGCTTCTCGCGTAAGACTGATAATAATGGTCTCCAGGGACCGCACTATGCCGCTATCGGTTATAATGCGGATTATCACTGGATGATCACGCCTGCTTTCTATTTGCCGGAAGATGATAGCGTCCATCTCTCGATGGATCTCGCGCTCACGGCTTGTAACACAGCCCATCTCGCTACCAGCAACGCCATCACCGATAATGATGTCAAGGATGATTACTATGTTATGATCATCGTTTCCGAGGATGGTGGCGCAACGTGGAAGAGCAGGAATATCCTCGCTAAGTGGCAGAATACCAACCAACCGGGTATGCAGCTACGCGATATCTCCTCTACGGGTATGCGCGTTCGTTACAGCCTTGCCCCGTATGCGGGGAAGAATGTCCGTATCGGTCTCTATCGGGAGGCTCGTACTACTTCCAATACCGGTATGGTGGTACATGTCGATAATGTCCGCCTCGGCTATTTCGATAAGACGATCGAACCGGCTTCGGCTTGCCAGTACGAGGATGTTACTATCGGCGGTATTACGCTTGACGGAGAAGTGACAAAACCGGGGATCCATTCGTATCCTACCTGCTTCTATGCTACCGATGCGGAGGCAAGAGCCGGTAAACGAGATAGCGTACAGCAACTGGAGATAGAGGTCTTCCCGGCGCAAGAGACGTTCTTTACGGATACTATCTGCGAGGGTGAGCAATTCACCGGCTATGACTTCCTGCCGAAGACAGCTACCGGTATTTACCATCGTAAGCTCCTCTCGCAGGAGCACGGATGCGATAGTGTCGTAACGCTCGACCTCTATGTCAAGCCGAGGAAATACGCATTGGATGAAGAAGTATCTATCTGCGCGGGCGATAACTATATATGGAATGATAAGACATACAACCGTGCCGGCATCTATCGTGACACGCTCCTTTCCTCGATCGGTTGCGATAGTATCATGACGCTCATCGTTTCTTATCTGGCAGACGACACGGATACGCTGTATGCGGAAAGCATGGTGGATCTGGAGGAACTGCCCTTTACCTATAACGACCCGCTCCATCCGTATCTTGCCGGTCAAACGATCACCTATCCTGCCGGAACACCTGTGGGTGTCTATACCGATACGGTGCGTGTGGAAGGAGAAACTTGTACTACGATCCTCATCCATACCTTGACCGTTTACGACAAGCATCAGGCTATCGATAATATCTTCGATGGTAAGAAGGGCGCACGCAAGCTCATATACCGCGACAACTTGTACATCATTCTCAATGATGAGTGGTACAACGCCGCCGGACAGAAAGTACCCGATCCCCGCAAATAACAGACTTACCCCGCGCAACTGGTCAACTTACCTCGCGTAACTGGTCAAGTTACCCCGCGCAACTGGCATTTGCGCAACCAAACACCATAGTAATTCTTGCAAAGGCGCTTCCCTCACGGGGAGCGTTTTTGTTTTCACCTTCCTCTCCCTCCCTCTCCCTCTCCCTCTCCCTCTCCCTCCCTCTCCCTTCCCCTTTCCCTTTCTCCTCCCCTTGTGGGGAGGTCGGGTGGGGTTTCCCTTTCTTCCTCTCCCTCCCTCTCCCTTCCCCTTTCCCTTTTTCCTCCCCTTGTGGGGAGGTCGGGTGGGGTTTGTCTTTTCCCCTTCCCCCCCCCCCCTTCTCCTCCCCCTTCAGGGGGCCGGG
>CALEPS010000087.1 GCA_937910305.1 uncultured Bacteroidales bacterium | reverse complement strand
CTACGGAGACCATGACCGCAGCCAGAATGACAACTAATTTCTTCTTTGCCGCAAGGGCGAGGCTGATAAAAGTTTTCATTGTGTAATGTTTTTAAAGTTTGTTATGTCAAAAATTTCAACAATGGCATCCTTGCTGCGCCGATAGCACACTACAGTATTATTCCCATGGTAACACAAGCGGTTCTTTCTCTGCGTCTTCATCGGCATAGACTGACCTGATACTATCGCACACCCCTCTCGGATTGCGCAACAGCGGCCTTGTCGAATAGAAACACTCGCCGCTGATCTCCGGGATAGTCCGGTTCAGGTCCATCTGCCGTTTGATCTCATTGCCAGTTGCCCAAGGGTTCGACTTGCTGCTTTCGACTTTCGACTTTTGACTTTCGACTAATCTGTACGGAGCCATGCCGATATAGAGTTTGCAGGATGTGCCCCGCACCTCATTCGCCCACCAGTGAGCCAGCACCTCGTAATCCGCCACTTTCTTACCGATCTCCCAATAGAGTTGCGGCATTACGTAGTCGATCCAGCCTTTTTGGATCCACAGACGGATGTCCGCATAGAGGTCGTCGTAATTGGTTATTCCGGCGCGGGTCGCGGAGCCTGTCGAGTCTACATTATTGTTCCGCCACACGCCGAAAGGCGAGATACCGAACTCCACGGAGTCTTTGCATTCGCGGATGGTCTCGCTGATAGCTTTGATAGCCAGGTTGACATTGTCTCTCCGCCAGTCATTGATATTATTAAATCCCCGGGGGTCTTGTTCAAAGGTCTTGGTGTCCGGCAGTTGCTGCTTGCCTGCCGGATAGGGGTAGAAATAGTCGTCCATATGCACCGCCTGAATGTCGTACCTCTGCACGATGTCCTGTACTATTGTACAGATCCATTCCCGTGTCTGCTCCAGACCCGGGTCAAAATACCACTGTTTGTTGTACTCCCAGAACCAGTCGCGGTGTTTCCTCCATATATGGTTGGCGCAAATAGCGGAGGTGTCCGTTGTAGCGAGAGTGACGCGATACGGATTGAGCCAGACGTGTACTTCCATATTCCGTTTATGCGCCTCTTCAATCGTCCATTCCAACGGATCCCATGCTTTCGACTTTTGACTTTCGACTTTCGACTTATCTCCCCACTCTCCTTGCTTTCCGGTCAGCCAATGAGAGCTGGGCTCAAACTCACTGCGATAAAGAGCATCCGCCGTCGGACGGACCTGGAAAATAATAGCGTTGATACCTATTGCGTGCAGCGAATCAAGTATCCAAATCATCTCCTCTTGCTGCATTTCGGTATTGCCCACCGCCTCAGGCGTCGGCCAGTCGATATTCGCCACTGTCGCAATCCATGCACCCCTGAAGCCGACTTCGGCTTTTAAGGTACAAAGGGACAAAGTACAAAGTACCAAGGTTACTATGTATCTAAAAACTTTCAACTCTCAACTTATTACTTTAAAACTTCTTTCAACTATCAACTATCAACTATCAACTATCAACTCTCCCTCCTTCAACGTGGAATATCTTGGCATTCTCGCTGGGTTTGAGTATTTCTGTGAGGTGCTGACGGTCGGTGTCGGTGATGAAGATCTGTCCGAACTCCTCTCCTTGCACCATGTTTACAATCCGTTCCACCCGTTCCCCGTCCAGCCGGTCGAAAATATCATCCAACAGCAGAATCGGTCTCAGGCTTTGAGCGAGGCGGTCTTTCGACTTTTGACTTTCTACTTTCGATAAATACAAAGCCTGTGCCAATTTCATGGCAAGAATGAAAGTGCGTTGCTGCCCCTGGCTGCCTACTTGCTTCAACGGCCACTCGCCCAGCTTCATCTCCAGATCGTCTTTGTGTACCCCTTGCGACGTCCAGCCTAATATCAAATCCCGCTGTCTTGTCCGTACATACGCCTCCCGCAAATCCCTGTCCTGCAACTGGCTTACATACCGCAATCCCGGAACCTCCGGACCTTCCGGATTGTCCGGATTGTCCGTTTCGGTCGCATTCTTGCGGCCGGAGATACGCCGGTACACCTCCTCGAAATACGGCTGAAACGCCTCAAAGAACTCTGTCCTTGCCTTGAAAATATACTCCGCCGGCTCCACCATCTGCCACTCCAGCACTTCTAATAAATCGTCCGGTGGCGCAGCCGCCTCGGTGTACTGTTTCAATAGCGCATTCCGCTGTTTGAGCAGGGCGTTGTAACGTGTGAGCGAATCGAGATATTTGCGGTCGGACTGGCTGATAACAACATCCATGAAACGCCTTCTCTCGTCCGACCCTTCGTCGATCAACTGCTGGTCCGCAGGCGAAATCATCACCAGCGGAATAAGACCTATATGGTCAATCAGACGCGGATAGTCTTTCTTGTCCCGCCGGAACTGTTTCTTTACGCCCTTCCGCAACCCGCAAGAGATGGTCATCAAACCATCCTCCGAAAACGGCTTTGAGTCCTGTAAGGACGGTCTTTCGACTTTCGACTTTGTACTATACACTCCTTGCACCATCGCCATTTCCTCTCCGTGGGTGATGTTCAGGCTGTCCTGACTCGTGAATGCCGACTTGGCAAAACTCAGCAGATAGATTGCGTCAAGGACATTGGTCTTGCCTTGTCCGTTGAGGCCTACGAAACAGTTGAGCTTGGGTGCGAACTCCAAACTCGCCTCGCGGATATTGCGGTAATTCAATATGTTCAATGATTGTAGGATCATACTTTTCTCCCTTCCTTTTAGGGAAGGGTCGGGGTTAGGCTTCTATGCATAAGCCTCCACATCCTCCTTGGTTATCTTCGCTCCGGCAAGGATTATTAGCCGTTCCACAACATTTCGCAACTGACGTATGTTGCCTGTCCATTGCTTGCCTTGCAGCGCCTTGATCGCATCGGGTTCGAAACTCTTGAGCGCTATACCCTGTTCCGCGCATATCTGATCCGCAAAATAGTCCACCAGCAGCGGAATGTCCTCCAGCCGCTCGTTGAGCGACGGTACATGAATAGGAATGACGTTCAGCCGGTGGAAAAGGTCCTCGCGGAAATTGCCTGCCGCAATCTCTTTCTGCAAATCTTTGTTCGTCGCCGCCAGCACGCGCACGTTCACTTTGATGGCTTTGTCCGATCCTACCCGCGTGATCTCGCTCTCCTGCAATGCACGCAGCACTTTGGTCTGCGCAGCCAGACTCATGTCACCGATCTCATCCAGAAACAATGTCCCTCCGTCGGCTTGTTCGAACTTGCCCGCACGGTCTTTGACTGCACCCGTGAACGATCCTTTCATATGTCCGAAAAGCTCGCTCTCTATCAACTCGCTCGGGATGGCGGCGCAATTGACCTCTACCATAGGACCGTTGGCGCGAGCGGAGAGGGAGTGAATCATATGTGCCACTACTTCTTTTCCCGTGCCGTTAGGACCGGTGATGAGTACACGGGCTTCCGTCGGGGCTACCTTATCTATTATTTCGCGCACACGGGTGATAGCCGCGCTCTGACCGATCATCTGAAGACCCTTCGCTGCTACTTTCTTCCGCAACTGCTTCGTCTCCTGACGCAGCGATTTGGACTCTAACGCGTTCTTGGTCGTGATCAGAATGCGGTTGAGGTCAAGCGGCTTGAGCAGGAAATCATACGCACCCATCTTGAGTGCCTGCACCGCCGTCTCTATATCCCCGTGACCCGTAATCATCACTATAGGACTCTCTGCGCTCTCCATCTCCTCCCCTTGTGGGGAGGTCGGGTGGGGTTTCCCCTTTATTTTCTCAAGCACTTCCATCCCGTCCATCTCCGGCATCTTGATATCGGAGAAGATCAGATCATAAGCCTTCGCATGAGCCATTTCCAGACCCTGCTTGCCGTTCTCGGCTACGTCCACTTCATGCCCTTCGTCCGCAAGAATCTCACGCAGCGTGTTGCGGATACCACGCTCATCGTCTATGATTAAAAGTTTTGCCATAGCAAATTACAAATTTGGGTGCAAATTTACGACAATTTTTTTAAATATGCAAACAATTGCGTATTTTTGTGAAAAAAAGCAAAATTATTTGCGCATATCAAAAAAATGTAGTACCTTTGTCCCGCAAATGGTTTTTAACCGATTTTTTTATTTAACAATTAAATCTTTTTAAATTATGAAGAAATTTTTCTCTTTTGTTGCTGCTGCTTTGGTAGCAATGACGATGAATGCTGTTCAGGCTTCTGAGATTGTTTACGAGGTAGCTCAAGCGATCGCGGCTGCAGATGCGGGCTCAATTAACACAGATGACATTATTGCAGTTCGCGGCGTCGTTACCAAGATTGAGTTTAAGGGAACGAACTTTAAGAAATACGGTTCGGTTAATATCTATGTAGCTGATGCAACCGGAGCAAAAGGTTCGTTCGAGTTCTACAATTGTTATTCCATGGAGAAAGACACGTTTAGAACTTCCACTCCGGCTTATGATCCTGCCAGTAGCTCATGGGCTTCGTTTGACGCCGTCGCTGATGAAAATGGAGTTGAAGTGGGTGTAGGTGATACGGTTATTGCTTCCGGCAAGTACACCAAGTTCAACAGCACTTATGAACTGCAACAAGCATGCTACCTGACAAACATTATTAAGGCTGTAAAACCGGAGTTGGAGCAGATTACGGTCGCTCAGGCTATTGCGCTGACTATGGAGTTGGATTCTATGGCTACCTCTGGGGCTTCATATATTATTGAAGGATATGTTGTGGACGCACAGGATTTCAGCTGGGGATCCAAACAGCAAATATTCTTCTTGGCTGATGATGCGGCTAATACGGGTGCACAGAAATTTGAGGCTTACTATTGTACCGCCTATGAGAATGATGCTCCACTGCCTGTGCTCAATGGAGACAAAGTGCGTCTGACCGGTCCTCTGACAAAGTACTACGACAAAAATCTTGGAGCTTATTTGCCGGAAATCAAGAATGGTCGTGCCGAATTTGTTAGCAAGGTTGAAGGCGACCGCTCGCAACCTGAAGCAGAAAGTATTACGGTTGCTCAGGCTCTTGAGGCGGGCGCGTCCGTCGCTGTAGGTCAAACAGGAGAAACAGCGTATAATATCGTTGGTTATGTAACTGCTTGGGAAGGCAAAAATAAAGAAGACGGCGGCTGGGCACAATATGGCAACCAGATTTTCTGGATTGCTGATGCAAATGATACTACTTTGCATTCCAATGACGCTGGTGCCTTTGAGGTATATCAGGGTGTGGCTCCGGAAGAATTGCACCTTGGCGACAAAGTGAGCGTTTATACCAAAATCAAAAACTACAATGGTGTTCTTGAATCAGAGACAAAGGCTCCTGTTAAGATCATTGAGAAAGCTGCGGTTCACTACGATACACTGAATGTGGCTCAAGCTTGTACAACTGCGCTTGCTTTGGGCGACAATGAGACTTCGGAAGAGACATATGCTGTACTCGGTTATTTCGCTAAATTCGCAAACAACGGTGAATACAACGCGCAGTATAAGAATGTATCCTTCTATATGACGGATGATCCTAATTCGACTTATGGTGACCTGTCTGTCTATCGTGCAAATATCTCTGAGGCGGAAGGTACAGCGCTGGCTGCCGGAGACCGCGTTATGGTTATCGGTAAACTGACCAACAACGTCTACAACAACAAGAGTCAGGCTCAAATTGCTAACGGAAAAGCTTCTGTTGAGTGGAAAGCGGCTATCGAGAACATTATTCTCACCGAGAAAGTGGACAAAGTGATTGTTGACGGCGTTCTCTATATCGTTCGCGACGGCAAACTCTTCAACCTCCAAGGTGCCCAAGTCCGCTAATCAACAACAGCGACTATCCGCTACTAAATGCAGCGCACCTGTCCGCTACTACGTAACGTACTAGTCCGCTTAATAACACACAGCGAATAGTCTGCTAATAACCTAAATGTATCCGCCGCATCTGGCGGATCCCAAAGAGGGACGCAACCACGCGTCCCTCTTTTTTTATCATCCCCTTTTGACCATCCTTCTCTTTGGCAGTCTCTTTTCTCCCTCCCTTGAGGGGAGGGCCGGGGTGGGGTTTGTTTGTTTGTTTGTTAGTTTCTTTCTCTTTTCTCCCTCCCTTGAGGGGAGGGCCGGGGTGGGGTTTCTTTCTTTCCCCTTTTTTTTCTCCCTCCCTTGAGGGGTGAAGGGCTTTGCCCGATTGAGCGTCCAGTGGACGGTCATAGAACCTTTTGGGGTGGGGTTTGTTTGTTTGTTTATTTGTTTGTTTAAGGTCGGAATAGACTCATTACCAAAGGATAACCCAAGGATTCCCCAAGGATAACCCAAGGATAGACGCCATTTTTTGCATTTTTAACGCATATACTATATATACGTAGTATATATACTTTTTTACCTCCCTTTACCCGTTCAAAATGCAAACTCTACTTTACAAAGAAACTTTTGGAGTTAAAAAAGTTTCCAAGTTTCTTGCATATGTCGAAAAAATATAGTAATTTTGTGCGCTTTTTCGCGAATAATATGGCAGAAGATCAAAAAACTCATATTATCAAGACAGCCGGCGAGATGTTTTTTCGCCTGGGGATTCGCAGTGTCTCTATTGACGATATTTGCCATGAATTAGGCATGTCCAAAAAGACATTCTATGTCTATTTTGCGTCCAAAGATGAACTTGTGGCACAATTATTGCATGCAAATGTTGCTTACATCGCCTCCAAAATGGAGGAACTGCTTCAAATGCGGGATTTCCGGAAACTGGTGGCGTGCTTCCTGAAGCACCAGGAAACGGAGAAAAATGACGTGCGGCGCGTACCGCAACTGGTGTATGACCTCAAGAAATACTACCCACGCCAGTTTGCAGAGTTCCAGGAGGAGTGCTTCAAGACGCAGAAGGAATATATCATGGCATATCTGGAGCAAGGACAGCAGGAAGGCCTCGTACGCGCGAACCTTAATATTGAATTGACAGCGGTTCTTTTTGCGAAGATACACAGCGATGCGATCAATGATTTTGAGGTGATAGAAGTTCACGGACATAACATGCACCAGTTGGGGCATACGGCGATGGATATTTTCGTCCGCGGCATCCTCTCCGAAGAAGGAATGAAACTCTATAATTGAAATGACGTCATTACGCATTACGCCCTTACGCATTACGTAATCCCGTTATTACGAAAAAAATAAAACAAGAATATGAAGAAACAATTATTAGTATTGATTGCAGCAGTAGCATTGAGCTCGAGCCTGATGGCAGAGGACCATGTGATGGCTGCGACGAAAAGTCATCAGCCCCAGGACACCTCGTCCGTGCCTGCTACGCTCAGCCTGAGTCTTGGTGAGGCGCAAAACTATGCTGTGAAGCAGAACAGGACGTTGAGAAACGCCTCTCTTGCCGTACAGGAAGCGTACGCGCAGCGGTGGCAGACGATAGCATCTATGCTGCCGAGTCTGGACGGAAATTATACCTACAGCAATTACCTTGGCTATAGCGCAACGCTCGGAATGATGGGCGGAGAGATCGAAATCAACATGCCTAATGTGGGCGCACTCGGTCTGACAGCAGCTGTTGGTATCAACGGTCAGGGAATCGTTGGAGTGCTGCTAAACAACATCGCTATCGACATGAGGAAGATTGCTTTGGAGCAATCGGAGAACGAACTGCGAAGCAGTGTGATGAGCGCTTATGTCTCCGTTCTTGCGCTTCAGAGCATTTCAAACCTCTTGGATTCCAGCTTGGTGAATATCCAGGACTTGGAGCAAATGACCCAGAATGCGGTCAATGTAGGAGCCGCCGAGCAGACGACAGCCGACCAGATTCGCGTGCGTGTGAACACGCTCAAGAACTCAATCAACACCCAGAAACGCAATATAGAACTGGCAACTAACAGCCTTAAAGTGCTGCTGGACGTGCCGGTGGAGACCGAACTGGTACTGACGGAGGACATCGATGACGTGCTTTCGCCCGAGCGGGTAATCAACCTTCTGGCGGAGAATTTCAATATAGAAAACAACCTCAATTACCAGTTGCTCAAAAAACAAACCGAACTCGCCAGACGCAATGTGCATATGGCAGGATGGGCTTACGGACCTACCGTCAGCCTCGCGTACAACTACACGAACCAGCAGTACTACGGCGAGGGCGGTATGCGTATGACGCCGCCGAACGTGATTCAAGTGTCCGTCAAAATGCCGCTCTGGTCGTCAGGAAAGCGTGCAGCTGGCGTGATAGAGAAGAAAATCGCATACGAAGAGGCAAAAAACACCCTCTCGGAAACAACAGACAATCTGGCTATCCAATACCGCCAGTTGTGCTTCAATCTCACCAACGCGTATGAGACCTATACGAACGAAAAAGACAATATAGAAGTGGCACGGCGCGTGTTCGCCTCCGCTACGGAGAAATACAAATACGGTGCCAGCAGTAATATGGAACTGACCAACGCTTCCAACGACCTGATCAACGCACAGAGTTCGTACGTCCAGGCTATGCTGAACCTTGTCAGCGCCCAAGCGGATCTGGAAGAGTTCCTCAATAAATAAGCCCTCGAAGTATCGTAATATCGTAATCCCGTAATCCCGAAAAATAATCCAATAACAAATATGAAAAAGAATATTCTTTACATTTTTGCCGCACTCGCTTTGATTAGCTGTGGCAGCAAAGAAACCTCCGTTGCAGAAGAGGAAGAGCGCGTGGAGCAAGTGCGCACGGTCGTTCTGCAACCGCGTGAGATAGAGCGCGAGATCTCTGTTTCCACCAACCTGCAAGGTTATCTGACCCAGAATGTGGCTCCTTCGCTCACCGGTAAGATCGAACATATCTACCGCGAAGTGGGAGACCGTGTGGCAAGCGGAGACGACTTGGTGCGCATGGACCAGACCCAGTACAAGACCACCAAGATCTCTATGACCAATCTGGAGATTGAGAAAAACCGTGTGGAGCAACTGCTCAAGACCGGATCGGCTACGCAACAGCAGTACGACCAGATCATGATGCAGTACAAATCGACCAAAGAGCAGTTGGAGTTTCTGGAGCAGAACACATATGTCAAAGCGCCTTTCTCTGGCGTCATTTCTGCGAAGACCTACGAGGACGGCGAACTCTACGGAGGTCAGCCAATCCTGGTACTCACACAGATAGACAAACTGAAAGCGCTGGTAGCTGTTCCTGAGACCTATTTCCCGCTCCTCAAAAAAGGAATGAAACTGACGCTGACTTCGGAGATTTATCCGAATAAGGTATTCCCGGCTACGGTAGAGATCGTTTATCCGACTATTGACCCCTCCAGCCACACTTTCCAATGCAAGATTGTTATTCCGAACGGTAGCAACCTGCTTCGTCCGGGTATGTACGTTACGACCACAATCGGTCTGGGAAAAGCGAATGCAATCGTGGTGCCTTACCAGAGCGTAGAGAAACTCGTCGGTGCGAATGACCGTTACGTCTTCATTGTAGAGGACGGTAGAGCAAAACGTATAGCGGTTACTCTCGGACAGCGTTTCGACCAGGACATCGAGATCATCGCTCCGGAGATCAAAGAGGGCGTGGAATTCGTCACCACCGGCCAACACAAACTCGTGGACGGCGTGAAAGTAAATGTAGTGGAATAACTTTCGTAATTACGTAATCACGTAATCACGTCATTACTGAAAAGAATATGTCAATTTATAAATCAGCAATCGAAAAACCGGTAACCACCGCCCTTATCTTTGTGGCGGTCATCGTCATCGGTGTATATAGTTTCCTGAAACTGCCGATTGACCAGTTCCCGGAGATGGACCCGCCGTATATTACGGTTATGACTACTTATCCGGGTGCATCGGCTTCCGAGATGGAGACCAACGTGACGAAGATCATGGAGAACGCCCTGACCTCCGTCGATCACCTCAAACACATCACTTCGCAGTCCAAGGATAACATCTCCGTGGTGACGCTGGAGTTGGAGTGGGGTAGTAACATGGACGAGGCGGTGAACGACGTGCGTTCGTTCGTTGATATGGCGGCAAACAACCTGCCGGACAACTGCGCCAAGCCGGTGATCTTCAAGCTCTCCACATCCTCCATGCCTATCTGCCAGTACTCCATTACGGCGGATGAGACCTACGCGGGTCTGGATAAGATCCTCAACGACGAAGTGGTACCGCAGTTGAACCACATTGACGGTATCGGTAATATCTCCCTTTCGGGTGCGCCGGACCGCTATGTGTATGTCAATATCGACCAGCAGAAACTCGACGCGTACGGTATCACGCTGGAGCAGGTGGGACAAGTCGTTACGGCGAACAACCTCAACCTCTCTTCGGGTACTATCAAGATGCCGCAGGAGCAGTACCAGATGCAGGTGCGTTCGGAGTACATCGAGTCCTCGGAGATAGAGAATCTCATGGTAGCCATGACGCCGCAGGGACAGCAGGTCTTCATCCGCGACATCGCTACCGTCAAGGATACAATCAAGGACCTCTCTTTGGACGAGAAGACCAACGGCCGTGAAGCCGTCCGTCTGGTTATCGCTAAACAGACAGGTGCCAACACCGTGCAGGTCTGCCGTGACGTGCGCAAAGAGTTGGAGCAGATCCAGAAACAGCTGCCTTCGGACGTGAAGATCGAGAAGATCTACGACTCCTCGGAGAACATCCAAAACTCCATCAATTCACTGGAGGAATCGGTGCTTTATGCATTGTTATTCGTGGTGCTCGTGGTATTGTTCTTCCTTGGTAAATGGCGTGCGACGATTATTATCGGTATCACGATTCCTATTGCCCTGATCGTGGCGTTTATCTACCTCGGTTTGGCGGATTCGAGCCTCAATATCATCTCGCTTTGTTCACTGACTATCGCGATCGGTATGGTGGTGGATGACGCGATTGTGGTGCTGGAGAATATCACGCGCCATGTGGAGCGTGGTGAGGACCCGCACGAGGCGTCTATCTACGCGACGAACGAGGTGTGGGTGTCTGTCATCGCAACGACCCTGGTGCTCGTAGCGGTGTTTGTGCCGCTGACGATGCTGAACGGTATGGCGGGTATCATGTTCCACGAATTGGGCTGGATCGTGACGGTGGTCTGCTGTACTTCGACCCTCGTGGCTATTTCACTGACGCCTATGCTCTGCTCCAAGCTGCTGAAAGCTAAGAAAGTGCATGTGGATGAGAACGGAAATCTGGTCGATGACGAGGCGGGCAAGAAAGGCTGGTACGAGCGCACGGTGGTTCGCATGTTGGACCGAATTGATGAGTATTACGCCAAATCGTTGGGTTGGTGTCTGAATCATAAGGCGGTCACGCTGCTGATCCTGTTGGCATTCTTCGTCGCTTCGCTCACGCCTGTCTTCATGGGCAAGATCGGTACGGACTTCATGCAGGAGCAGGATAACGGACGTCTGACTGTGACCGTCAAACTGCAACGCGGTACGCGTATAGAGGAGACCCTTAAGACAGCCCGCAAACTGGAAGCACGTTTCGTGGAACTCGTGCCGGAGATTCAGTTGATCAACACCTCCGCCGGTTCCAACGACGATGCTTCTATCGCAGCCCTCTTCTCTTCGACGATGAACAACAAGATCCAGATGACTATCCGTTTGCCTAAGAAATGGGAGCGTGACCGCGACATATGGACAATTGCCGAAATCCTTCGTCAGGAGATGGCGAAATATCCGGAGATTAACGAATACCAGTGTGCTGTTTCGTCCGGAGGAGCCGGAGGCAGTAACACAGTCGATTTGGAAATCTACGGTTACGACTTCGACAAGACCTCCCAGATGGCGGAGCAATGCCGTCAGTTGATTTCGCAACTGCCGGGCGCGCGCGACGTGAATATCTCCCGCGAGGACGACCGCCCGGATATCAAGATTACTGTGGATAAAGAGAAGGCTTCCCGTCTCGGTTTGAGCTCCGCTACTATCTCTACCTACCTCCGCAACCGTGTGGCAGGTATGTCGTGCGGCTATCTCAAGGACGACGGTTCGGAGTACGACATCGTGGTACGCCTCATGGAGGAGGACCGCAACTCTATCTCCGACATCCTCAACCTCTCTATCCCGACGGCGACGGGCAAGACCGTCAAACTGTCCGAGGTGGCTGCGGTTGGCGAATACTGGGCGCCGCCTACCATCGAGCGTAAGGCGCGTCAGCGTATCGTAACCGTCAAGGCTACGCCCTACAACACCACCCTTGGTGAACTGGCGAAAGCGATTGAGACGGAGGTCGTTCCCCAACTCGATATCCCCGTGGGCTATTCTACCCACATCGGCGGTAACTACGAGACGCAGCAGGACACCTTCCATGATATGGGATTACTGATGGCGTTGATTATCCTGCTGGTATATATCGTGATGGCGTCGCAGTTCGAGTCCCTCAAGATGCCGGGTATCATCATGTTCACCGTGCCGTTCGCCCTCTCGGGTGTCATCATCGCCCTCTGGCTCACCGGCCGTTCGCTGGATATGATCGGCGCGCTGGGTCTGGTGCTCCTGGTGGGTATTGTGGTGAAGAACGGTATTGTGCTCGTGGATTATATCAACCTCATGCGTGAGCGCGGCTATGAGCTCAATCAGGCTATTCAGATGTCCGGCCGGAGCCGTATCCGTCCTGTCCTGATGACCGCTTTCACTACCATCCTCGGTATGGTGCCGATGGCAGTCTCTTCCGGTGAAGGTGCCGAGATGTGGCAGCCGTTGGGTATCGTTGTCATCGGCGGTCTGACCGTCAGCACTTTCCTGACCCTTTATATCGTGCCTGTGCTCTATGGCGTTATGGCGCGCCACGGCGACCGAGACAAACAGGAAGCCCTCCGCAAGAAATTCATCTTCATGGACCTCAAAGTAAAGAAAGGAGACGAGAAATGAAAAGTGTTATGATTGTTTTTAATCAGGCAAACACCGGTCGCGTGGAATATATGCTTGATATCCTGAATATCAAAGGATTCACGTTCTTTGAGCAAGTACAAGGTCGTGGTACCAACGGCGGCGAACCCCGCCGCGGTACCCACGCTTGGCCCGAGATGAACTCCTGTGTTATCACCGTCGTTGACGATGAA
>CALEPS010000086.1 GCA_937910305.1 uncultured Bacteroidales bacterium | reverse complement strand
TCGGGAAGAACCTGCACTTATGGTTTTATAGTTGGGCGTTGTAGTAAAACTTGTGTTTACTTGAATAACATCTACTAACTCACTATCGAAATACGATGAGGTTAGCGAGTTGTTGGCATAATAAGTTGTACTCATGTACTCCGAACTATACGGCATCAGACCGGCATAACTATTGCTTGCAGCATAGCAGTTCGTAATGTTTACTTGTCGACCGAAAGCGCCTATCAAACCAAACGACCGCGTGTCTTCCTCTTTCCGGAACTCAATCTCTGCACGCACATAGCAGTTGCTCATTGTGCCGACGTTCGTACTTCCAAATGTATTGAATTCACCTACCAAACCGCCTATGTTCATATTAGAAGTATATTGAGTTTTAGCAATTATTTTACCCTTAGCATAACATTGCTCAATGGTCGCATTAGTGGCAGTACCGACCAATAGTCCTGCGACACTTAAATAATAGGAGGAGGCACATCCTGGTACAAGGGTAATATCTTTGTACCGCACGCCATTTTCTCTCAGCTCCGAATGTATAACACCATCTATTACTGACGCCTCAATACCTACATTCTTCACTACAGCCCCTTCGGCTAAGGCGGCGAAAAGTCCCCAATAAGTATCTATACTCGGCACTGCCTTCATTTCGATATACATACCATAGATGATATGCCCTTGTCCGTCAAATGTGCCTTTAAACTCTACATCATCTTGTGGCGTACCGGGCGCGCTACACGAATATTGTCCTATCGGCTTCCAAGGTACTGCATAAGCGTTGTGCCCCCAATACTGCCAGTCGGCGGTGTCGTTGAGGAAAATATCGTTGTCGAGGACAATGGTTTTGCCGGTAAAGTCACTTACCGCACGAGTTTGCGGAGCAAGACCGCCAAAAACACAGAAAGTATTATCGTACCAGTCATACTGACCATTCTGTAAAGCGGCGAAGGCACGCAGTTGAGCGGCAGTACTGATATGATACGTGTCTGTGAACTTATTATTAAACGGTGTAAAGTCAAAGTCCTCACGACTGTCGGTTGTCCATTTGGCATAGAGCGTCAGGCTCTCGGAAATAGTAGTATTCTCCCAATCGAAGAACTGCGTGAGAGCGGCATCGGTGTACCAGCCGGCGAACAAATAGCCTTCTTTTTCGGGACGAGCGGGGGCGATTGCCTTGCTTTCAGCAAAGAGATACTTGGGCACTACGGCTGATCCACCATTGGAGTTGAAGGTAATCACTATAGATGGCTTGTAAGTGGCATCATGCGAGACTGCCGGATAGTCGTTCTCACGCCATTCCCAATAGTTGATTTGTAGGTCTTCGTCGTGCGTAGCATTCCATTCGGTCACTGAAGCATTATAGATATTCACGCACTCCTTTGATTGCAACCACGCTGTAGGCTGACCATCGGTAGGCGGGTTCTCCGAAAGAATCTGCACATCGTTGTCAAAGAAAGCATTTTCGTTGTAATAGCAGTGGTTGGTAGGAGTTACCATATACATCTGCGTGTATATGCTGTGATTTGGATTGTAGGAATTGTTAATAGAACCTATCATAAGGAAGTTAAGCAAGGTGTCAGCTTCAACTCCATACCTGAGTGTACCATCCAATGCACCCATTTTCCAATACCCATTGCCACCGACAAGCGTGGCGTTAGAAGAACAATTGAGATAGAGTGCTCCACGCGCCATTTGCGATATAAAAGCACCGGAAGCATCCGAGTTCCCTTGTGTTTGAGCATCTCCTGATACCCAGCATTGAATGATATGAGTGTCTCCAGTCTCGGGGCCGCCCCAGCCAGCTTGTCCTGCCAATATGCCAAAAGTACGTGCACGGATATAAGCATCCGTCACACCTAAATTGCGGATGGTAACATGGTCGCCTATTCTGCCAAATAACCCTTGATACATCTCTAAATTATCAATGTACATATTTTGTACTTCATGCCAATCGCCATCATAATTACCGTAAAAGGTAGCATCATAAGTACGGCTGAAACGGCTGTTCTTACGTTCGTTGGTGCCTATCGGTTTCCATTGCGTAGGCATCTCGTATTCCCATTGTTCGAAAGGCAGATTGAGGGCGATGTCGGCTGTCTGTTTGAGGTACTTGCCTTGGAATTCATAGCCGTGTTCTACTAACCATGAGACATTAGTCAGTTGGTCTTTGTTGCTAATCAGGAAGGGATTTGTTTTGCTGCCATCGCCTCCGGCAAAGAATACCTCTGAATTCTGCGTAGCGATAGTGGATGTGGGCGTAGGCACATCGCCTGCATTGTACTGCCAGAGGTTCGTTCCCATGAATTGAGCTACCTTGTTGAGTGTGTCCACAAATGCTTGACTTTTGATATAATCGAGCGACACACCTATTCCTTGCCACTCTCCGCCTAAATGATTGGTAGTCGGTGTCGGCAAACCATCTTGGTTGAAATAGCAGCCGATTTGTTTGGATTGTTCCGCATATTCGCAATCCTTATTATACGCACATAGGAAACCATGCACACTATTGAGCCAACGGCTTTCATCATTTTGCGTGATACAACGGCTGGCAGAGAAACAGTTGATACAAGAGCCGGTAGAACAGCCCGCGACGGACGACGAGTTTCCTTCGCCGTTCAGATAAACGAACTGAATCATCGTAGCACAACTGCCGCTTGCCGTACTATCGCTGACATCTCGCAATTCGCCCGTGCAATAACAGGACTCAATTTGTCCGTTATCGTTGCTATAGGCGAAACCGGATATATTGCTTGACCAAACGGAGTTATTACTCGTGCCTTCTGCTATCAGATTACCCTTGGCGACACATGCTCGGATAGTTCCGGAGTTATTCATTACGAATCCGGCTCCACTGCGGTAACGGAATGTATGACCTCCGGCGGCATTGGTTCCGGAATCCGGTCCGCCGAGAGCCTGAATATATACATCGGCTTCACATTGCTCTATCAAACCATAGTTGGTACTCGCAAAGCCTGCTCCATTGCCCATCGTGCAACGCATAGAACCCGAGGAGATGCAATTACGGATAACACCGTTTGCCTCGTTTGTCCCCACGAAAGCCGCACCACCTTGCAGGTTGGTGTTCACTGTGGCGGAACAGTTTTCGATAAGTCCTTTGTTAGTTCCGACCAGTCCGTTAGAACTGCTCTGGGTAGCACGCATCTCGCCTTCTACATGGCAGTTGCGAATAACGGAATTCTCACCGGCATTATAGACCAACAATGCTTGACCCACACCTGACATCTTGGCATTGGCTATGCTCAGATACTCAATCGTACCACCATCCAGATTGACAAACAAAGCTTTGTTCATCACCGAGAAATCGTACGCGCTAAGTTCCAAATCAAAGTCATTGGGATCCCAGTCATCTGCCCAGTTCATGCCTGCACCATAGTAGAGATTATAGATGGTATGGCCGTTGCCATCGAACTGACCACGAAAATAGCCGTAGTCTGTTTCTTCGCCCCACCGCATCAACGTATGTGCTATCGGCTCCCATTGTTTCCAATTGGCGGTGTCAGGGTCGTTGAAATTGGTGAGGTAGATGTCCGCCGTCAGTTTGAAATACTTGCCGGCGAAATCCTCTTTATCGACATTCGTCCGCTCGGCAAGTCCGGCTAACTGCTCCGGCGTGCTGATCAGATACGGGTCTGTCTCCGTTCCCGAGCCGCTGAAAGTTTTGTTACTTGTACCATCCCAGTACGTTTGTCCGCTCATTGCCCCTGCTACTAGCAGAAACAAGGCTGTGAGTAGAAAATGTTTTGTTTTCATACGGATAGATATTTTATGCTTGTATATTAACGTGAATTCTGTGTTTCAGTATATATACGAAAAGACGGCGCACACGATTCGTGCACACCGCCTTTAGCGTTGCGAATGTGTTGTTTTTTGCTTACCTCGCGCCGTTCGTATGGGGGGGGGTAATTCTAACTATCTGATTTCGTGTTTGTTGCATGGGAAGCGGAGTATTAAGGGTTAGTGAAGGTGTTATTTAATTTGCGAGGAAGAAAATAACCTTTAATACAATTAGGATTACATACACAAATCTGAATGTGGTTCTTTTCAGAGAAACCAGCATTGGGGTATATCTCATGTCCTTCCCAAAAGACTCCTCGTACAGAATCATACGGACGCGACTGATCATCATCCTCGTGTAACTGGTGTACAGTTTGAATAACCGCACAATCTAATTTACGAAGCAATCTATCCGTTGACGCACCTACATTCTCATTCTTCGGTAAAGGGACTCCAATATTCTTTGTTGCCTCAACCAAGACATCATAACCCGTCTTTAACTCCGACAAGTAATGAGAATCGGTCAAATCGAAACAATACCCCAAATCAATAACTGCACCGATAACAGCCGGTTTCGATATGGAAGAATTCGGGCGTTTAGAAAGCTCTTTAGCCCATTGCAGAGCACGCTCCTCATTATTCTCCCAAAAATAAACTCCATGCCCTAACCAATCATAGTCATTTTCACTGGCACGCAATTCCTCTTGCCCAGATACAACTTTATCAACAAGAGACTGATCACAGCCGTGAAATGCTATGATCAAATTAGAACGACGGGAATATAATGATTCTACACTCATTACTGATACATTGGAGTAAGATGCCCCGACTTACTAACAATTCCAGCCCTTTGAAGGAATGCAAGCGAATTCGCCTTGGATTCCGTAGCCTTCCGCGTAACAGATTGCAATCTTGTACGCTCACTTGTTGCTGCTTTTCTCCTTGTCATGCTATAAATATTATAATAAACCGCCGCAAAGTTAGTAAAAAAAAATGACATGTGCAAGTTTTGGAACATATTTCTGCGGATTTTTTTAGTTTTGCAAGCGAAAAGTGCGTTTTTGTAAAGGGACATCCGCATTTAGCGCGTATCGGGCAGACCTTCGGCGTTTGTGACCTTGTGCAGAACATGCCACAAAGACGAAGGGCGATGCGCAATAACAAACGTCCTATCGCAAAGAGAGGACAGCGCAGCGCGCCAAGTGGGCTCTGCCTACACCGCAAGCCCTACACAGGAAGCGCAAGGATACGGTAAGGGTACGGTAACGTTAGGAAAATAGAAGCACATTGCAAAGCGATTAGGGCGATGTTGAAGGGTATTTATTTTTATCCCCCAATTTTTCGCGGAGTGAAACGGAGCGAGAGAAAAGACGGACAGATTAATGGAGAGGCAGCGTGGAAAAAGGAGAGTAAAGGAGCGAGGCATAAGCCCTTCTAGGCGGAGGCCACTCCTCCCGACAACGGGAGGACGCTCCGGGTAGCCGGTGGCGCGTAGCGACATAAACAAAGAGCCCTCGGGGAATAAATCCTCGGGGGCTCCGAAAGTGGCGGCTACCTGTCGCGGACACTATCCTCGTAAGCGCCTCAAAACTTCGTTTTAAGGGTAGTTACTCGGATGTGCTCCGCTCTCCCCACAGATTAGAAATCTGCGGGGGCCCCGATGGGAAGGAGAGTAGGTAGCATCGCCACATATACAAAGAAGCCCTCATCGGAATGATGAAGGCTTCTGAAAGTGGCGGCTACCTACTCTCCCACAACGCAGTGCAGTACCATCGGCGATGCTGAGCT
>CALEPS010000085.1 GCA_937910305.1 uncultured Bacteroidales bacterium | reverse complement strand
CTTTTACTACTTTATAATCACGGGTGATGGTATTACATGCCTCCAGTACCTTTACGCGGTTGTCTTCCAACTCGTAGATATTCGGCATGATAAGACGGAAATAGGTGTCGTCATCGTCCGGCGTGAAATAAATGTGCTTGCCGTTATAGCGGAAATGAACATCTCCGTCAGAGTCGGTCTCGTGTTTGTAACCTTCGTTGTACAACCATGCGTTAATAAGATCTGCTTTCATAATGGTAAAAATTTAAATTGTTAATAATAGTTATTGTGAGTTTTAAATCTCAATTGCCTGACATTTGTAAGCGAGGTATGCTTTTTCTTCGTCATTGAGGAGCGGCGCAACCTCTTTATAGACGCGTACGTGGTACGCATTGATCCAGTCTATCTCGTCTTCAGTCATCAGGCTCATCTCAATCAGAGAGGTGTCATAGAAACAGAGCGTGAGGGTCTCAAAAGCGAGCCATTCGTCCTCCGTCGTGGCGGTCTTGGTCCGTGCGGCTGGAATGACCGTGATCAGGTTTTCCGTCCGGATCCCCCATTTGTCTGTACGATAAATACCCGGTTCGTCCGAGACGATATGTCCGATCTCGAGCGGCATGGGGTTATTATCTGTACGTACGTTCTGCGGTCCCTCGTGGCAGCAGAGGAAATGGCCTACGCCATGTCCTGTGCCATGACCGAAAGTAATTCCGGCTTCCCACATGTATTGTTTTGCGAATGCGTCCAGTTGGTTTCCTCTGGTACCGCGCGGGAAACGGGCACGTGCCAGCGCGATGTGTCCTTTTAGGACATAGGTGTAGTCCAGTTTGGCTTGCTGCGGTATTCGTCCTCCCAGCCATACGGTACGGGTGATATCCGTAGTGCCATCCAGATATTGTCCTCCTGAATCGAGGAGGAGCATGCCTTCCGGCTTGACCACCGCACATTTATCCGGCGTAGCCGCATAGTGCACAATCGCTCCATTTCCCCGGTATCCTGCAATCGTACCGAAAGATTCTTCCACAAAATTCTCTCCCATGGCTCGGAATTCATGCAATTTCTCCATCAGTTCCCATTCCGTCCGTGTCTTGCCTTCCGCAAAAGCTTCCTCTTCCAGCCATTTGAAGAACCGGGTAAGCGCCACAGCATCCTGCCGCATGGCGATACGTTCGCCCTCCAGTTCCACTGCGTTCTTTTTCGCCTTGTCAATCAGGATAGGAGAGGTGATGCCCACTTTTTTACATGCCTCCGGGATAGCTTCGTACAGGGCTTCGTTCACGCGTGCACCATCGTAAAAGACCGTGCCTCGCAGACCATGAATGTACTCGAACACCGCTTCGTAGGGACGGATGTCGATATTATTGAAATCCAGATAATTACGGGCAGGAGAGTCAATCTTTGCTTCATCCACGAACAGCGTGCATTTATCTTTCTCAAGCACAACATAACTGATCACAACCGGATTGAACTCCACGTCGTTTCCGCGGATGTTAAGCAGCCATGCTATCTCGTCCAAAGCGCTGATAATAAGTGCCCATTCTTTCGCCTCTTGATTTTTCACTTTGGACTCTAAAATCCCGCGCATTCTCGCCAGCTTGCTCTCCACACTCTCCCCCGCGAAATCGGCAGAATAAGGATATAGTTTGTCCTGCGGTATGGAAGGTCTGTCCTCCGTCCAAAGCGGCTTGATGAGGTCGATTGATTTCAATTCCGACCGGAACTCGCGGAAACTATTGACCGAGAACATCTCGGGATTAACGCCGACCACTCCGTCTATGTTCTCGCTCAGCCAGTCTATCACGGAGGGGCAGTCAATATCGCTCTCGCGCATGAGCTCAATGCCCGAATCCTGCAACTCGATGCCGGCCTGCAGATAGTACCTGCTGTCCGTCCATAGCAAAGCGCGGTCCATCGTGACCACTACCGTTCCGGCTTCTCCGTTAAAGCCCGAGATCCACTGCATCTCGAACCAGTGCGAAGCCATATACTCGCTTGCGTGCGGGTCATTGCCCGGCACCACGTAAGCCGCTAATCCGTTCGACGCCATCAACCGGCGCAAACCGTCTATTTTCTCACGTACTTTCATAAGACACTAATTTGGCTGCAAAGATACAACAAAAAATGCACATATGCAAGAATTTTAGACATTTTTTTTCGCTAAAACGCTTGCATATGTCAAAAAAAAGCAGTACCTTTGCAGGCGCAAAGGTTTTGCGATTAAATAAATCTATCTATGGCAAGTACAAGACAAAACATTATTGACGAGCTGAAGCAGCTGTTGGAAGCAGATGAGATCACTGCAATCAAGGATCAGGTGGAGCACCTCAAAACGCGTTTTTATTCCTGTGAAGAGGTAAGCGAGATCGCCGAGGAGGCGTCTCGGGAGGAAGAGGAATTCAAGGCTCTGCTATCGGATTATAAAGCCCGTCGCGCCGAGGTGACGGCGGCTCAGAATAAGGAGCAGGAGGATAATCTGGCTCGGAAACAGGCTATTCTGGACGAGATGAAAGCGTTAGTGGAGGGCGCAACGGCTGACGGCGTGATGGCT
Source organism: uncultured Bacteroidales bacterium (assembly GCA_937910305.1). GTDB lineage: Bacteria > Bacteroidota > Bacteroidia > Bacteroidales > Paludibacteraceae > Colicola. The sequence goes on along the minus strand of CALEPS010000085.1, from coordinate 5,288 downwards.
AATCTCCAGCGCATGCGCGAGTTGCAGGCCGAATGGAAGAAAATAGGGGCTGTTCCTGTAACTCATACCCAGGAGATCCGCAAGGCATACCAGCAATACCAAGAGCAGTTCTATGACCTGGTGAAGATCAATATCGAGTTGCGGGATCTGGATTTCAAGAAGAATCTGGAACTTAAGACTCTCTTGTGCGAAGCCGCAGAGAAATTGCAGAGCAATGAGAATATTGTCGAGGCCAGCCGCATGTTGCAGCAACTGCATGACGAGTGGGCGGAGATAGGTCCGGTAGCCAGAGAGTTGCGCGAGCAGTTATGGGAGCGTTTCAAAGCGGCATCCACCGTCATCAATAAGAAACATCAGGCTTATTTCGACGAGCTGCACCGGAAAGAGCAGGAGAATCTGGCTCGTAAGCAGGCTATTATCGACCAACTGAAAGCAATCAACGAACCTATCATCAACGGGGAACCGATGAACGCCAAACAATGGGAAGAACTGACCCTGAAAGTGCAGTCCCTTCAAAACGAGTGGCGCACGATTGGCTTTGCTCCGAAGAAACACAACCAGTCTATCTACGAAACTTATCGTGCGGAATGCGACCGTTTCTTTGCTACCAAGAAAGAGTTCTTCCTCGAACTTCGTGAGCGCCGCAAACTTCGCGAACAACGCCATAAAGAGTATCTCGAGCGTCAGGCAGCGCGCGAACAGGAGCGTGAGGAACGCCGCAAGCAGCGTGCCGAACGGCTGATGGCTGCGGGAGGCAACAACCTGCATAAACTGCGCGAGAGACTGCAGCAGGAGATTAAAACGGCGGAGAACAACATACTCTTCTTTACCGGCAAATCCAAGACAGCCAACAAGATTGTGAATGACATGCTCAAGAAGATAGAGGAGTTGAAAGCGCGTTTAGCGGAGGTAGAGCAACAACTGGAGAATGAAGATTAATGGCAGAATTAATCAATTATAAAGGAGTAGAGATCCGTCAGGCAGACCAGATTGTGCTGCATGACGTGAACCTACAGGTACAGAGCGGCGAGATGATTTATCTGCTGGGCAAAGTAGGCAGCGGTAAGTCATCGTTGATGAAAACTATATACGGAGCCTTGCCGGTGACATCCGGCGAAGCGCAAGTGCTGGAGTATGACATGACAAAAATCCGCCGCCGCAAACTGCCTTACCTGCGCAGGCGGTTAGGTATCATATTCCAGGATTATAAACTGCTGACGGACCGGTCTGTGGAAGAGAACCTGCTTTTCGTCCTCCGCGCAACGGGGTGGAAAGACAAGACGCTCATGAAAAATCATGTGCGGGAGGTGCTGGAGCAAGTAGGAATGGAGACCAAGGCTTACAAGAAGCCTTATGAACTTTCAGGAGGAGAACAGCAGCGTGTCGTGATAGCTCGAGCATTGCTTAATTCTCCGGAAATGATCCTTGCTGACGAGCCGACAGGAAACCTCGATACGGAAACCGGTCGTGAGATCATGGATCTGCTTTATTCTATCTCGCAGGCGGGTATTACGGTGCTGATGTCCACGCACAACCCTCATTGGCCGGAGTCGTATCCGGGCAGGAAACTGTTTTTCGATAACGGGGTGATTAAGGAATGACACTTCCCATCTATTTGGTAGGATATATGGGTGCCGGCAAGACGACTGCCGGACGGCTGCTGGCAGAGAAACTCGGCTGGCATTTTGTCGATCTGGACGATGCGTTCAAGGAGATACACGGACTCTCAACGGCAGATTATATCCGAACATTCGGAATAGAGGAATTCCGCAAGAAAGAGAAATATGTAGTTGAGGATCTGGCAGACCAAATACCATTTGACAAGATCATCTATGCTACCGGAGGCGGCTATCCGTGCTGGGAGGACAATATGGAGTGTCTGCGCGAGTTAGGCACCAGTATCTATATACGCTGGAGACCGGAGCATCTGGCGAAAAGGCTTGCCCTGACAGATCTCAGCGACAGACCGGTGTTGCAGGGGCGCACGGAGGAAGAGTTATTGGCTTTCATCGCTCCGCAACTCGAGGTACGTGAGCCATTCTATGCCAAAGCGAATCACATTTTGGATGTGGATATATGCGACGAGCAATCCGACGAACGAATTGCAGAAGAACTATATGAATTTTTAAAGAGATGAGTATCAACGAACTACAAGACGGAATAATAGAGGAGTTTGAGGCATTCGACGACTGGATCGATCGCTATCAGCTGATAATAGATTATGCGAAAGAACTGAACAATCATCCTTTCCCGGACGCCGATAGAAACAGCCGGAACCTGATTGACGGATGTCAGTCTCCGGTATGGTTTACTGTCCGGATGGAAGATGGGAAGATGATTATAAACGGTGATTCGGATGCCCAGTTGGTAAAAGGCATGGTGGCACTGCTCATTCATGTGTTGAGCGGTCATACACCCCGTGAGGTATTATCGGCGGACCTTTATTTTATTGATCGTATAGGTCTGCGCGAGCACCTTAGCCCCACGCGTTCAAATGGTGTGGCAGCAATGCTCAAGCAGCTGAAGTTATACGCTTTAGCTTATAGTTCTGAAATCTAAAATCTTAGAATATTCTTAGTATTCCCAAGAGTCGTTGTCTTTCCATACGATCTTGCCATTCTCAATAGTAGCAAGCGGAAAGACGGAAGTGAAGGGCGGGGTGACAGTCTTAATCAGCTGCCACTCCTTATTATATATACGCGCGCACGAAGAACACTGCGGCGCACAGGCTGTGAAGACAACGAGAATCGAATCCCCGCGGTAGACCTCTAATGAAGTGCTGTCCGTCAACACTACGCGTTCATAAACGCTGTCTTGATAGACGACATGCGGTGTCCCTCCGAGTTGGAAGAGATCGGAAAGCAACGAGAGCGATATGGTTAAAAATAAACTTTTCAAACCTTCAAACCATCAAATAATGAGCACCACTGCATATGCTGCTATTCCTTCTTTACGGCCTACGAAACCCAGATGTTCGGTCGTCGTTGCCTTGAGGCTCACTTGGTTCGGCTCTACTCCCATCACTTCTGCCAGACAATCCTGCATAGCCTCGATATATGGATTCAGTTTGGGTGCCTGGGCGCAGATGGTGATGTCGCAGTTGCCGAGTTCGTGTCCTGCTTCGCGGAGCATTGCCATCACGCGGCGCAAGAGGATCTTGGAGTCAATCCCTTCGAACTCATTGCCTTTGGTGTCCGGGAAATGGCATCCGATGTCGCGCATTGCTGCGGCGCCAAGCAGCGCGTCGCATAAAGCATGAATCACTACATCGGCATCCGAATGGCCGAGCAACCCTAGCTCGTACGGTACTTCAATTCCCCCTAACCACAATTTGCGGTTAGGGGAAAACTGATGTACATCATATCCAAAGCCTATTCGGAACATTATTTCTTTCTGTTGTTCACCAAGTCTTTGATTCCTGCCAGGTCAAATCCGAGCGTGAAACGCATGGTCTGATCAAGCGGGTTGGACGAAGCCAGACCTACGCAGTACGATACATCCAGCGAAACGATGGAGAGGTGGAATCCGGCACCGAAGGTGATCACATTGCGGTTACCTTTCCATATGTTCTCGTAGCTGTAACCTACACGTGCAAAGAATTGCTTGTTGTAGGAGTACTCGATACCGGCACCCCAACGAACCTCGTCAAACTCCTCTTTCAGTCCTGTCGGTGCGTCAGCAAAAGACATCAGCCATCCGCGAGCAGGGTTCAGCGCAGAGTAGTCTGTCTGGTTCATCAGCCAGGTCGTTTCGTCGTTGGCATCGAAACCTGCGGTGTATTTGGACCGGCGGGTAGGAACGAGCATCTTGTTTGCCTCCAGGTTGAAGGTCAGGAAGTTGTACTTGTCGCACGGGAGTTCGTAGCCGACACCGATGTTCATGCTGGACGGGATGAAGTTGCTGCTACCGTCGTCGGCGTAGTTCATCTTACCACCGAGGTTCTTCAGTGTGAAACCGAGTGAGAAATGGCTCTCGCCCATCGGCAACTCAATCGGTTGGCGGTAGTACAGACCGATGTCTGCTGCCATAGACCATGCCGGGTGCATTTCCGTGCCGCCGCCGATAGAACTGTTGTAGCCGTTGTTCAGGTCCGAATAGAGGAAACGAACAGCAACGGACATAGAAACATACTCATGCAGTTTGCGGAAGTAACTGAGGTCCAGAGCCCATTCGTTAGGACGTACGTCCTGCAGTTTGGTACCGTTCAGGTCGGTCAGAGCCACATCGCCCATTGAGAAATACGTGAAGCTGGCACCAATACCGCCGCCGAGGTCGCCAAAGTTATAGAAACCGGCGAGGTAAGCCAAGTCGATGTCACCTACCAGTTTACGCAACCACGGGGTGTAGTTCGCAGTGATACCGCCTTTCGAGTACATGTACGCATACTTGGCGGGGTTCCAATACTGCGAGTTAAAATCCGCTTCTGTAGCTACACCTACGTCACCCAGACCGGCGGCACGTGCATCCGGTGCAATAGATAGCGACGGCATGGAAGTGATAACAGGATTCGGTGTCGGTTCAGCCTGAGCGCTCAGTGATAAAGAAAGCGTCAGTGCTGCGAGAGAAATAAGAATTTTTTTCATCTTTTATTGTATATTGTTTGTGTTAGTAATTTTCGTTTTCATACAATTCATGCGATATGCTTCATAGGCTATAAAATAATTATTTTCCCGGCGGTGGTACTATACTTGCCGGATGAGGATTTGATTTTTACTTGATATACATATATGCCCGGTTTTAAACCGAGGGAAGGCAGATTGATTGCTACAGCATCGGGGTTGTCCTGTTTATGACTATACACCATTTGTCCGTTGATGTCGAACAGGTATATCTCGGTCTGCAGCAGTTCGTCCGGCTGGTCGTAGTTGACAGCCAGTGTCAGTACGCCGGCAGCACGAATAGGGTTCGGATAGGTTGTTACAGAGTATATCGACGGATCGATACCTGCCTGGACGATGAAGTTTAGGTTCTGTGTCGTACTGTTGTTCAGCAGATCCCATGCCCGGAAAGTGAGACTGTGCGGACCGTCCGGCAGCGCCTCCATCAGATAACTTACCTGTCCTGCCTGATAGCTGTTGTTCTGCGCCGTGAAATACTCATTGAGCGTGTATATCTGTTTGGGATCGTTGTCCACAATCAGCATCAGGTCGTGACCGATACCTGCTCCTGCCGTGTTGATTCCGTGCTCATCCTCCAGTTCGGCGAAGAAACGCGGGGTGGAGTAGGTCTTGCCTCCGTCCGTGAAAGCAGGCGTATTGAGATAAAGACGCATCCGGGGACCTTCCGTG
>CALEPS010000084.1 GCA_937910305.1 uncultured Bacteroidales bacterium | reverse complement strand
CGTACTCTGCGCCGCATACCTTCCACAGGTAGGCGGTCATGGTCTTTTTGCCGGTTGCCAGATCCTTCTGGGCGACGAAGTCCAGTTGGTCCTGCGAGATCTTGTTCAGATCTTTCCGGCGGGTTGCTACCATCGCGCGCACCTCGGTGAAGCGCTCACGGACAGCCAGTTCCTTGGCGGACGGCAGGGTGCGCACAAGGCATATATCACCGTCAGCGGTGGAGTCGCTTATGCTCCGCGCAAACTCCGCTTCGTATTCAACGGTGAGAACGCCGCTACAGGCGTTGATCAGGTATCAAGTGACCAAGTACAAAGTACCAAGGTTCTCCGTGACGGTCAGTTGATAATCCTCCGCGGCGACAAAGAGTACAACGCACAGGGTCAAATTGTTAAATAGTGTTAATCCCGGTGTACCGAATTACTGGAACACTAGGACGCTACAACTACTAGTTCAACTAATAAATAAGTAATATTATGGAAAAGAATATATATCAGCAGCCATCCGTCACTGTAACGGAGATAGTGATGGTTCAAACCCTCTGCGTAAGTGGAACTGCTCCGGGAAGCGGAGCGAACAAACTCAACCCCCTTCCAACCACAGAGCAGTGGTGAGAAACCGCCAAACCACAGGAAAAGTACTCACTTTTTACCGGTGGTAATACCAACCAACGTTAATCGGAAGCCGTCTCGCGTGAGCGAGGCGCTTTCTTTTGTTCACTAAACGCACAAAGTATATGGTTTTGGCTTACGGAACGGTAGTTGCTCCGTTTTTCTGGCAAAATCATTACTAATAGGTATTGCACATGTCGAAAAAAAGCAGTACTTTTGCACCGCAAAATTTTTAAACTGAACACTGAACACTGAATACTGAATGACCAAAATCGCTGTCATAGGACTTCCTTCAAGCGGCAAGTCGTCGCTCTCGCAGGCTCTGCAGAACCTGGCGGACCGGGGGAAGAAAAAGATGCAGTTCGTTGAGGTGCATAACCCCGACGAGTTGCACGGGCATGCTTTTGACGTCGTGCTGCAGCTCGTTGACTCTACGCGGCTTGAGGAGTCACTCCTCCTTACGCCGCATATTATTGACGAGCAGGAGAAGATCGTAATCGCTATCGGGCGGTATGACCTCTTGTTAGCTACCGACCACTCGCTCGATATTCCCAAACTGCAACAGCTCATAGGTGTGCCTACCTGCCGCCTCTCGGTGCGCAAGAACTATGGGTTGGACGAGTGTCTGGCTATCCTCTCGGAGGTGGCGGCAAAGCCGGTTTCTACCGCGCACCCGATTTACCACTTGCGTGACCAGGGAGACGAGGATACCTATATAGCCTACGTGCATGGTGTGCTCACGCAGACACTCACCCACGCCAAGGATGATGCCTATCAGACACGGCTTGAGAAGATAGACAAAGTGCTCACCAACCCATGGCTCGGATTCCCTATCATGATGGCGGTGCTCTATTTCGTCTTCTGGTGTACCTTCACCCTCGGTGCTTATCCCCAAGACTGGATTGCCGCAGGCATTGATTGGCTCTGCAATATAGCCCATGACCATATGGCGGACGGATGGCTGTCCGGACTCCTCATCGACGGAGTGCTCCAGGGAGTGGGGGCTGTACTCGCTTTCCTGCCGAATATCATCATCCTTTTCTTCTTTATCTCTCTTATGGAGGACAGCGGATATATGGCGCGTGAGGCGTATATCATGGATGCGGTCATGCACCGCATAGGTCTCCACGGCCGCAGTTTCATCCCTATGCTGATGGGATTCGGTTGCAACGTACCGGCTATCATGGCTGCGAAAGATATACAGAATCCCAAGGACCGGGTGCTTACGATGCTCATGGTGCCTTTCATGTCCTGCTCCGCACGGTTACCGGTCTATATGCTCTTTGTTGACACGTTCTTCCCGAGACACAAGGCACTCGTCATGATCTCGCTTTATGCGATAGGAGTGTGCCTCTCGGTTCTCTTTGCGCTCCTGATGAAACATACCAGGTGGTTCAGACAAGAAGCGGATGATACCGTCAACGAGTTGCCGGAGTTCAAACTCCCCAAACTACGTGTAGCGGCTGCTCATATATGGGAGAAGGTGGCGGATTACCTCCAGAAGATATGTACCGTGATCATTTGGGCGTCTATTATCATTTGGGCGCTGGAATATTTCCCGAGCCAGGATATCAACGATCTGGAGAACTCCTATCTGGCTGCTATAGGCAAAGCTATCTCGCCTGTATTGGCTCCTTTGGGATTCGATTGGAAGATGTCCGTCTGCCTTCTTACAGGACTGCCGGCTAAGGAAGCTATCGTCTCCACGCTCGCCATCCTGTATGGCGGAGATATATCTGCTGCGGGATTCACCCCTCTTACGGCATTTTCTTTCCTCCTTTTTGTGCTGCTTTATTTCCCCTGCGTGGCTACTATCTTTACGCTCAGGAGAGAAGCAGGACGGGGATGGGCATGGTTTATGGTCGTACATAGTCTGGTTTTGGCATGGTTTGTGTCGTTCGTAGTATATCAGGTAGGAGTATTACTACTATAACTAGATAAACTAGTTAAACTAGATAGACTAGATAGACTAGATAAACTAGTTAAACTAGGAAAACTAAAAACTATACAATTATGAAAAAATATCTCTTAATCATCATCTGTTCTGTATTCTGTACTCTGTCAGTGAGCGCAGCGAACGGTCCGTCAGCAAAGCGGTCTAACCGCCAGACGGTCGTTCTTTCCTGCAACATCCATTGTCAGGGCTGTATCGACAAGATCATGAAGAATATTGCTTTCGAGAAAGGCGTGAAAGACATCGCCTGTGATCTTGATACCAAGACGGTCACGGTCACGTACGACGCTAACAAAACGGACGTGCCGGCGCTTCTCGAAGCATTCAAGAAGATCAACAAACCCGCCACGGTAAAAGAAACGGAGCAGAAACAGAAAGAAACAGCGGCCGGAAAGCCGGAAGCTGTCACAGACGCTGACTCAGGCGCCTCCACACCCTATTGAGAATGCGTGCGCTCCCGCGCACAAACAAAACAGACGCCCGAAAGGGCGTCTGTTTTTGTATCTCTGATATCCGGGGTGTGACCCCTCGGAATCCAAGATTAGTGGAGCTCAGCTGTGTACGTCTTAGCCACGGGCACGACGTACTCGGCATTACTTCAGTTCTGCTGTGTACGTCTTAGCCACGGGCACGACGTACTCGGCATTACTTCAGTTCTGCCAAGTACTTGATAGTACGTACCATCTGGCTGGTGTAGCTGTTCTCGTTGTCGTACCAGCTTACAACCTGTACCTGATAGGTGTCCTCGTCGATCTTGGCAACCATAGTCTGGGTAGCATCGAAGAGAGAACCGAACTTCATACCGATTACATCGCTCGATACGATCTCATCCTCGGTGTAACCGAAGGACTCGGTCTGGGCAGCCTTCATAGCGGCATTGATACCCTCTTTGGTGATGTCTTTACCCTTAACAACGGCTACCAGGATAGTGGTAGAACCGGTAGGAGTCGGTACGCGCTGTGCGGAACCGATCAGTTTGCCGTTCAGCTCAGGAATAACGAGACCGATAGCCTTAGCAGCACCGGTGCTGTTCGGAACGATGTTCTGCGCACCCGCACGGCTACGACGGAGGTCACCCTTGCGTTGCGGACCGTCGAGAATCATCTGGTCGCCGGTGTAAGCGTGGATGGTGCTCATAATACCGCTCTGGATAGGAGCGTATTTGTGAAGCGCTGCTGCCATAGGAGCCAAGCAGTTGGTCGTACAAGAAGCTGCGGAGATAACTTTGTCTGCCGGAGTCAGGGTCTTGTGGTTTACGTTGTAAACGATGGTCGGAAGGTCGTTTCCTGCAGGAGCAGAGATAACTACTTTCTTTGCGCCGGCCTGGATATGAGCCTCTGCTTTAGCTTTGGAGGTATAGAATCCGGTGCACTCGAGTACTACATCGATGCCCAGCTCGCCCCAAGGCAGCTCAGCTGCGTTCGGCTTAGCGTAGATAGTGATCTCCTTGCCGTCAACAGTGATCGAACCCGGAGTAACAACGGTCTTACCGTCCTCTGCGAGAACAGCATCCTTGTAACTTACAGTGTGCTTGCCCTCACCGAACTTACCTGCGAAACCGCCCTGAGCGGTGTCGTATTTCAGAAGGTGAGCCAACATTTTCGGGCTGGTCAGGTCGTTGATAGCGACTACCTCGTAACCCTCTGCCTCGAACATCTGACGGAATGCCAGACGACCAATACGGCCGAAGCCGTTAATAGCTACTTTTGTCATAGTTGTAGAATAATTTAAATTATTTGTGTATTAATTGTGTTAGTCTGTTTCGCTTTTGCTCTGCAAAAGTACTGCTTTTTTGTTGTTTGTGCAAATAAATCGTCCAAAAATCTTATTTTTGTTATTTCTGTTTGTCAAAAAGCCCCTTTGCGACTACTTGCGACCGAAGTCTGCGGGGATCTCGCCCCAGGCTTTGGTATCCCATTTGTAGATGGGTGTTGTCCATGTGTTGTCGTGCAGCCACATCTCGGCTTTGCGCACCATCAGGAACAGGTCCTGGTTGGATGCGTTCCATTCTATCTTTGTCTTGCAACGCTTCTGGCGGACCCATGCCAGCGCGGTCACGCTATCCGTATAGATCACCCAGTTCAAGTTGTATTTCTTGATATACGCCAGCCCGAGTACAAGCGCAAGAAACTCTCCGATGTTGTTAGTCCCTTGTACAAAAGGTCCCCGATGGAACACTTCCGTACCGGTATCCGCGATAACCCCGCGGAACTCCATTACTCCGGGATTTCCGCTACAGGCTGCATCTACCGCCAAAGCGGGTAAAATAGGTTTACTCATAAACAATGATTTTGCGGGTTTGGATGTGGTCTCCCTCTATCGTCTGGACGATTTGCACGTGTGGTCCGACTCGGTATGTGCGGATCACTTGTGCAGGAGCGGTAGTAGGAGCAGCATCAGCGCTACGCGGTACGTCGTCAAACACCATCGGACAAGTATATAGTGTCTTGCCGTCGGAGGTCGTCAAGCGGCAGTAGAAGAGGGTGGGCTCACCGCTCATGCCCTCCGGACGATAGAGGTATTGCTGATTCTCGTTCGCTATTGCCGTGCCGTCTGCATACCATTGATAGTCGGTATATAAGTGGTCATGGTTGTCAATAAAGAGAACATCCGTCCATTTGCTGTACATCTGTCCCGAGAGAGCGATAGTGAAGCGGAAAGAGGCGGTCGTCTCGCATTGACCTTCCCCGGCGGTTATGTTCGCCGTATATTCGCCGCTCTCCATCGTCGTAGGCGTGAATACGATGTCTGTACCGTCCGCAATACCGGCATAGTGAACGCCGTCTAACTCGATGTCGTAGCTGTCCGGTGCGCCGTGCGTCACGGTAACAGGTATGCGTACCTCGCCCGCGTTGTCGCATGTCATTGCAACAGTACCGATAGAGATCCGGGGAGTGGCGTTGACGGTGAGCAGAAGCGTGTCATAGACATTGGCAGGATTCGTGATCGTATCTATGCCCACAGGGCGGCTGTAGGTCATACCCTTCCATGTATAGGTCTCTCCCTCGCAGATAGTAGCTTCGTCTTTGTCGCAGCTGATACGTGTAGGCGGCGTGAGAGCGTCGGTGCTTTGGATGGCGCAGGCGGGAGCATCCGTATAAGCGACCGTGATATACTGCGCCGCGCCACCTATGTTATGGAGCGTCAGCGTCGCTGTGGTCGTCGTTCCGGTCGCGGCGATAGTTATGCTCTGCGCACCGCTGTCGTCATAACGGACAGTGAACTCATGCCCCGTGCCATCGTACGGAGTAGTGATGGTCACTGTAGCCGGATATTCCTGTGTAGGGCAGGTCACAGTAGCCGGTACGCCGGAGATAGCCACGTTGCTGATCACAGGCGAGTAAGGAACGATGGTCAGCGAATCCTTCGCGCAGCTGTTCGCGCCGTCGAATAACACGTGAAGCGTGTGCGCTTTGCCGTCCGCTGGAATACCTGCAAAATTCAGCCCCACTAACTGTTGCTCCGTCTTGTCGGATACCGAGTACGCGGCGGTTTGGGCGGGCAGACCGTCCACCCAATACCTCAGAGTGCCCTGCTGGTAGGTGTAATCAAGATCGAATGTCAACGTACTTGTCAGATCCGTACAGCCAGGAGTGGAGAATACAAGGTTCTTAACCTTTATGCTCGGGAAACCCGGAATGACCGTAGAAGCAGTTTTCTTTGCTGTTGTCCAATCCTCAAAGTAGGCTTCCCATTCATGCGCCGGTTCGTCGGTAGTGATGACGATGTTGTCGTTGAGAGCCGCCGGTGTATCGTACGCAACGGCGGGAAGGGTATAGGGATACTCAGCCCCGGTGGTGTTGTCTTTGATAATAAGCCTTCCGTTCGGGTTTTGGTATTCCACATGCATAGCAACTGTATAATCCGTTCCGCCGCATGCCACGGGCTGTACGGTAGCCGTGAACGCATCTACTGCAGGCTCGTGCGCGGTCACAACGAACTGCTGCTGGGATTTGACGACACGCGAGACACTACTGATCGGGTGGAACTGGATGTCGTCCAGCGCAAAATCATTTCCGATATGGAGCGTGTTGGTATTGAGGTTCACTACCGAAATCGTCACCTCGTCGCAATCCTCATCGGCGTAGAACGTCTCGGAGTGCTGGTGCCATATATTATTGCGGAATTCCGGTTTGCTCAGATCCAATACGGCTGAGTTCCATGTATGACCGTTATACTCGATACGGAACTGGAACCGCGCGGCATTGTCCATCTCGCCGTAGTTGTTGATATTGGCTGCCCAGAAAGAGAGTACGTACGTGGTACCTTTCTTAAGCTTGAGATTCGGATTGTTGGTTGTATTGGCATACCACGCTTTTTTATTGCCTCCGGCAGTTCCGGTAGCAGCGTCAAAGAGCGCGAAATTGCTTCCTTCGTGGGCCTCTACGGTCGCGTAAGAGGACGAGAAACAATGGGCGTTCTTGACAACGGCGAAACCATTCTCTTTCAGCTTGTTCGGGTTCCTTCCTCCTGCCAGAGTGTCGCTGTAGAAACTGTATCCTGCCGCCTCGTCGAAATATCCCCAGTAATTATAATCGCTTATTGTACTGACCGCTCCGTAAGTGCCATAACCCGTCGTGCTTTCGTAGTTGCCGTTAGACATCATATCGTCCATCGAACCGGAGATAGGATAGAACTCCTTATAGATATATGTCTGCGTTCCGGCAGTGCTGAATGCAGGAACCGCATAGTTCTGCGGTTGACCGTCTGCTTTTTTATACTCTACGCCATTCACGATCCATACATAATCATTGGCGGGGTCTGCATCGGAGGGAATCAGCGTGAGAGACCCGCCCGTGAGGGTATCTATGGTCACGGTCTCCAATGCCTGCTTGGCGTTCGGTACATCAAAGACGATGGACCTCTCGCAACTCGTATTGCCCGTAAAGCGCGCCGTGGCGGTGTATTGCACGCCGTTGATGGTCGCAGCGGGTACAAGGGGCAGAGAGAAAGATTGAGGACTTTTCGGGGCGGAGATGGTCACGGATTTGCCTTGGCATTCAATCACCAACTGACCATCGGGCTCTCCGAAGGCTACCATACCGTCCAGCGTGAAAGTGTTATTATCGGCATTGACAGCAGAGATAGCGGTCTCAAAGGAGGTGATGGAGCAATCCAATACGCCTTGTCTTCGCCTGGTTCAGCATCATTGCCCCTTCGTTCTTCATCTGCTGCCCCATGGCCGCCGACCCTGCCAGCGGTAACGCAATCGCGCCGGCCACAAAATAACTTAACGCCGTCTGAAAATCCGGCGAAAAAATATCCACATCTTTTACATCATAGGTGAAATCTATATAGGCGCCTGCCAGGTTGCAGACGATCGCTTTCGTGTTGTCGTTGATATTTACAATGTCGTATGGGTTCTCCACGCTGCCCGTCTCTTCGTTATACACCTGCCGCACCATCAGGCAGTCATTCGGATAGGCATACACGTAATCCCAGCCCGGTATTTTAACGTCCAGCCAGGACAGCTTTTCCGTGCGCCGGGCAAATCCCCAGTTATATTCTGTCAGCAGCCAACGCCGCTGCATATCGTAATGTATCTTCAGCGTGCGTCCCAGTTCGTTCTGGTCCGACACGGACGTCACCGTCCCTTTGCCTATATGGTTCAGGGCCGTATTGCAGATGTCGGTAATGTTCATGATGTTGCCTTTCTTTTTAAAAAAGGGCTGCCATGCGACAGCCCTTTGGTTTGTTTTACATTACAGCGGCAGGTCTACGTCCGGCACAAAGCCAGCGGTAATCTTGCCATTTCCGGTCACGGAAGCGGAACCGGTCAGTTTCAGGCGGTAAAATTTCAGGCCGCCGTAGGGAATGCGTTCCTTTACCACGGTGCCCAGCGCGCCGATGGGGACGTAATACGTGCCCAGATCCTTCACATTGCTGCCGAACCCTTCCGCGTCGCAGGTCTGCAACACCACGGTAATGTTGCCGCCGGCAATCGCCGCTTCGGAAACATTGATGAACAGGAACGGCGGATCATACGCGCTGCCGCCGTTGCCGTTGCCCACTACATTGTCGGAATACGCGGCGGTCGTACCGTACGTGCTGGCCGCCTTTTTGTCCAAAAACATATTTTCATAATCAGGAATCATGGTGATATACTCCTTTCTTAAAAATGTCTAAATTAAACGATCTGGGATTCCGCGTCAGAGATGGCGTCCAGTTTCACCACGCGGTTGCCTGCGAACCGGATCACCGGGATGCCGCCTTCGATGGTGTCACGGGTCACATAGGAATTGTTCTTGTCCATCAGGAACAGTTCCATGGCCGTGTACAGTTCGTTGGATACATACCAGATCCCTTTGTCCGGACGGCGTACGCGGTTCTTTACGGTCAGGAAAGAACTCAACGCCGCCAGCTTCTGGGCTGCCGTGCCGGTCTTGAACACGCCGCTGTCAATGTTACGGATCGCGCCGACAGCGCGGTAGTCGCGGACCGTCAGGCCGCATTTCCAGTTGAACAGGGAAACCATCGCCTGAAATTTTTTGCCGTCGCGGTCTTCCACGGTCTGTTCGCCCAGGTCCCTGTGGTCCAGGCCTGCCGTAGCTCCCTTTGGGTAAATGCCGGTGATGCTGCGGGGACCCCAGTCCACAAAAAACGCAGAAGTCAGCGCAGCGCCGGTGCCGCCCG
>CALEPS010000083.1 GCA_937910305.1 uncultured Bacteroidales bacterium | reverse complement strand
ACTTCATCGCCCAGAAGGACCTCGCCACCGGCAAAAAGACCATGACCGCCTACCTCTGGAAGGTATGCGGCGAGGAGTACGACGCCGCGCACAACGGTTAAGCGCGGCAAAGCCGCTGTTTAGCGCAAGCGGGGCTTGCTGTTGAGCGAGCTCCGCTCTGTTTAGCGCTTCGCTGTTTAACCGCCGCATGGTTCTCAATCGCTGGCGCAATAATCACAAGATCGAGCAAATCGCCGAAGCCAAGTATCGTAAACTGTAATCGTCAAGCACCCGGGGGCAAATACCTCGGGTGCTTCATTTTTGTGCAGTTTATAGTTGCAAAATATGCAAAATAAGACGGTTTGAGTTGCTGAAAATTGCAAAATAAGACAGTTTGATAAGATTTTTTTTGCAAATTTTGACGTTTTATTTGCATATATCGAAATTTTATACTATCTTTGCAGCGAATTTAGTGCAATAACGCACTATGGATAATAAAATACAACTGCAATAACACACTAAATATATGCTCAAACGTAAGATTATAAGCCAGTTGGAAGAATGGAAGGACAACCACTTCCACGAGGCGCTGCTTATTAAAGGAGCCAGACAGGTCGGTAAAACGACCATTGTGCGAGCGTTCGCGAAAGCCAATTATACGCACTTTGTAGAAATCAACTTCGAGAAAGACCCGCAAGCACAAGAGGCCTTTTCCGGAGCAAGAGATACACAAACGATTATCTCGCGCCTAAGTGCCATGGGATATGGACCTTTTGTTCCCGGCATGACACTGGTGTTTTTCGATGAGATACAGAGCTGTCCCAATGCACGAACAGCTATTAAGTTTCTGGCAGAAGACGGACGCTTTGACTATATCGAATCGGGATCGCTTTTGGGAATCAATTATGGTGAAGTAAGCAGTTTCCCTGTCGGCTATGAGAGTCAGATTCAGATGTTTCCACTGGATTTTGAAGAATGGCTATGGGCAAACAACGTGAGTGAAGATGCCATTGCGCAAATACGTGCAGCATACGAAGGGCACAAACCGTTGGATGGCTTCATGCACGAACAATTGATGAAGCACTATCGCGCATTTCTCATCGTTGGTGGTATGCCGAAAGTGGTAGCAACCTATTTGTCCAACCCCGATTTTTCGCAGACCTTGCGGCAGCAACGCTTGATAATAGATAGTTACCGGCTGGATATTGCCAAGTATGCCGGCAAGGACAAAGCGCGCGCCAAACGATTCTTTGATGCTATTCCGGCAGAACTGAGCAAATCGCACAAACGATTTATATTAAGCGATTTGGAAAAGACGGGCAATATGCAGAAGTACGGCGACTCTGCACAATGGTTGGAAGATGCCGGCGTGGCGTTATTCTGCTATAATACCCACGCGCTTAACCTGCCGTTTGAGCAGTATGAAAATCGCAATCTTTTCAAAGTGTATCTATTGGATACCGGCTTGTTGTGTGCTATGTGGGGCGATAGGATTCAATGGCAAGTGCTTAATGGTGAGATTGATATCAATGAGGGCGCGCTTACGGAAAACTTTGTGGCTGTCGAGTTGAACAAGCATGGACATTCGCTGCACTATTACGACCGCAAAAGCCGCAATGAGCTGGATTTTCTAATTCGCGAGGATAAGAAAGTGACCATCGTGGAAGTTAAGTCCGGCAATAACTACGAGCAACATGCGGCATTGGACAATGTGCTGGATGAGCAATCGGAGTTTGTGGAAAGAAGTATTGTCCTGAATAAAAAACAATACAAACAAGTCGATGACATAACCTATCTGCCGCTTTATATGGCGATGTGGCTATAATATTGCTACTGAACCATTTTTCCGTTTTCGGTGCAACATCTTTGCACTCCTTCACCAGTCAGAAAGTACGTTTATCTATGTCGGAGCGACGCTCCCCGCTGCTCCTTCCGTTCGAACTGCCAAGTCAAGGCAGTTCTCCACCTGCGGACCATACGCAAGCGTTCGGATATTTTTTGCCAAGCCTAAAGGCTTTTCTGTTGATAAAATACATTTTATTCGGCAAAAAAATGACCGAACGCTTGCGTATGTGCAATTTTTGTTGTACTTTTGCAGCACAAAACCCATTATCTACTCAGTCATGAAAAAAATCATTCTTGCTATCGCGCTATGCATTGTATGCGCCGGAGGATTTGTAGCTTGTAACAAAATCACAAACAAATCTGTTTTTATTCCCTTAACTGACCAAGAACTGGAAGACATCCGGGAAGTTGATTCTAACTTCTGGGATTATGTTAACGACAGTATTTGGCGCAAGGCCGCTAAGTATGAGACGGACAGTATCAAACAGGTTTTCGGGGATGTTACATACCGAGATATACATGAGTACTACCAATTTAGTAATGATACAGCCTACTGGTTTCCTTTAATGCGCAAATGGATAAATGAACATGCACAGATGTTCCCCAATGTATATGAGAAATTTGATTCTGTTGTGAATTATTACGATAGCATTTATTCTGAGGGGGATATGAATGCAATACAGGAGATACCGGACGAAGTTCTGTATTATATCGAATATAGCGATAGTATTACATTATATGACTATTATACAGGTATCATTCAAGATTGTATCTACCCGGATTATATTTCTGAATCCAGCTATATCTTTATGAGAAGCCAAGAAGACACATGCAATTGGGACAAAAAGATAAAACATACCTACGATTATATAAATTGGTTGATTTTATCTTCCAGGATGTAAACATTCGCTTCTATATGAAACGCTTTTTTCTATTTGCTCTCCTATTGGCGGCGGTAGGTATATCCTATGCGAATGACTACTACTCCGACATCAAAGAAGCCCAAAAAGGCCATAAGATAGCCCAGTATAATATCGGCATCTACTATTATAACGGCACGGGAGGCGTCAGTCGCAACTACGAGAAGGCTGTTGAGTGGTTTCGCAAATCCGCCAATCAAGGTTACGCTTCTGCGCAGTCGGCATTGGGACAAGCTTATAGCGACGGAAACGGAGTGCCTAAAGACTACTCCATGGCGGTCTATTGGTACACGAAAGCGGCTGCACAAGGCCATGCCGGAGCCCAAAACAACCTGGGCGTTCTTTATGGCAGAGGACATGGTGTACCGAAAGATCCATACAAAGCATTCGAACTATACAGCAAAGCTGCCGCACAAGACAACCTGGTTGCGCAATATAATGTGGGAAACTGCTATGCCAACGGGAAAGGTGTAACCAAAAACGCATATTCCGCTTTCCGTTACTATCAGAAATCCGCAGAGCAAGGGTATGCCAAGGCACAAGACCAATTAGGCGACTGCTATCACTACGGCAAAGGCGTGAGCGAGAACGACTATACGGCGGTCACATGGTATCGGAAAGCCGCTGAGCAAGGCATCGTCAACTCACAGAGTGCCCTCGGTATCGCCTATTGCAAAGGGGAAGGCGTATCCAAGGACTTCGACTGGGCGGTTCACTGGCTCAGAAAAGCGCAAGCCGAACTGGATATGATGGAAAGAATCCAGAACGAGAAGCGGAAAAACAAGGAGGCAGGCTATGACGATGAGGAGGACGAGGACGACGACGAGGACAACAAGTACAATGCATTCACCCATTATTTAAACACCCGCTACCTCTATATCGCCAGTTACGAGTTAGGCATGTGCTATTACAACGGCAGTTGCGGGAAGACCCGCGATTATCAAACGGCGCTGGCGTGGTTCCGCGACGCAGCGAACCATGACAACTACGATGCTATGTACATGGTAGGCCGCTGTTACGCTTTGGGTAACGGAGTAGCCCGGAACAAGACCACCGCATTCGAATGGTACAGCAAGGCCGCCTATTCCGGACAAACGGACGCGGCATACGAGTTGGGACTATGTTATAAAAACGGAAGCGGCGTTGGGAAAGACGCGGAAAAAGCACTCGACTACTTCGAGAAAGCCGCAGATAAAGGTCATGTGGAGGCTATGTACGAAGCCGGACAGGCTTATGAGGAAATGGAGATTGACACCTATGCCGGAGACTGGTATCTCGATATGATCAAGAAAGGCAACGAGGCACAAAAAGCCAAGGCGGAGAAACGCCTTCAGGTGCTCTCGGACAATTATATATACACCCATACCTATAACATGTTCGCCAGCAGGGCGGCGTACGACTATATCCACCAGGGCTCTCTTACCCTCAAGGCCGCCCACGCGGAGGAAAAGATCTACACCAAACAGACGACCTCGCAAGATTACACCTATCGGACGACCGGTAGATGGGAAGCAGAAAGCCTGCCGACCGGCAAATACTACGTCAAGCGGGTTCGTGAGAACTGGGAAGACCGTTACGACACCATCACCATCGTCCATCCGTCTTCAACGGTCACTTTGCCTCCGATGCAACCCAAGACCGGAACGCTGGTTGTCAAATCCCGCCCCAAAAAAGCCTTCGTCTATGTGGACGGAGTCAACATGGGTGTCACGCCATGGACAGGGCAGGTGCAGATAGGCGAACATAAGGTGCGCGTAGGTGGCAAGAAAGGCCGTATTGACGCTCCTACCCAGTATATCCAGGTGCCATATAAAGGCTCAACATCCGCGGATTTCAAACTCAAGAGCGAATGGTATCACGGCTCGGATTGGCATCCGGATCACTATCTGGAACCGATGTACGGCATTGAGTTCGCCCAATATAACCGCCACCACTACGCGGGCGTGCGATACGGATGGATCCCTAAACGCTTCGGTCTTGACGTGACAGCCCTATACGGTATCACCAATCAGGAACTATCCGCGACCATAGGTCCCACCTTCCGGCTCACCAGTTTTGACTGTCCCCTCAGCCTGCAACTGGCACTCGGAGGAGGTGCCATGTACCGATTTACGGATAAGCATATTACATGGGTGGCTGATGCGGCTCTCCGATTCGGATTCAAAGAAGGGTACAAAGACCATAAATTCGGTTGGTGGTCTTTCTCTCTGGGCGCGAGATACTACGACGGACGGTATATACCTACCGCATCCGTCAGTCTGATGCCTATCCGGGCACTCACCTTAGCGGCTATGGCACTGGAGGATGATTTCCCGCGTATCTATACCGAGATCCAGGCAGGACACGAGTTCCGCTCCAGTCAATGGATGATGGGTGCACAACTAAACTACATCCCCGGACATTTAGGTATCGGAACGGATTTTATGATTGGTTTCGAAGGAGGATGGGATGTCATGATAGGACCTGTTTTCCGTCTCACGCCGGACTATATACCCTTTGATTTCCAACTCTATCAGGGCTTCGGCTACGGACAGTTTGACCGGAACGGTTTCATGGCGCATACCAGCCTGAAGTTCGCGTTCGGACATAATCTGCCCTACTGGGGATTATGGAGCTTCAATATCGGTTGTATCTATGGTAGCGGAAACGTAGGAGTGACCTTTGGCGTGAGCCTGCCGATCATCTCCATAATCGGTACTGCCGGTGCTGCATCCGTATTGTATCTGTAGCGCGGCAGGGGCGCACTCAACCAGGACTCGAAAATTGCGCAGCAATAATCGACAGAGCGAAGCGGCGGAGAACCTGGGGTTGAGTCGGTATGACAACAAGAAAGAGACCCATAAGGTCTCTTCTATGTTGCTCAACCAGGACTCGAACCCAGACAAACCCACAGTTGAGTTAATTTTCGTAACTTGCTGTAAATCAGCAATGATTTTGTTCAAAATTAGGATTTTGTGCGAGTCCTTGACACGATTTTGACACGTCTTAACTCGCTTTCAAGGTGCAAAATTACTACAAATTTTTGACATGACCAAATTTTTTGACCATAAACTTTAAATTAGGATTGCTTTTTTGAAAAATACCTCAAAACTGGTCAATCCGGCAATGTCTCTTTGCGGATTTCTGCCTCGGCGTTCTTAGCTAACTTCTTACGGATTCGTTGCTGTTTTTTCTCCTCCGGAGTCATGTTGGTATATACTTTCACTTCCGGCTGTTTCTCCACCATCGGCACAATCATGTTGAACTCAGGCATCGGTGGCAACTCTGAGATTGCTTCCGGATGAGCCTGTAAATACTTCAGCCGACTCTCCAGTTCTGCTACTCGATGCTTCAATTGTTCCAGCATAAAATCGTTGGTCTCGTTCAGTATCATGTAAGCGCTCATCTGAGTTTCTTGCAACTTGATCAGTTTCTTCAGATACCCGTTCTCGGCATCCTTCTCGGTTTCCATATCTACGGGCGGGTGCGCGCGTTCAAATAAGGAGTCTATCGTCACTCCAAAGAAATCCGCTATTCTCTCCAATGTCTTTGCTGTCGGATTCTTCGCCAAATAATGCAGGCTGCTGTTAGGTCTTCCTGTCACAGCCATAGATAGTTCCGTTTGCGACTTGTTCTGTTTTAGCAATAAATGCTTGATGATTTGTCCGTTGTACATATATTTATGTGTTCAAAAATTACTATAGTGCGAATTTGCGTAATATATTCACTAAAATGCTATAATAATACGATTTTGTGCTATTCTAAATTGTATATGTCATAGAAAAGCACTAATTTTGCACCACAAAAGTACTAATAAATTCGCGAATATGCAAATAAATTATGCAATTTTAGTACTTTTTGATTGAAAATTTTAATTTTAACACATAAAAACCTAACAACTATGAATTATTTAAACAATTTTTACTTGCAGCTTCCGGCTCCGAAGCGCAAGAATTTCAAGCAGACTGTCATGCAACGCACAGGCTGGAGTAACTCCACTTTTTATTACAAACGTGAGCATGGCAACATCACTCGTTTGGAGTATGAAGCCATCTACGACATTATCAACCTGCTCAAGCGGGAGATTCGCGCCGAGCAACGCTTTGTGGATAATTACTACAGAACAAAGTAACTAACCTTCAACCTTAACCATTATGTTATCCAACAGAACTATTGAATTAGTCCGTCTGCAGGTCAATGTGCGCGATGTGATTGCCGGCTATGCGAAGTTACAACAAGCTGGTAGCAGGTCGAAGTGCTGCTGTCCACTTCATCAGGAGAAGACTCCGTCTCTAATGATTGATCCCGCGCGGAACACGTGGCATTGCTTCGGATGTGGCGAAGGCGGCGATGCTATCGCTTTCATCCAGAAGAAGGAGAACATGGATTTTCCGGAAGCGGTGCGCCATCTGGCGAGCAAGTACCATATCACCATTGAGGAAGACATGCACGAGCGTACACCCGAGGAGCAGGAGCAGGAAAAGCAACGCGAGGCGATGTTTACGGCCTATTCCCTCATTCAGAAGTACTATGTCGCGAACATCCACAACCAGGATGATCAGGCTCGCGCCGCTTATACCTATGCCCTCAATCGCTGGGGCAAGGAGTTCGTCGAAGAGTTCGGCATCGGCTTCGCGTATGATGCGTGGGATGGTCTCATCAACTATGCGAAGCAGCAACTGCTCTCCAACGAGGTTCTCACACAACTTGGTCTCATCGCGCACTCGGAGAAGTCGAAAAAGGATTACGACTTCTTCCGTGCTCGTATCATGATCCCCATCCGCGACCGCTACAACCGCATCATCGGCTACACGGCACGCACGATGGCGGATGACGACAAAACGCCCAAGTACCTCAATTCTTCCAACAGTCTCATCTACCAGAAGAGTCAGTCCGTTTTCGGTATCGATATAGCTGCTCGTGCAGCCGTCAAAGATGGTGTGTACGTGCTGGTCGAAGGAGCACCGGACGTGCTGCGTCTGCAGTCCATCGGCATCCTCAATACGGTCGCTTCGTTGGGTTCTGATTGGACGGATGAGCAGTTCAAAGTCCTGCAACGGAATGCTACCAAACTGATCTTCATGCCCGATGCGGACTGCCCTAAAGTGGGCACTCCGTACGGAACCGGCATTCAGAAGGTCATGAAATCCGCTGTTCAAGCCTGGAACCTCGGTTTTGACGTGAGCGTCAAGGAGATTCCGCTTGGTCAAGAAGGTCGTAAGCAGGATCCGGATTCGTTCTGCAAATCGCGCCTGCTCTACGACGATCTTGAGACGCAGGATTTCCCCGTTTGGTATGCCCAGAAGCTCATTCAGACGCAAGGCCTCTCGCCCACGGAGATTGTGGACAAAGTGGCGTTCCTCTTAGGTCGTCTGGAGCGCGAATATGAGGTGGATCGGTACATCAATCTGCTCCACGATGTCATCCAAGGTAAGTCCATGTGGCGCAAGGCGATCCATGCGGCACAACAGAACCGCCGCGAGGAGTCGCTTCGCTGCAACGATCAGAACTCGCATTACCTCGACCTCTTCGAGAAATATGGCTTTCAGACCAGAGGTAATGCGTATATCTCCATCGGCGCGAATGGCAAGATTTTCCAATGGTCGAACTTCCTCCTTCGTCCGCTGTTCCATATCTCTGATGGCGGATCCAATGCGCTCCGTCTCTTCGAGATTGAGAACGAAGATGGCGAGAAACGTATCATTGAGTTCAAGGCGGAAGATCTGGTCAGTCTCAGCCGTTTCAAGCAGAAGATTGAGTCCATCGGCAACTATATCTGGTTGGCAAAAGAGGAACAACTGACACGCCTCAAACAGTTCCTCTATAAAGCTACCGAAACGGCGGAACCCATCACCCAACTCGGTTGGCAGGATCATGGATTCTTCGCCTTCGGGAACGGCATTTTCGATGGTCGCACTTGGCACAAAGTGGACGACTTCGGTATCGTGCGCTTGGGTGACCAAGGCAACTTCTATCTGCCGGCATTCTCGTCTATCTATGAGAAACAAAAATCGCTATACCAGTTCGAGCGGAGCTTCGTCCACCACGGATTAGGTCAAGTCACTCTTCGCCAATATGCAGAGCAACTGATAGACGTTTTCGGTGACAACGCCAAAGTCGGACTATCATTCTTGCTGGCCACCTTGTTCCGCGACGTGGTCACGGCGCAAACCAAGTCGTTCCCCATCCTCAATCTGTTTGGTCCGAAAGGCTCCGGTAAGTCCGAACTGGGTCACTCGCTCATGTCGTTCTTCATCATAGAGAATACACCGCCGAATATCCAGAACTCCACGCTTCCTGCGCTCGCAGATGCCGTGGCGCAATGTGCCAATGCCCTCGTGCATATCGATGAGTTCAAGAACACCATCGACATCGACAAACGGGAGTTTCTCAAAGGTCTCTGGGATGGCACCGGTCGCAACCGCATGAACATGGATAAGGACAAGAAACGCGAGGTGACGCGCGTTAACTCCGGCATCATCCTCTCCGGTCAGGAGATGGCTACAGCCGACATTGCCCTGTTCTCACGGTTCATCTTCTTGCGTTACGACAAGTCCGAGTTCACACCCGAATCCAAGATGAAGTTCCAGCGTCTCAAAGAGCTCCGGAAGATGGGCTGCACACATCTGACGATGGACATTCTCCGTAACCGTGCATTGTTCGAAGCCGAGTATGCACATTCGTACAAACAAGTGCAAGAGGATTTGCGCAAGGCGCTTGAGAATAAAGGTGTCGAGGATCGTATTGCCAATAACTGGGCTTCTGTCTTGGCGGCATTCCATTGCCTGCAGAACCGTTTGGATCTGCCGTTCTCCTATACCGATTTGCTTTCGATAGCGGTCGATGGCATCATGGAGCAGAACAAGGAAACCAAGCGCAACAATGAAGTAGCTACGCTTTGGGACATCATCAGTTTTCTGCGTACCGAAGGCCATCTGTGCATGCAGGCGGATTATCGCATCGAAACTGTCTCGCACCTCAAGGTGGACAGCAGTTCCTCGCAAATAGAGTTCGCTGAGCCCAAGAAAATCCTGTACTTGCGCTACAAACGTGTCTTTGAACTCTATCAACTGCATAGCAAGAAGATCGGCGAGTCGTTGCTGGCAAAATCCTCGCTGCCGTTCTATATGGAGCACTCGCCTGCGTACCTCGGTAAGAAACGCTCTTTCCGTTTCAAGAACGTCATTCAGGGCTACACGCAATCCAGTGTCCAGGATGGGCAGTCCGGTCTCACCACGGAGTCGGTGCTCGATCAAGCCTATTGCTTCGATTACGACATGATCGTCGAGCAATACGGGGTTAACCTCGATGTGGTCTATGGTCTCACCAAAGAGGATGAATAATAACCTCCGTCTCTCCTCTACGATGCCGCTCTTTCAAAGGGCGGCATTTTTCGTGCCCTTGCGAAATGGTTCACTTGCCACGAAATGCCGTTCAACGCTTTCAACAACTGCAACACGTTCATTTTGCGCACTTTATCATGCCCACACCATTCAACACCCTTTCAACATCTTTCAACACTCTGCAACAGCCCGTAAGAACCATTTTCAACATTCTACAACATTTATAGTATCTATTCAACAAATAGTATAATAGATAAATACCTATAAATGCATAACTTATCTTTCTGTTGAAACTGTTGAATCCGTTGCGGCGAAATAGAGGTCATCTGTGTTGAGTTGATTTTTTTCATAGCCTTTCTTTTCTGCTGCTTCCGCATATCGAGGCGTTTCCACATTTATACATCCTGCTTTTGTCCGTAAATTCAGGTTGTGGCAGTTGTGGAAGATGTTTCTTGTTTGAACTGTATGGCTTATTTCGGCGGACGAGTGAGTATCGAACACTTTGCATTTGTTCCCATCGCAGGTTAAAAGGGCTTGTGCTGCTTGTAATAGGAGGAAGATCCAATGCTCACTGTGCCTTTTTTTGCGGGCTTGAAGTACTCGGTGCTACTGCTCCATGGTTGCGCTGCATCGTTCACTTGTGCCGGTCATTTCTTGGCTTTCAAGTCCTGCTTTTGAATTACATATTGCCTTGGAGATTTATGTCGTTCCTTTTAGCAATGCAAAGGTAGTTGGTTCTTTCCGTATGGCAAGGCTAAACATGTTCCGGCGCAAAGTGGTTGCTTAAAATTTCTCCAGCCTTACAGGTAGTAAATTTTTCGGAAGTCTTGCTGTTCACGGAATGTCGAACGTCACTTGCGTCAACTCTGAAAGCATTGTAAAAGAAACAAATCTCAAAACAATATGTTAAACAATTCAAAAAACAGTACAGTTATGAAAGCATCTAAGAAAAACAACCAGGCAGATGAAGTGAACAACAATGCAGTGGCACAACCCTTAACAGAGCGTCAGTCGCTCCGGGCACTTTGCAAGCAACTCCGCGAGAAGTACGGCACAGAAGAGCGCATTAACAATCTCCTCTGCATCTATTACAAAGAGCAGCACAATCTCTCCATCTTGAAAACCCGCGAGCAATGGGAACGTGAAGGCTACAGAGTATTCGATAAC
Source organism: uncultured Bacteroidales bacterium (assembly GCA_937910305.1). Classification (GTDB taxonomy): domain Bacteria; phylum Bacteroidota; class Bacteroidia; order Bacteroidales; family Paludibacteraceae; genus Colicola. The sequence continues at coordinate 6,086 of CALEPS010000083.1, read as the reverse complement.
AACCTCACTCGTTTCCCCGCTTGGGGCAAGCCGGTAAGCCGTCAGAACAAAGAAACAGGTGAAGAGTACACCTTCTTCCCAATCACCCACTTTTACGTTCCGCAAGCAGTTTGTCAAGCATAAATGTAGAAAGCCACTCGCCTCAAATGGCGGGTGGCAATCACCTCTAAAAAGAATGGCTTTATGAAAAATCAAGTTACACAACTCAGTTTTGATTTCGAGTGCGTTCAAGAGCAAGTTTCTCTTACGCAGAAAGAAGTTAAGTGCGAAACAAAAACGGTCCGCTATTCCATTTCCAGAGCAGAGTTCGAAGCTCAAATGGAACTTGAAAAGGATTTGATGTACGGCCGTGGCGCATGGCTCTACGCTCAACTGGAGCGTGAGATGGCGCATGAGCGCAAGAATGAGAGAGCATTGGCTGAGTTTGAAGCTTTGAGAGCTGAAGCCTATAAGTATAACTTTTAATCTATGAAATGGAATTGGGAGGGGCAACCCTCCTTTTTTCACGACGGGGCACAAGTTCTTCCGGATGACGAGCATCCTTATCTGTTGTATGACTGTCGTCGTAGTTTGTATTTCGACTATCTTTATTTGGGCGTTCCCGGCATAGTTCTGCAGATCATTCTCTCCAGAGCTACGTCGGTCGGGCTTTGCAGGGGTTCGCAAGCTCCGCATTGTTACACAATACCGTAGCCCTTCCAATCCCTAACGCAGACGAAAAAAATGGCATTTCACTTTATAAAAAGTAAAAATTTATTTAATTTTTACGTAAATAGTTTACAATTAAACATATATATTTGGATATTTGAAAAAAAAAGTGTTAACTTTGCACGCCGTTTTATAGCGTATGAAGCAAAGTTGGTATGACAGATCAAGAATACATAATTGCGTTTTATGCGAATGACCAAAGGGCTTTTGCACAATTCTATAACGAGAACAGGCAGCGATTTATGACCGCGATCGGGAATAAATTTGCTATCACGGATGAGTATGCATTGGCATCCATCTTGACGGATGCGTGCATGCGTCTTTGGTTGAACATCCGCAACAAAAAGTTGACAGTTGATTCGCTTCATACCACCCTTTCGGGGTATCTCTATGGCATTGGCGAGCGCGTTGCGCTGGAGTATCTGCATGAAAGCAGCAACCAAGTGAGTTTCGAGGCTATTGAGAGTGTGTTCGCCGACGAGCCCATCTATGGCGATGACGACACAACGTTGTTGTGGAAGGCAGCAAAACGCGCGCTGGCAAAGATGAAAGAATCGTGCGTCAAGCTACTGACGAAGTTCTATTTCGAGAAAATGAGTTGGGAAGCAATCTCGCAGCAATTAGGCTATAGTTCTGCGGATAGCGCCAAAACTCAAAAGAATAAATGCATGGCCAAACTCAAAGAGGAAGCCCAAGTTCAACTTCAATATTTGGAACAATGAAACAGGATTTGACAGAATTGATGGATGCCTATTTGGATGGCACTCTTGACGCCAAGGCACGTACCGAGTTTGAGTCCAAACTGGCTTCGGATGCGGAATTGCGCAAGGAGTTGAATCTGCACAAGCAAGTCATCCTTGCTATTGAAGGCCAATCGATGGAAGATACGCTTGTTGAGGAAGAGAAGAAGTACGACAAGAATCACAAGCGATATCCTGTATTGAATTCGCTCTCATATGTCGGAGCAGTACTGGCGATGGCGGCTTGTATCGCTGCGTACATCGTCCTGACACCGTTGGTTGACCAGATGACAGTTTGGGGCAATAGCCAATTTACAGAATACTACAATAATGAAGCGTCCCTCATTGTGCGTGGCGCTGACGATAATCTGGACTTACTGGCTGATGCAATGACTGCGATTGAGGCAGAGAATTGGCGGGATGCTAACAAGAGTCTGAATGCCATCATAAAGAACGCAGAAGGATCGGATGATGCTCAGTTGCTCCAAGTCAAAGATGATGCCGAGTGGCTGAAAGCCATCGTTTCTATGAAGCGTGGTCGCTATTTTTCTGCAAAGCGCCAACTCAAAGCGATTGCCAACAGCCAATCTGCTCACGCCTCAGACGCACAAACCATTTTGGATAGTTTGAAGTGAGATTAGTCCGTGCCATATTAATTGCGTTTGTTCTCCTTGAAAGTACGCTTCCAATAGGAGCAACAAAACGTGCCCTCATTATTGGCATTGGCGACTATCCGCAAGAATCCGGTTGGTCTTCAATCACCGGTAACAAGGATATTGCTATCGTACAAGAGACACTGCTCTCCAATGGTTTTACCCAAGACAACATCGTGTCTCTCGCCAATGCACATGCAACTCATAGCGCCATCATCAATGCCATTGAGACACTTATTTTGTCTTCTCGAAATGGAGATGTGGTGTATATCCATTTCTCCGGTCATGGTCAGCAAATTACTGACACAGACGGAGACGAACCGACCGGCTTTGACGAGGCGTGGATTCCGTACGATGCTTGCAAAGAGTATCGCAAAGGCGTTTATGAGGGGCAGAATCATTTAGTGGACGACGAGTTGAATGCGCTCCTGCACCGCCTTCGTACAAAAGTCGGGCAGCAAGGCCGAATCATCGTTATCGCTGATGCTTGTCATAGTGGAGGTGGTTCGCGTGACGAGGAAGAAGATAACATGCGCGGAACGGGCAATGCTTTCATTCTTCCGCAGGCTTCTTCCTTCAACGCGCAGAACGCAGCCGAGAATTGGATCTATATCAGCGCATGCAAATCGTACCAGTTCAATCAGCAATGTAAGGAGTCAAAATTAGGTTCGTTGTCTTATGCAATATACCTAAATAAAGATAACTACTCGCGGAAATCTGCTTCGGCATTTGTTCGTCTCATATCTGATTCTATGGCTGATTTGGTAAAGTACTCCCAGACGCCGCAATTAGATTGTCCTACTAACCTATTAAATGAGATTATCCTTCCGTGAAAAGACTGCTATACATATTACTCTTTGCGATAGCCTCACTTCCGATATATGCTGATGCAAGACTGGATTCGTTATTCTACCAAGCGCTGCTACAGGATGATTGGAATAAGATGACAGAATATGCCAAGCAGGGTGCAAATGTGAATATCACTCCGGAAAATAACCAAGGAGTCACGATTTTGCATAATTGCGCAATGTACGGATACATACAAGGTGTACAATGGTGCGTAGAAAATCATGCTAATCTCAATGCGAAAGATCTCAATGGATTTACTCCTCTGCACTATGCCGCGATGACGCAGCAATCCACTATTTGTAAGACTTTGATTGACAACGGAGCAGATGCCATGAGCGAAGGCGCAAAGGGTATTACACCGATTAATATAGCCGAATGGGTTTCAAATCCTGGGCTTGTTAAATACTTGCAAGACCCAAAGAAGAACAAGATTCCGACTGATTTTAATGAAATCCGACTAAGGGTTCTTCTATCCGAAAAGAACAATGATTTCAAACAAGCAATCAAAGACCTACAATCCGGAATCAAAGAAGCAGATAAGACCTTACCCCCATCAAATAAGTTCTACTCTTTATTGTGGGTTGACTTAGCCAATGCATATTATCTAATTGGAGAAAGGGATAAAGCGGAAGAGGCTTATGATGAAGGTTTTTCAAGAGCTAAAAAGTATAGTTATGGAACAGAAATATACTATAGAGTCTTAGCCGAAAGAAGTGTATTTTTGTTAAATGAAAGGAATGCAGAGGGTGCAAGTGATAGCATAAAGGCTTGTTTTAAACATTTGACGGAGTTTTCGGATTTTGAAACCAAATATGCAGTAATGACAGGCATTGGCTATGTGTTCCAATCAGGCCTGCTATTTGATGATGCTGTCTACTGTTTTTATCAAGCACTAAATTATGCAGAGAATTTGATGTTTTTCAACAAACAGGCCTATGAGGATTATTACTATTCTTCCGTTCTATCTATCTGTCATGTATTAGAAGGCTTAGGAACTGCCGAAGGCTTGAATGAAGCAATAGCTTTGTTATTTAAGATTGATAATGATTTCCTGAATAGGCACGATTATTTATCTGCATTATATGCCATTTGTAAAGGCAAAATCTATTTCTTGCAGGGTGATTACTATAGAGCAGAAAGGTGGTACTTAAGAGCAGAACATGATAGGTATATTTCGAGAGGTACGCACCATGATGCATATGCTACGATACTATATCATTTAGGGGAAATAAACTCAGGCCTTTATAGATATGAGGATGCTGTATCTTATTTTAAATTATCACTAGGTTACCGGATTGAGAATAACTCTACTAATACCATCTTTTTCGCGTTAGGACAGAATGGATTAGCAGTTGCTATGTTGTCATCTAATTTATACGGAGCTAAACAGTATCCCTATAAGGAAATTGATGACTACTTATATAGTGCCATCAATAAAATCTATAGGATGAGAGGACGAGAAAATATTGAATTCCTCATAGCGGTAAGTACTCTATGTGAAAGTCTATATTTCCAAAACAATGATACACTGGCGGATTTCTATACGGTTCCTATGAATCTTACTCGTGAACTTCTCCCTCCTGAGCGTGCTTTCTATCAAACTCGTTTATTAGACACACACTTATTTGCCTCTGCTTTAAATGACACAGCCCTTGCATCTTCTTGTATTGCCGAATATGATTCGATTGCAAAAAAGTTTATCTTGGACTACTTTTTAATCTTGCCGGAAGAACAACGTTCCCAATTTTTGTCGAGACGTGGCTATAACGTAGCTTTTGAAAGTATTATTCCTACGCATATACAAAGTAACATCCAAAGAAATCCCACATTATCAGAAATGGCCTATGATGATGCCTTGTTTAGAAAAGGAATACTCTTGAATACGACTAAAGTCATCACCAATAGTATTAACAACAGCAAAGATACCTTGTTAAAAGATGTTTTCCAAGAACTTATAGCAGATAAAGAGCGCTATAACGCGCTTGCATCTACTCTGTCTGTTGGAGGAAATCACAAAGAATTATATTTACTGCGAGATAGCATCAATGATTTAGAGCATTATATAACGAGTAAATGCCGAGCCTATGTCGACTATAAGGATTTAGGTAATCTCTCATGGCGCGAGATAAAGAACGCATTATCAAATAATGAGGTGGCTATAGAGATAGTCCATTTTGATTATTATTCAAAAGATGACTCCATTACTCCGTCTTATTATATAGCTACAATCGTCACCAAAGACTCTGAAATCCCGCAATACGTCTATCTCTTCGAGGAATCTGAGTTGACACCACTTATCAACTCCTCCAACAAAGACCACATCTACGACTACAATCGCAATGGTCGTCAGTTGTCGGAGATGATTTGGAGCAAACTACTACCGTATATCGGTGACGCTAAAACGATATACTTCTCTCCTGATGGAATGCTTTGCCAATTAGCAGTCGAGGCGTTACCTCTATCCGCAGATTCGGTTTATGGTGACGCATATAACATTGTGCGCTGCTCTTCCACCAAGTTCATCCTACAGCAACGCAAAGAAGACCAGCCTACTTCTGTTGATCTATTTGGTGGTATCCAATATGACATGACACCGAAAGAGATGACTAACAAAAGCAACGCCCTCGCTATGCGCGATGCGTATCGTGGCGAGATGCCGGATTCTCTCACACGGGGACACTACGAGGAGTTAATCGGGGCTAAACAAGAAGTGAGCAACATTGCTCAACTCCTCAACAACTCCCATATTGAAGGCCGCTTATATATCGGCAGTGATGCTTCCGAAGAAGCCTTCAAAGCCCTCAGCGGTTCTCATCCTAACGTGTTGCATATTGCTACTCATGGTTTCTTCTGGCCGCAGGAAGAAGCAGAACGAAAAGACTATTTTATGGCATCTTTCATGGCAAACGACAAGGCCTCTCGCTATGTCTCATCTATGGAGCGTGCCGGACTACTCTTTGCCGGAGCAAATGTAGCAATGACCGGTCACCGCGACGAATTGCCATCTAATGTGGAAGATGGAGTACTATCAGCGCAAGAGATTTCTACAATGGATTTGTACGGCACTGACCTTGTGGTGCTCTCTGCCTGCGAGACCGGACAAGGTGATTTGGAAAGCGATGGCGTATATGGTTTG
>CALEPS010000082.1 GCA_937910305.1 uncultured Bacteroidales bacterium | reverse complement strand
CTCAGTTGGTAGAGCAACGCATTCGTAATGCGTAGGTCCCCGGTTCGAGTCCGGGAAGTGGCTCAAAGGGAGAAGACGGTCGTCTTCTCCCTTGCCATTCCAAGGACTCAATTCCGGGGGTTCTTAGCCCCATAAGGGCACGATTATTGCACCGTTGTGCAATGTTCGAGTCCGGGAAGTGGATCAAATGGTTATAGCCTCGTCATGTGATAGCCCATGCGCTTGAGTTGCACGGCTGCACCAAAGAGATACAACTGGTGCAGACAAGCGACGTAGCCAAGGAATGCCTCTTTGGTACCCGGTTCGATATCCTGACGAATCAAAGCACTATGCACACGTGATGCACACTCGCTGACGAGTTCTTCGGTCGCAGCAAAATCCTTGGGAGAGAGTTTGAGGAAGTCTCTGCGGATATACTCGTCCATCGCGTCATAGCCACGTTTGTCACGCAGATACACATACAAGTCTTCTTTGGCTGCATAGTACTGCCAATCGGCGTCCCACATCTTCGCGACAGCCATGCCGAGATACATCATCCACCCGAGCGACGCAAGCGGATAGTGTTGAAACTCACGCACTCCGTCAGGGATATACGCATTAGCTATCGTCTCCCATTTGCCCTCTACATCAGGGCATTCCGGCAGCCGCTCATCAATTTCGCCCTCGCTCAGCAAATACTGCTGCAAGTCGCGACGTATCAGTTCTTCAAAATCATTCATAGGCAGAGAACCGGCCCTCAAGACCTTCTTTATCTTTATGTGCACGCACAAGCTCTATCGCCTCTTTGCCAGAGAGGTGTTCTATCTCCATGCAGAGAACCGCCACGCGGGTGTGAGGGATGCCGCCGGGCATGGCAACGGACTTGTCTATCTCGTGCTGCAAACCCGCATGGTCACCGGGGTTGTATTTTCCGCCTAAGAGCCGCAACCCGTGCAACATGTCCTCCATGTTCTCCAGCCGGTGGATGCGGCCGAAAGCAATCACGCTACGGAAATAGGTGGTGTACTCGTCGGGATGGATCTCGTCTTGGTCAATCACTGTGAACGAGCATTTGTCTTCGCGGGCGATAGCGTCAATCTTATGCCCTTCTACCGCCGAGTGGAAATATAGTTTGCCTTCAGCATACACATAACTGATAGGCACTCCGTACGGGTAACCGCCATCGCCCAGAACGGACAGCACTCCGGCTGTTGCCTTGTTCAAAATCTTCTCGCACTCCTCTTTCGGGAGTTCCTGCCGTTTCCGGCGCATAGGTCGAAATTCCATTATGATAACTCGTGCTCATTGAGGGCTGCAAGACAATCTCGGCGACTCCTTCTAAAGCGAGTGCAAAGGTACAACATTTTTCCGAAATATGCAAGTTTTATGGCATAAAAAAAGCGACTCACAATATTGTGAGCCGCCTTGGCAGAAAGGAAGTCGTGCGGTTTATAGTTTGAAGACCCGGGCGGCTTGCTGCGCCGCGTCGCCTTGCAGGAAATAGGTCTTGCTTACAGGCCGGTAGTCAATCTGCTCATAGAGGTACAACCGCAGAGAAACAAACTGTTTGTCGGCGGAGATATGACCTTCCACCAGTACGTTTCCGTTAACCGCTTCTTCGTAGGTCGTGAGTTTGGACAGACGCTGCACGAACTTGTCATCCTCCAATGAAAACAAATCCCGCAGTTCGTCACGCACGATGTGCCCGTAATAGCGCGCGTAGTCGGTAATCCGGCTGTTGGTCGGCGTATATATCAAGTGGTGAAACAGCCCGAAGAATGAGCTTTTGCGAGCTATGTATGATTGCTCAATCAATGTTTTATTTTCAGTTTCCATAAAATTACAAATTTATCAGTCTATACGTCAGGTATGCCGCATAGACGGTTAATAACAGGGCACCATGCCAGCGCTTGAGTTGGTGTTGGCGGTTGGAGATGACTCCCAGCCATACCAATACAGCTCCCAAGGTAGCCATGATACCGTCCAAAATAATTCCTTCGTAGGCAGGAAGGGGTCTAAGCAGCGCGGATGTGCCTAAGATAAAGAACACATTGAATGACACGCTGCCTACGATATTTCCCAATGCCAGGTCGCAGTTGTGTTTGGTGGCGGCGACGACCGAAGTAGCCAGTTCGGGCAGAGAAGTTCCGAGCGCTACGATGGTCAGACCGATGATAGCGTCCGGCACACCTAATTCGGTAGCCACACGGACAGAACCGCGGACAATCATCTCGCCGCCTACAATCAATCCTGCAAGTCCCAAGACAATATATATCAGCGCTTTGGCAAGCGGCATGGGTTTGAAATTCTCTGTGCTGTCCGGTTCCGCTTTCGCTGTTTTGACACTATGGTACATGAAGATGCCAAAAATCAGCAGAAGGAAGCCACCGCTCAGACGGGACATGCCCGGCACGGACTCAAAAGGCAGCGTGACAAGCACAGCCACCAGTACCACAATGCCGGCAAGGATGTTCATCGGAATGTCGAAGACCCGTGCGGAGCGGGCTGACGCAATCGGGTAAACCAGTGCCGTCAGACCGAGGATGACAAAGATATTGATGATATTGCTACCTACAATATTGGTCAGCGCGAGGTCTGTCTGTCCTTCCGCCACCGAAAGCATGTTGACCACAAACTCCGGCATCGAGGTGCCGAAAGCTACAACGGTCATGCCGATGACGAGGTTACTGATACCGAAGCGTTTTGCCAAACCCGAAGCGCCGTCCACCAGCCCTTCTGCGCCCAACAAAAGGAATATAAATCCAAATACGATAATCAAGGCTGTCATTTCTCTTCGTCGTGTTTGTTGCCTTTACCGTATTTGTTGAGGATAAGAACAGGAATAATGCATATCGCTAATAGCACTACTCCAACAATAATTGTTGTTGTATTCATAAAATCATTTACTCATTTAGTCATTTACAATTTTATCATTTATTGCGGTATACGACCGCACAGCCGCCAGAAAGCATCTGAAGGCTGAATACTGAAAGCTGAAGGCTTTGAATTGTAAATTACCAAAAAGCAGAGAACGGGAAGCCTATGTCGTAGGTCTCAAGGCTTCGAAGTAGCGTGCGCGAACGACAGATAGTGCGCGCGGTAGAATAAGAAGTGGCAATATTTGCCGGCAGTCCGAAGACAGACTGCGAGAGGCGTTTGAGTTGCTGACGTGCAGAGAGATGAATAACGGTCAGTTGGATCTTCGCAATCTGCACAGGGATAGCGCAGTCCGAAGTAGAGAGGACATAACTGATCTGCTGCGGAGCTGGAATAGCAGCACGGCTCTCCGCCCTATTCTGCGGGCGGCCGGTTGCCGTACTGCCGATAACCGCCATGATTACGGTCAGCAAGAATACTATGACAGATACACGCCGTTTCATTTATCAAAAACGACTGCAAAGGTACTGCTTTTTTCCGAAATATGCAAGAGAGAAAGGATTTCTATACCCAATATTTTGGTTTTAAATTTCTTTTCCGTCCCACTTTTCCACAAAAAGCAGGCATCCGGTCGCTAATTATTCATTCACAGTGTCATACTGTCGGTCGTTGACCGGTTCGAGCCATTCGTTGGTGGCTCCGGGCTGCTCTTGCGTATGGATAGCGAGGTGCTGCATCCACGAGTCCGCGGCGGCGCCGTGCCAGTGTTTGACGCCCTCGGGAATAGCAATCACGGTGCCGGGTGTAAGAGGAACAGCAGGTCTGCCCCACTCCTGGTACCAGCCCTTTCCGCTTACGCAGATAAGTACCTGCACTGCACCGTGGTGGATGTGCCAGTTATTGCGGCAACGGGGCTCGAAGGTCACGTTCGCCACACCGCCATAATACGGCTGCAAGAAACTCTGCCCCACGAAATACTGCGCATAGGCGTCATTGGGCTTGCCTTGCGGCCACTCCGTTTCTAACAGTCCGGCGAGTCTGCCTGCTTCTTCCAAGAGACCGTTGGCAGCGAGGGCAACGACGATGCCTTGTAACTGCTCCTCCGTCACGCCCATGTTACGTGCACCGGCGATGTGGGCTTTCAGTTGCGGTTCCACGCCCTGTAAGCCGCTGAGGGCGGAGACGGTGACCAACTCACGGTCGGCGTACGTCAAGTTATCGCGGGCGAAGATATCTCCGAAGAGATGCGCCTTGAGGTAGTAATCCGTTGCAGGCGCAAACTCATAATTGAAGGGTTTGCCTGTCAGTTGGGTCTGTACGCGCGTACCTTCTTTTAAAGCATCAAAGTCGGAAGGTAGAGACGATGCCTCTATGCCTTCCTCCCATTTATCATTTGTCGATTTTCCATTTACGATTTTCTGTAATACGCCCAGCGCATTGAGACTGCGCGGAAAACCCGTGTAAGCATAGAGTTGCGAGAGGGCTTCTTTGATCTGGCTGACCGTCAGTCCGGCTTCCAGTCCGCCATGTATTGCGGATTCAAGCGCCACGAGGTCACCCTTGGCTTCATTGCAGGCGATGGCAGACATACACGCCGCCTGCTCGGTTGTGAAAGAAAGTTGGTTCATGTCTTTGGTGTTTGACTGTTTGGTTGTGCAAGCGGCAAGCATGAATGCCGCCAATGCAAGGGTGAAGATTTTTCTCATACGTTCTTGCCCATTTTGTATGCTTCTTGCAGTTTGGCGTGGCCGCTTATCTCACGCGGGTCGTTCACGCCGCCGCAGAACAGATGTCCTTTGAGGGCGCATTTCTCATAGCAGTCGATCCAGCCCTGCAGACCGCTCTCGGCGCGTTCAGGCACAAACGGTTCGTCCTCTGCCGCCGTGGTCAGCAGGTAGATGTCGCGGAACCGGTAATCCTTTGGATACATGGCGTTCATGCGGTCGATGAGGGTCTTCATCTGACCCGACATCTCGTAATAATAAATCGGTGTTGCCCAGCAAACGACGTCGGCGTTGAGCACAGACTCCATGATTGCCGGCACATCGTCTTTGAAGACACACGCGCCTGTCTCCTGACATTTGAGACAACCGATACAGAACTTGATTTCTTTGCCGCGCAGCGAGATCAGTTCTACTTCATGCCCTGCGGCTTTCGCGCCTTCGGCGAACTGCTCCGCCATCGCGTGGCTGTTCGACCCCGCCCGCAGCGAGGTGGATAAAACGACTACTTTTTTACTCATATCTTTGTTATTTTATTTGCTGTCCTCGTACATCGTACGTTTGGGCGTTGTGCTTGATATAGAGGACGCCGTTTTCGATGAACTTGGTACTTGGTGCTTGGTCACTTGGGACTGTCGGGGTGAGGTTTTCTGTTGTTCCTGCCTTCTCAAACCGCACGGACACATTGCCGGAGCCGAGAGCGGCGGCAAGGCCCGCGGGATCATCTATAGAGCCGATGCGGGTGTAGGAATAGGAACTGCTGAAGGTCTCATAGAACAGCACCACGCAGTTGTTGCCGTACAGCATCAGGTCGCCTGCATGAATCGTGCCGGGCTGGTAACTGTCCGTCGGCAGCGAGGAGTCCAGATAGTGGTATTTCTCATTGCCGTTCAGTTCGGTCATTGTAACCGTCATGGGCAGCAGTTGCGCAAACGCTCTTCCGGTCTCGCTGTCCGCCAAAGTGGCAGTAAAGGTCTGGTTGCCTATAATGACATTGATTTGCATAGTATTCTCCGTTTGGTTCAGTCCGTTATTCTCCACCCAGTCAGCCACCAGCGCAGCCGTGTTCGCGCGGTTGGAGTCGTGAATCCAGAGGTTCTCGTTCACGTACTCCGCGTCCGGTACTAACCTCTTGCAGTCAGCCACTACGCCGCTGATGCCGGAGGAAGCGGAGGAGACGATGAGTCCGACTTTCTTGCCTGCCAGTTGTTCGCCTACTTGGAAGAGATAACTCTGCATGATAGCTGCCATCTGGCTCCACCAAAGGGGCGTGACGATGATGACGGTCGAATACTCGCCCAGCGAGACGTTCACCGGGTCTATCGCCGGATAGGAAGCGGCATCGTTCGGAGCGGCTTTGATGGCATTGAGCAACTGCGTGCCGAGAGCGTAACCGTTCGCCTCGTATCGGAGCCCTTTCTCGGCAGGTTCAATCTCCACCACGTCGGCAGAGATTTGTCGGGTCAGTTCGGTGACAATCGCCTCGCAGTCGCCGGTGTAGCTGTAGTACGCCACCAGGGTCTTGCTACTCGCCGCAGCGGATAAGCACACCGCCGCAAGAAAAAAGAGAATACGTTTCATAAATATTCCTTCGTACATTGTACATTTATCCTTTGTACATTCCTTTAGGCTTTGCCTTCCCATCCGCCGCGGGTGTCGATACCGGTGGCAGCGGCGAGACGTTCCAGTGCTGCGACCTCGGAGGGCGTCAGACGGGAGTCGCCCACTTGCGCCGCTTCGGTCACGTGGTGAGGTTTGGTGGCACCGATGATGGGTTGCACGCCCTTGGTCATCGCCCACGCGATAGCCGTCTGCGAACAGGAGAGACCATAGCGTTTGCCGATAGCGGTCAGTTCGTCCGTGAGTGCCTGGAGTTGCGGCAGAACAGGGTTGTATTTGCGTCCGCGGTCGCTGTCCGCAGGCAGCGGATTAGCCGTGTTGTACTTGCCCGACAGCGCACCTTGCTCCAAGACCATGTAGCCCCAGAACTCAATGCCGTTCTGCTTACAGTAGTCAAGGATGCCGTCGCGCTCGGAGTTCGTGTAGAGGAGCGAGAAATGGTTCTGCACGGCAGAGACACGGAAGCCCGCTTCGGCGAGTATCTCGTTGGCGCGTTTGAGTTGCGCAAGGTCGTGGTTGCTGACACCCACACGGCGCACTTTGCCCGACCGCAGCAGCGGAATCAGTCCCGGCGTCCAACGCTCCACGTCGGCGGAGTTATGGATCCAGTAGATGTCGATATAGTCAATGCCCATGCGCTCCATGGACGCCTCCGCCATCTTCTCCACCGAATCGTCATACATCTGCGCCAGTTGCGGTGTGAACTTGGTAGAGATGATATAGTCCTCGCGTTTCTTGCCGGCGATGAACGACCCGAGGATGCGCTCCGACTCGCCCATGGCGTACGCCGTGGCGGTGTCCCATGTGCGCAGACCCGCCTCCGTCGCCGCATCGAAAACAGGTTGCAGAATATGCTCGTCGGTGTGCGAACCGAACACGCTGTCGCCGCCGAACATGCCGGCGCCCCATGACCATGTGCCTAAAATGATGTTTGCCATAATTGCTTAAAAACTCTGTTCTACAAGTGTCATCTCGATGCGCTCAAAATAGGGGTACAGCGGGAATTTCTTCAGCAGCGTTTCTACTTCCTTCTTGTCCGTCAGGTTATAAAGGATGTACGCGCCTTTGAGTCCGTCCTTGACCATCAGATGGTCCATAATACCTTTGTCGCGCAGGTCGTAAGCCATCTGCATTTCTACGGGCATGATCTCCTGGAGGTTTTCGACTTTACCGAAATCGCCCCATGTCTCAACTAAAATTTTCTGTGCCATAATTGTACGTTTTTGAATGGTTAATATTGTTGTTTCAATTGCGAGTGCAAAATTACTGCTTTTTTACGACATACAATTATCTGAATTGAGGAAAGGCTTGCCTGTTTTCGGGAAAGGGGCTTTTCTTAGCGGAAACCGGACGGGGGAAAGCCGGTGACCTTTTTATATACGCGCGAGAAATGGGACGGGGTCTGAAAGCCGAGGTCGTACGCCGTGGAGGAGATGCTGTTGCCTGCGCGGAGCAGTTCGTTGGCGCGGCGGATGACAAACTCATGGATGAAACCGATGGCGGTATTGCCTGTCGCTTCGCGCACCAAATCACCGAAATAACCGGCGGAAAGGCACAGCTGCGAGGCACAGTAACTGACGGTCGGCAGCCCTTTCTCCGTCTGGAGACCATGGGCGTAGTAGTTTTCCAAGACCGTCTCCAAGCGGTGTAGCAATCCCTTCTCGCCGGTACTCTGCATCTTGAACTGGCGGCTGTAGAACCGCAGGCAGTATTCGAGAATAAGCGAGAGCCAGGAAGCAACAAGCGACAAGTCGCTTGTTGTACCAAGAGACGATGTACCATGTACGAAGGATGCCCGCAGATGCTCCAGACAATCGACCAATATGCCTCTCTCCTCCTCGGTCATGAGCAGCGGTTCGGAGGTGTTGTAACTGAAGAACCGGTAGCGGCTCATCCGCCGACCTAAAAACGTGTCGTGCAGCAGTTTCGGGTCGAAGAGCAACGCCCAGCCGGAGGCATGCACGATCTCACCAGTGTCCGTTGTGCCGCCTATCTGTCCGGGAGAGACGCACATAAGCGTGTGTTGCGGCATAGTGTACTGCACCGTGCCGTAGGTCAGTTCGGGCAGTTCGCCGTCGTTGAGGAACATCGCATAGACCTCGTAGCTGTTCAGGCTGTGCCGCATGGCGGTCAGTTCGTCGTAATGGATGACGCTGACCAGCTCATGCAACACCGGCGCACCGACATAGCGTGCGTAGTCGTTCACCGAGCGGATATGTAGAATCTTAGCCATCTGTGCGCGGAGTTAGTCTATCATCTTAATCAGTTTGGCAGGGACACCGCCGACGATGGCGTTGGCTGGCACATCCTTGGTTACTACGGCTCCGGCTGCAACGATGGCATTGTTGCCGATAGTGACACCTTGCAGGACGGTCACGTTCGTGCCGAGCCACACCCTCTTGCCGATATGTATCGGTTTGGCTGTCATGCCTGCCCGTTGCGCCGGGTCTGGGATATGATTGAGCGTACAGAGCGTAGCGTTATGCCCGATGAGGGCATCGTCATCGATGAAGATACCGCCCTGGTCCTGGAACTTGCAGCCCATGTTGATAAACACCCGCTCGCCGATGTGAGTGTTCTTGCCGCAGTCGGTGTAGAAAGGCGGAAACATGCCGAAACTCTCCGGCACGTCAATTGCCCACAGTTCGCTTAACAGCCGCCGCAGTTCTTCGGGTGTATGGTACGCACCGTTGATCTCGGCAGTGATACGCAGGGCTTCCTGCGAGTACTTATGGAACTCCATGTGCAGGTCCGAGCCACCTACTATCGGCTCGCCCGTCGCCATGCGTTTACGGAATTGGTCTATGGTCATAATACATATATTTGTCATGTTAGTGTCCGCGGACAAACTGTCCTTCGGGCTGGTACTCCAGAAAGCAACTGTCATCCCGCTGCTCCTCATCCATCGCCTGCTGCTCTTGGGCTATGTATTCGTCGTAGGTCATACTATTTAAAGTTATCTATTTATCAGTTCGTTCAGTCTGTCGTCCCGGATGATCTTCGGTGCGCTCTTGCCGGCGAGAACCAATATTTTCTTCCCGTCGCGATAGATATGCAACTGCCGCGAACGCACAACCGCCGTGAGCATCGGATCGTTCTCTATCTGCTCCCGGACGGCGCGGTACTCACCGTCCTCAGCGAATAACTTCCGCTGCAGATGGCTACACATATTGGTAGTGTCTATAGATGCCATTTATTTGTAATGCGCCAATCTGGCGCAAAGATACAACATTTTTTTGACATACACAAGATTTTTGCTAGAAAAAACTCTAACTAGGGGCGCAGTTTCATTTTTACTTTTCGCTGAGAATCATGAAGAGGACGGCGGCGATGCAGATGACGATGCCGGCGAGGATGTTGACCGTCAGCGGTTCGCCAAAGACCAGCGTGCCGACCAAGATAGCCGTTACGGGTTCGAAAGCGCCCAAGACAGACGTTTTGGTTGGTCCGATGAGGCGTGTGGAAAGGGCTATCGTCAGCATGGCTATCATGGTCGGAAAGACTGCCAGACCGATGAGATTCAGCACGTCTGAAGTGGTGTCTATGCCTTGCAGCACCGGCGTTCCGTCAATAAGCAGGTACGCCAGAAAGGCAACGGCACCCACCACCAGACCATAGAACGTGAGCATATGCTCGGAGATATGTTTGATACGCTGCGAGCGGTTGACAATCACCAGATAAACGGCGTAACTCAAAGCAGACATAGCCGCCAAGACAATACCGAGCCAGTGAATCTCTGTTCCGGCGGCGGGCCAGCTTAGCAAGACCACTCCCGCAACCGTGGCAGCTATAGACAGCCATACCTGCCATTTGGGATAGACATGCAGCCCGACCATGATAAGCGCCACAAAGACCGGATACAGATAAACGAAGGTCGTTGCCAGCCCGGAAGGGATGAACCGGTACGACTCAAAGAGAAAGACACTGCTGGCGGCGAACAGACAGCCGAGAACGACCAGCAGGCGCATTTCCCGTCCGTTGACGCGGAAAGACTCATGCCGGAACGCCATCCAGAGACCTAAGATAACCGCCGAGATGGCATAACGGAAGAACAAGAGCGACAACACCGGCACGCCGCCGTCCAAGAGCGGTTTGCCGAACAGCGGATTCAGTCCGTACGAGACACCCGCCGCCACTCCGGCTGCAAAGCCGAGGATTGTTTTCTGTTTCTGGGTCATATCAACGGTTGGGCAAGGTTGTCAAATCGTTTGCTGCTTTGAGATACACCAGGCGAGGGCTTGGGCGAGGCGGAGGGTACAGTCGGTGAAATGACCGCCGTTATGCCAGACGAGCGCCGTGCGTTTCTCGCGCAAGGATGGGTGACGGGTTACCGCTCAGCAGTTTGTTCAGTTGTTTCTCTGTCGCCGCAGGCAGGATCTCCCGCATATGTGCAAGGATTCGTTCGTAGGACTCCTGCGGTGTACGGAGGGCTGTATGGGTCCCGTCCGCGTATGGCAGGCACATAGTGGTAGTCGGGTGCCATCATCTCCTCGGCGCAATAACCGGCTATGCCGCTGTCCAATAGCGGCAGGAAACCCAGTTGCTGCACACGCTCTATCAACTGCGGACATGAGGATATTTCGTATTCCTCCCCCACTCCGTTCTTACGCTGATGCAAAGCTAACAAATAATCACGTACGCTGTTCATTTTTTCTTCTTAAAGACAACATGCTCGTTGAGAGAAAAATTGACGATACCCGAGACACAGAGAGCGAGGATATTACAGATAAGTACATCCCATCCTCCGGAGAATCGTTCGATCAGGAGCAAGACTCCCATCTTAATGAGAAAAGTGCTTGTACAGGAGAGGTTATAGCCTGCGTAATGGCGAAGGAAGGATCGGAAGGTATATGCCGAGACGCGGTCGCGCCATACGGAGAAATAAGCCAGAACGAAATTAGTAAGTACGGCACACTCGAATGATATAAACGGCGAGAGCAGATACTCGCCCCAGTACCGGCCGTTGAACAGATAGTGCGAACAAAGCCATAGGACGAGCATATCTACTGTCGTTCCCGCCAGCGTAGATACTGCGAATTTCAGATACCTGAATACGATCTCCTTGAGCTTACTTTTGCTCATCTTGCGGATGTTTGATGAGCGGGTCCTGTTTGGCGAACCAGTGCAGATCCTTGAAGAAACTGACGAAATAGAAGATCACCAGAATAACCAAGATCCCCGACCCGATGATGTCGAGCGTACCATAATGAATGGTTTCGCCGAAATAGTTGAACGATCCCTTGTAGGCGGTGAGCGACGGGATATACATCAGCAGAATATTGGCAATAATGATAATCAGTCGGAACTCCGTGGGTCCCATATATCCGTACGTCAGTTTGAACTCGCTCTTAAGGTGCGCATTGATGCTGACATACACCGTGAGGGCGAGATAAGCGGCGTAGCAAAGCAGCGCTATGCTCATATTCATCAGCGGCGAGAGCCCGGCTCCGATAAACATGAACGCCTCGGTGACGGTGTCGATATTATGGTCGAGGTAATAACCGTAGATCGGTCGCTGCGCATGGCGCACACGGGCTGTGGTACCGTCCAGCGAATCGCCGAACCAGTTGATAACCAGTCCCAAGCAAGACAGCCAGAGCCAATAAATACTATAATGCGTCAAGAAGAAACCGACTTTTAAGAATTCTAAAATTACATTTTTATGTTTTTGTACAGTGTCTATATCTATTTTAGCAATGTCATTTAAAGTATTTAAAGCTAAATATTTATAGTTATTATCTTTATTATTTAAAAATTGTCCTAAAATAGAACCTCCTAAACTTTTTAAGGATTTACTACTATCATAACTAAATATACATCTTACTAATTCATATAAAACGGCGTTTCCAGTGTTTTTTCTTGTTGTATCTGTATTAGATGGAATAGAATTTAATAAAGCTTCTAATTCTTCATTTTCTTTAGATGAAGATCTTCCAAAGAATCCTAATACTTCTAAAATTCTTATTTGTAAAAAAGGATCAGTGATTCCATTTACATCATATTCAGGAGCATAACTTGTTGAAATTAAATTTTTTAAAGTTTTACAAAGAGGGGATAAATATTTTTTATATTTTTTAATAGTCTTAGGCTCTGCTTTAAAGACTTGTTCAGCAAGAGCTAAACCAGCAAGTAAAACACCATGATTTTTATCTTCGAAAATAGTAGATAAATTTTGTTGAACTGTATCTATTAATTCAGGACAACTTTTGACTACTTTTGATAAAGCTAAGGCCGCCTTTTTTTTAATATAGACATTAGTACTATTTAAACATTTGATGATTTCTGGGCAAGTATCTCTGCACATATCTGGAGTTCCTATTTCACCAATTGTATTCAAAGCTGCTGCGACAATATATTTATTATTTGAAGATAAATCTTTTTTTATTATATTTGATGATAAAAGCAATATATCACTTTTTTCATCAAGGAGCATACAAATACCTAAATAGGCTAATCTCTTTTGTGTGAAGTTTTGACTGGCTAAAAGAGATATGCATGTCATGTGAATGAATTCTGTTTGATATCCTAATAATGACATAGCCATGCATTTTGTCATGGAACGAACTGCTAATTTTTGAGCTGTTTCTTTTTTTAAATTACGTATTTCTGCACTTTCTTTATTACATAAGGACCGCTCTTCATCTAATGTCTTACAAGCACGAATTCTTTTTATGAATTCACGAAGCTTAAGCATTTAAACTAAATTAATTATTTTTTTGATAGATATATATATCTAAGATTAAATATTGAATTAATTTTTATATATATTTTATGAAATATTTAAAATTTAAATATAATTAATTA
>CALEPS010000081.1 GCA_937910305.1 uncultured Bacteroidales bacterium | reverse complement strand
GGACGGCCACCGGCAGTCCGATCGAGCAGAGCTCTTCACCCGCTCAAGGGAGGGGAAAGGAGGAAAGGAGGAGAAAATTTATGAAACAATTCGTAAATTTTAATCACCAATTTGGGACGAAACCAAATAAGTGAAAGGTTTCATTTGCAGGTTTCGAATAAATGTAGTACTTTTGCAGCAAATTTGAATATTAAATATAGTTATTAGTCTGTAAAAGGAATGGGTATCCTTAGTGTATTATTTACGGTGCAAATACTCACTATCGCAATAGAAATTGCGGTTATCAGCACGTTGTACATTTTTGTATTTTATATTGTTTTTCGCCGGTTCAAGAAGAAAAACAAAACACCAGAGAAAATATCGGAAACATTACAAGATGAAGATGATATGACAAAGGAATCGGAAATGAATTACAAAGAAGAGTACGAGCGGATTTTGAAGGCGGTATATGACGAACATCTTTACGCCGACCAAAACTTGGGTCGGGACTCATTTGCAGCCCAAATGAATCTATCGCGTCACGCGTTAAACCGTATAATCAGCAGCAATACTTCCGGTCAATCGTTTCCACAATGGATCAATACCATCCGGTTGGAAATAGCTTGCGATCTATTGCGCAACAAGCCAGCCAAGCCGGTTGGTGAGATAGCGAACGAGGTTGGGCTGACGGCGAATAATTTTCACCGTTTGTTCCGTTTACAATTCGGAATAACTCCTGTTCAATATAGGCAGGAAAGTACAAAAAAGAATGGTTTATAAGACAAGCCAATAAATGTTTTCATAGAGGGTTTTGTTAAAAAAAAGCGTTTTCTTCAATTGGCTTGTAGCTCCCGCCGCATGTGAATGTAGCGGGAGTTTTTGATTAGCGGAGTAGGGTAGCGGGATCTTCGCCAGTGATGAGCCGGTAGAGACGGATAAAAGTGTCGGTATCCTTGTATCCACACCGGGTGGCAATGGAATCAAGGGTTAGGGGGGAAGATGCGTTGGCATCTTTTGCGAGTTGCTGGGCATAACGGATTCTGGCGCGGTGGACGTATTCGGGGAAAGAGATACCATACTCGGCATTCATGATCTTGTTGAAATAGACGAAGTTGGTTCCGAGGCGATGGACGACGGTCTCCGCCTGAATACGGGGTTCAAGATAGATTTTCTCCTCCTCCAGGAGATACCTGAGACTTGAGACGAGTTCAGAGTTTTCCTGGACAAACTCCTTGAGACTGCTTCTTTTTCCTGAGTCCTCGGAAACGGGATTGAGATCGAAGCCCAGGAAGATGAGCAGCGCTCCGACAGCGATGATGAGTGCCGCCATGATCATATATATCACCCTCATCACGGGTGTTTGCCACAAAGAGAGTGGTACGAGGAAAAAGACGACCATAAAAAATCCGCAGTTAAAATCCCAAGCCAGGACGGCTCTTGTAGAGAGGGAGTAGTGTCCGCCCTGCGCATGCACATATCGAACGACACGCCAAACGCGGAGGTACGCAATAGTTGTTTGTAACAAGAGAATAATGATAATCCAGTCGATATGAAAGAGGTACATTCCCCGATAGAAGATTGAAACTCCATATCCCTCCATAGGCATAGTATCATACCGGACGGCGTAGGATGGCGCGAGTTCGATACTGGTGGCAGGCACAAAAATCAGTCCTGCGATCAGAAAGAGCAAGATGATAGCCCAATCGATTCTCTCGTGTCCGGTATAAGGAGCGTGGAAGGCATATAAGATTGGCACAACAAGTACGGTAAAGATAGCCAACCATTGCATGTTGGTACCGGTTGCCGTCTCGGGGTTTAGCACCATAGCCGTAAAAAACGCCATGCAGAAGAGATCCAGAACAAGCAGGGCGAAAATGACCGCCTCGTAATACTGCCCTTTGTTAATTTTGCGGTAGAGAGCAAGTCCGGCACAGATGTATGCCGGGATATTGATGAGTAGTATTTCAATTAACTGGCGAGTCATAAGTTGATTTACGGTTTACGATTAAAATCGGGTGCAAAGATACAACAAATAATTCAAAATTAAAAATTAAAAATTAAAAAATAAAAAAACTCCACAAAAAAACATTAAAAACGTATATTTTCCCCCGAAAAATTTGGTATATTGGTAAAATTTTAGTACTTTTGCACGCTCATTTATGGAAGGACCTTCAGCAATATTCTACGGATGGGAAGTAGTACAATATATGAACTACCTTCTTGACGCTTACCTTCGCCAGTTCCCATGGCAGGTCCGTATTTCGTTCGGGATCATAGCCCTGAGCGTTGTGACGATCGTTGTTTTATTCATTCTTTTTTCGCACAAAGCCAACAGGCGTTGGCACAACGACAACGAGTACGAGAAATACCGTCGTGAATATGAGAGTGCATTCCGTGACATTCTCCGCACGGAGGAGAAACTGAGCCAGGAGGAGATGGAGTATATCTGCCGCCACGACCGTAGCGAGTTGCACCAGACGAACGGGATGGTGATGGCCCGTCTGCTGGAGAGCCTGCGCATGGAATTGACGCACAAGCTGTATATCCCGAACATGCGCCGGTTATGCCGTTTGACGGGCGTACAAGAAGCATTGGAAACCAATCTGCTGAAACATAAGGATGTGAAACGTACGCTGCAGATTCTGATGACCCTTCCCTGCCGCGTGAGCGAAGGTTCGTTAGCGGTCTATCTGGAGAATAAAGATTCTCAGATCCGGGAGTTAGCCCGTGCGTACTACGGTTTTTGCAGCAAGACCGAACCCTTTGCGATGGTGACAAGAGACGCGAGCGAGCCTTTTAATTTATGGTACCCCACTATTTTTCACCGTTTATGCGGTTGGCACGTAGCGAAGGGTCACCCGATGCCTCATTTCTCCTCTCTCATCAGCCAATCCACGAACGAAGACAAGAAAGCGCTGTTTATATCGGAAGTGCCTTATTGGGGAACGGAAGAGGAGAAGCGCAGTCTGCGTCATTTTCTGACCTCACCGAGCAAGAAATGCTGCTCGGCAGCCATCCGTGCTCTTGCGTTGATTGGTGACCCAGAAGCCGAGGACGAGTTGGTGAAGAACTACGATGCGCTGTTCCCCGAGGCCAAACGTGAGACGTTGCGTGCGTTAGCAAGCATCAACACAGGCAGGCAGGTAGAATTTTTCCGCCAAGCGTACCTCCATACGACGAGTCAGAAGACCCGTGCGATAGTACTGTCATGTTTGTATAAATACGGTCCGGAAGGGAAGAAAGTTTTCTATGAGTTGGCGAACGCGGGACACGACGACAACCAATTCTTCAAACAGATAGAAGTAATCGAGCAACACGAAGAAGAAGGGAGGGACGAATAATGTGGGACGCCTTTTTATATTTCTACGGTACGATCATTTTCTTCTACAGTTTAGGGTTGATCATCTCGTATGTGCTGCTGTTAGTACTGGCTTATATCCATAGTTCTCAATATCTGAAATGGACAGACGACCACATCAATTACGCGGTGGAGGACAGTCCATACGCCCCGGGTGTAAGTATCGTGGCTCCGGCATACAACGAGAGCAAGACGATCGTAGATAATGTGAACTCACTGCTCCAGTTGGACTACCCGAATTTCGAGGTGGTGATTGTGAACGACGGCAGTAAGGACAACACATTAGAGTTGCTGATCAACAATTTTGATCTGGAGGAGATTCCGTTCGAGTATGTTGAGCGGATCCACTGCAAACCGTTCCGTCGTCTTTTCCGTTCGTTCAATCCGCTTTATCGCCGTCTGACCGTAGTAGATAAAGTGAACGGAGGAACGAAAGCGGATGCGGTGAACGCCGGCCTGAACGTAGTCACCACGCCGTATTTCATCAATACCGATGTGGACTGTATTCTGTCGAAAGACGCGATCAAGCAGTGTATTTTCCCGATCTTGCAGGACAGTACTATTATCGCCGTTAGCGGCACGATGAGTATGAGTAACGGCAGTATATCGGAGAATGGTCAGTTGGTAGATATCCGTCCGTCCAACCAACCTATCCCGTTGTTTCAGGATCTGGAGTACAAGCGTTCGTTCCTGATCGGTAAGATGGGTTGGAGCCAGATCAACGCGATGAACAACGTGTCTGGCGGTTATGGTCTATTCAGCACGGAGATCGTTCTTTCCGCCGGCGGTTACGCGAGTGATTCGTTCGCCGAAGATATGGATATCATCACCCGTATGATGGGATACTGTTTAGAGCAAAAAAAGCCCTACCGTGTGGTGCAGATTCCTCATACATGCTGCTGGACGGAGGGTCCCAGTACCGTAAAAGTGCTCAAGCGCCAGCGCAACCGTTGGGGCCGCGGATTGATCCAGCACATGTGGAAACACCGTTATATGCTCTTCAATCCCAAATACAAGACATTGGGAATGGTGACTCTGCCCTATACCTTCATTTTCGAGTTTCTGGCTCCTATTATTGAGGGTCTGGGATTAGTGGTCATGGCCTTTCTGATCTTCACCAACGGAATTAACTGGTCCGCATTCTGGATATTGATGGCAGCCATATACGGTTTCTCGATGGTGCTATCCAGTTTTGTTATTTTCTATGACTACCTGTGCGGTGGTTCCTACACGAAATCCACCGGATATTTCAAGTTGCTGTTAGCCGCTCTGTTTGAGCCTATCATATACCACCCGATGATCGTCGTATTCTCGCTGCAAGGTTATTGGAAATACCTGACTAACCAGCGTGCTGTATGGGGTGAAATGACGCGAACGGGAACCAAGAAAAAAGCGGCAGCCATAGCGTTGCTGTGCTTGCTTCCAACCGGTATATGGGCGCAGAGCAGCCTGAAAGAGCGTGTGGTAGAAGGAAAGAACACCATCCATCAAAAAGCAGAGGACGTACACGCCAAGTTACCGAAGCACCTGACGATGAGTCTGGCTCAGTACAGCGATACCATTAAGTGGCTGATGGATAACAAGGAATGGGAAAAGGCCAAGAAACTCATTGATGCCGCCGACCCCGAATGGGGTTACACCGCCGATATGCGTTACCTGAACGGTCGGTATTACCACCATATAGGGCGTCCTGACGAAGCCCGTATGCATCTGCTCTACGCGCTTGAAGAAGACGACTCGCGTACAGAGGCGCTGGACCTGCTGGTGAAAATAGAACAGGAGGAAGGCAACTACGCCACAGCCATCGTCCATGTGAACGATCTGCTGGCATTCAGTCCATACAACATCCATCTGTGGAGGAAGAAGATCGAGCTCTACCGTCAAAGCGGCAACGACTATGAGGCCGACCGTCTGTTGGCCCGTCTGGCAGAGATCTACCCCGAGAACGAGCAAGTGCGCAAGGACGTAGCCTACCATCAGGAGCTGAAAGCGAACGCTGCGCGCAAACAGGGCAACGAAGAGGAGGTACAGAAACAGATGCAGTCGCTGATAGCGAACAATCCCGCCAAACAGCCCGGTTATTACCTGGACCTCGCCGCTTCTCTCCTCCGAGAGGGCAAACGTCGCGAAGCGGAGGAAGTGTGTGCGCGCGGTGTACAGAACACCCGCGGAAACAGAGCCCTGATCCGCAAGCGTGTATCCATCATGAGCGAGGAGGCTCGCTACCAAGAGGCAGAAGGATACCTACGCGACTGCATACGGATGTACAAAGCCAATGATTTAGAGCCGCTATTAGAGGGTCTCCAGCGCGAGGCGGCAGAAGCAGCAGACGCCAACGATGCTTACACCCGCTACCGCCATCTGTATGGCAGCCAGCAAGACTCGACCTCACTGGAATGGCTCATCCGTACCTCTATGCAAAGAGGTTATTGGGACGATGCGCAGTACTATATCAGCGAGGCGCGTAAACGTGATGGCGACACGCCGGAGTTGTTAGCTAAAGCGCAGTTGACGGAGCAACGTCTGGGTAATGAGAGGGCAGCGAACCGACTGCTGGAGCAGCGTTTTGCAGCCGATCCCAACGACGCCGATGTACGCGAAGAGATCGCGGAGAAGCGTCTGCGTGAGGGAACAGACCTGATGGCTGAGGAGCAATGGGTTCAAGCCCTGCCGCTCTTGGAGCAGGCGGACACGCTGACGACCGACACGACGCTGCAGGAGACGATACGACGCAGAATAACCGCCTGCCGCGCCAATATACCGGACACGAGTGCCGTAAGCGATTCGCTCGCTATGATGGATTACATGGAGCGTTCGGTCTATTATGAGAAACGGAAGAACTACGACAGCGCGTATGTGAACCTGATGCGGTATGTTCCGGCTCCCAATGAGGCTGTTTATGTGCGCCGCCATGGCTATCTGCTACATAGCAGGACAATGAAAAACAGCCTGCTATTCGAATACCAATATTCGCGCAGAAGCAGTGTGGATCAATGGAGTCACAACGCCTATGCCACTTACAGCCACGCGTGGAAGAAAGATGTTCTGGAAGTCTCGCTTGCCTATGCCGGTCGCGAGAGCGGTCAATGGACTGAGTCTGACGTGAACGGCAATGACTCAACGGTCTATTCAGAAGGCGGAAGCGGTGTGCAGATAGGTGCAGGATACAGCCACTCCTTCCATTGGGGCGAGATAGCTGTGCAGGGCTCATGGGCATCGAAGTTCCTGCCGAAAGGAGCCGCCAAAATATCAGTTACAGAGAACCTGCCGATGGACTGGACATTGACCGAGAGGCTGTCCTGGCGGTATATAGCCGACACGAATCCCTATCATCTATGGGGTCTGGGACTGACGGCAGGATGGACGGTAGGCCAGTTCTTCCTCTCGCCCTCACTGGATGCTTATCTGCTGAACAAGAACGTGTATTTCAACGGAGGTTTCAAATGCCAGTTCTTCCCGTTGGACGGCGACAGGAGCCATGTGTTTGCCGCAGTAGGCGCCGGAAATGCACCGGAGGTCTCGCTGTTAGACGGTTCTATGCCTGTGCGTTTCGCTCATATCAACACCAACGTGAGTGCCGGAGGATATTACGTGATCAACGGCCATCTGGGATTAGCAGGCAGCCTGTCCTGGTACGTCATCGGGAGCAACAACCGGACCGTACGTAACTATATTTATTTGAATATATCCATGGATATCAAGTTCTGATGAACAAAGGGAGGATTAACATAATAGGAATCTTACTACTGGCGGTGCTCTTGGCGGGCTGTAGGAAAGAGATAGGTCCGACGAATGTGCGGGTGAAAGATCCCGTACGGCACTATATCCCTATCTTACAGGGCGATGAACTACAAATGATGTGGCGGCTGTACAACGATGGTCCCAATCCACTGATCATCAGCGACATACAGCCTGCATGCAGTAGCATCAGTCTCATCAGCGAGCAACCGTCTCTGGTTCCAGTCGGAGACAGTGCATTGATGGTTTTTGTCTTTCGCAGCGATGAAAACATCAATCTGGCCAAACACACCATCCGTGTCTTCGGTAACATCGTACCGGACGGCGTAGCGGAGATGCAGTTCGACGTGAGTGTCGTGCGCCCGACGCCTAATCATACGGATTTTGAAGAAAGGCTACTGAAGAAACTCAATGAACCCGCTATGTTCCAAGGTAATACAAGGCGGAACAATTATACGACGGACACTATAACACATAGATATTTTGAATACTAATCATGTCTGCGGATGAGCAGCAGGCTGATGACGAGCATAGCAGGGAAGACAGAGGCAGCAAGGATACCTGTCCGGATACTGTTTTCCGCGGAGCGGGTAGCGATACCGATCAAGGAAGGTCCGAGCGTGCCACCCATATCTCCGGCCAACGCGAGTAGGGCAAAGAGGGCTGTTCCGCCTTTGGGTATCCGCGCCGAGGTAAGACTGATAGAACCGGACCACATGATCCCTACCGCCAGACCGCTGATCATACATCCCGCGAAACTGGCGACAGGGTTTGAGGAGAGCGAAGCGAGGAGATAAGCGAAGAAACAGAGAATACCGGCCCCGGTCATGTATGCAGAGAGATTGAGATGCAACCCCTTCTTGCCATACCAAAGCCGTCCCAATCCCATGCAGAAAGCGAAGCCGCAGGGTCCAGCCAGATCGCCGATGGCTTTGTCCACGCCCAGCGATGCTTCTGCAAAAGCGGATGTCCATTGCGCCATGGTGCTCTCGGAAGCACCGGCAGCGACCATGAGGATCAGGAAGAGCCAGAACCTGCCGTTCTTCAGCAAAGCGGTCATGCTCATTCCCTCCGCATCCGGCACTATAGGAGCGATAGGACAGACAGAGAAGTTATAGATATTATATAAAGGAATAAGCGCCCAGAGGAAAGTCAGATACCTCCAGTTGGCCAGTCCGAAGAGATAGAAAAAAAGCGTAGAACCCAATATCACGGCTACAGCGCCCCAGCAGTAGAAAGAATGCAAGAGGCTCATCATACCCTCTTTGTTCTCAAAGGGGCAAGCCTCGATAATCGGGCTGCAGAGGACCTCTATGAGACCGCTGCCAACGGCATACACGGTCACGCAAATAAGGATACCAATGAGCGGGTTAGAGAAGAGTTGCGGAAGGAAAGCGAGACCGATCAGCCCCAGAGCGGATGTTATCTCAGAGATAATAATACTCCGGCGATAGTCCAGGTTCTTGAACTTGGCACACAGAAAATCCGTTATGAGCTGTACAATATAAAAGACAGCCGGGATATAGGCAAGCATGGCAATAGGAATGTCGTACTCGCGGTAGAACACCATAAATAGAAGCGGCGGAAAATTGGCAACTATCGCCTGCGTAACAAAACCAAGATAGCAAGCTACTTTCGTTTTGTTATAGTCATTTATCATAATATGAACAATATTTTTAACATTAAAAACAAAAAGGAGTGCAAAGGTAGTAATTTTTTTGCAAACATGCAAGTAATTGAGAGTATTTAATTTGGGACAAGCCCAAATAAATAGATGATTTTTTTGCATAATATAAAAAAAAGCAGTACCTTTGCAGCGAATTTACTCATAACATTAAAATAATATGAATACTAAACAGATTATTTTTTCATTCGTTTCCTTAGCACTGCTGCTGACAGCATGCGAGAAGGGCGAAGACAAAGCGCAGGTACGTCCTGCCAAACAAGCTAATTTTGTTATCTACTCGGGTCACCATACCCATGTAAGTACTTTTGAAAATGGCGCCAAAGCTCCGGCGAGAGTAAAGAAAGCGCAATTCAGTTATTATAAGGTTCAGGACGGCAACGTGCCTGCAGAATACCGTGATTTTATCCCGGCAGCTATAACGCAGGAAGAGCGTACCTACGTGCTGGACTATATCCGTCAGCACCCGAACGAGCATCGTGCAGAGTGGGACCACTCCGCCTATTTCCTGCAAAACATCGGTTCATCGTACGCCTATTATTCGGGCTCGACGTTGGTGGATATGAACGGCGCATGGCATGGTGTGACAGGTGGTAACCACATGGATTATCTGGTGATTAACAACGAGCATATCAACGACTACAACGCCGCTTGGGGTCCGGACGCATTGTGCGTTAACCTGCCTTTTGCCGACCCGACCTACCATGACAGCTGGGGCGACAAAGACAACACCAAACACGACGCATGGACGCTTTATCAGATTCCGGGCTACGGCTACTACCTCTGTTTTGACTACCGCACGGCAAAAAACAGCGGCGAGTATTATGATGGCGATGGTGTTTATAACGACTGGGTGATCAAACTGACTCCTGCAGACGGCAAGAGCGAAGAGTTAGTTCCTACCGATCCGATTGTTATCCCCATTGAGCAAACCGGATCTGAAGACGGACATGTAGAAGTGAACCTGAGCATCAACGCAGAGAAAGAGGAGGGCGACTACATTTCCTCCAAATTGTCAATCCACGTGCGTGACACAACGGATGTAGAGGTGTTCCTGCCTATCGGTGTAGAGTATTACTGCGACCGCGACGATATGAATATCGTCTTGAGCAACCCGCAGGGCGTTTACCAATACAACGACTACGTACAATATGTTTCCATGGAAGTAGCAGGACAGACTATCACCCTGACTGTTCGTTTTGAGGAGGAAGGTATCCGTATCACAACGCAGGGCATCAATGCAGAAGTGCTGAAATACTGCCGCGAGACTTATCTGGATGGTATCACATTCGAGATCTGGAACTATTACCACGATGCCAACCGCGAAGAGATACATGGATGGCTGGATCATTCCACGGTCAGCTTCACTGTCAACCCGGGATATTATGTGAACGCGTTCGGTCCTTTGGAGCACGATGAGACAACCGAGCCGAACCCGCTGGATTGCACCGTCACTCCGCCGGCAGGATGGGTTCGTGACAACACAGACCTATTCTCCAGAATCTACCGTATAGATTAATGAAAAATCGTCCTTCGGGGCGATTTTTTTTGCATATGTCAGAAAAAAGCAGTACTTTCGACCTCCTCCCCCAAAGGGGTCCCCTTCGAAAGTACAGTCGCGTCCTGCAGACCATACGCAAGCATTCAGACATTTTTTGCCAAGCCTAAAGGCTTTCCTGTTGCATGAACCTATAAGACGTTTCTATGCGAGCATAAACGTCTCATAGCCCCACACAACAGATAAAATACATTTTATTTGGCAAAAAAAATGCCCGAACGCTTGCGTATGTGCAATTTTTGTTGTACTTTTGCAGGCGATGCATATGAATAAAGAAGAACTATACAAAGAGGTATTGGCACAGGCGGCTTCGGTGGTTTCCGGCGAGACGGACCTGATCGCCAACATGGCGAACGTAGCAGCCCTCCTACATGAAGCGTTCGGTTTCTGGTGGACGGGGTTTTATAGAGTAATAACCCCCTCCAACTCCCCCACAAGGGGAGAGAATATTCAAGAACTCGTGTTAGGTCCGTTCCAGGGCCCGTTGGCGTGTACCCGCATTCCGTTCGGAAAGGGTGTCTGCGGCACAGCCTGGGCGAAAGCCGAGACGATTATTGTGCCCAATGTACATGAGTTTGCGGGACATATAGCCTGCTCCAGCGAGTCGAACAGCGAGATCGTTGTGCCGGTGTTCCAAGACGGTGAGATCATAGGGGTGTTGGATATCGACAGCAAGGAATACAATACCTTCGATGAAACCGACAAAAGGTACTTGGAAAAAATTGTCGGTCTGATGTAAGAAGGACGGATGTACGATTTACGAAGGATTTACGAAGGGAAGGAAGGACGAAGGAAGTGAAAAAAGGGGGACAGGTTATTATTGCCGTACTGATCGGAGTTGGGGCAGGTGTATGGAGTGCATCTGCAACGCCGTTGCAGGTGGTCAGTTATAATGTAGAAAACCTGTTTCACCCGAAGCATGACAGCGTGATGATTGACAGCCTGTGGGTGGAGAAAGACGATTGGGAATGGACGGCGGAAGGCGAACGGCGGTGGAGCTACACACGGTATGAACGGAAAATAGAATCTATCGCCCGCGTGCTGACGAATATCGGCGAATGGGATGGGGTAGATATAGCGGGTCTGCAGGAGGTGGAGAACGCAGCGTGTCTGCGCAAACTATGCTACACGCTGCGACGAGGGGAATACGATTTTGTGCATTACGAGAGCCCGGACCCGCGAGGAATAGACGTGGCGTTGGTGTATAAAAAGAGCAGAGTGGATACGCTTAATAGCAAACCCATCAGAATACAGAATACAGACCGCTTCCCTGACAGATTACAGACCCGCGATATACTCTATGTCTGTGCGAGGGTGGACAAGCGAGATACCTTGCATCTGTTCGTATGCCACTTGCCGAGTCAGCGTGGCGGAGCGGCAGAGACCGAATGGAAGAGAGAGGCGGTGAAGAAGGTTTTGCAGGGAGCCATAGACAGTGTATTGGCGATTGAGCCACAGGCAAAAATCATCGTTATGGGCGATTTCAACGGAGAGCCCCAGCCCCCTGACGGGTTACCGGTTACGGGTGACGGGTTACGGGGTGTGAGTTACCGGGAGCCTGTTAATGGAAAGGAGACGGGCACGCATAAGTATCAGGGACGGTGGAGTTGTCTGGACCAGTT
Organism: uncultured Bacteroidales bacterium; assembly: GCA_937910305.1. Taxonomy (GTDB): domain Bacteria; phylum Bacteroidota; class Bacteroidia; order Bacteroidales; family Paludibacteraceae; genus Colicola. Next base: position 18,411 of record CALEPS010000081.1, on the reverse strand, counting down.
CTATACCTCGCCGGCATTGGACAGCCTCAGCACGGTGAGGATCTATGATGCAGAATGGGTCCAAGAACCGGATGAGAAATATCTCGGTCTCAGACCCAAACGCACCTTCAATGGTTACAGGTATCAGAAAGACGGTTTCTCGGACCACCTGCCTATCGTACTTACAACATCGCTTTGATACTTACTTTCGCCCAGGCTCCGGGTTGGAGGATACCGCCGTAGTCGTAATAGCGTGTGTTGGTCATGTTCGTACAGTCGGCAGAGACACGCAGGTACTTGTTCTGCCAGAAGATCGAACCGTCCAACAGCCAAACCGGCTGATAGTCCGTTACGGCTCCTTCGGCATTGTTATACTGCCCTTCGCGTTTCTGGAAACGCACGGTCCAGGACGCTCCGAGACCCTTGTATATGCCATGCTCCAGATGGATGGAGAGCTTATGGCTGAGGTAGTCCAGATAGCGCGAGCCGGACTCTTTGAGGTTCAGATCCAGATAAGTGTAAGCGTAGTCCACAGAGATACAAGGCCCCTCTCGCTCCCCCCATGAAGGGGGGAAGAAAGATGGAAAACGATAAGCCACAGACAGTTCCACTCCCGTAGCGTTGACCTGCTGCTGGTTCTCGGCGTGGTACGGACGCTTGGTATCCGCCGGCACATACACCCAGTCAATGATATTCTTTCCCCAGCGATAGTACCAATCCACCGCCCAAGAGAAAGCCCCTCCCGACCTCCCCGTAGAGGGGAGGAGATTAAGTGTTCCTTTATAGCCGATGGAGAGGAGCCATGCCTCTTCGGGTTTGAGGTTGCGGTTGCCGAGTTGGTTTCCGGCATTATAATAGAGGTCCGTGAAAGTCGGCATACGCAGCGACCTGTTGGCATTGGCATAGAGCGTACCGGCTTTCTCAAACGAATAACCGATATTGGCACCGCCGCCCAAATGATGGCCGAACTGCGTATTATACGTGCCGTTTATGCCGATGGATGCGGAGAGACCTGCGTAATAGAACGTCTGCTCGGCATAGTAGTTGGCATGAAACCTGTTGCCTCCTTTGACGAGATCCAGCACACGAACGTCCGCCAGCGGAAAATCCGCCACATTGGGCACTTGTCCGTTCGGATTGATCGTATCGCCGAGGTTGGTAGAGTGCATGTTCTCGTTGCGTACTCCGGCGCCGAAAGAGGTAGTACCTATCCGCGAAGCATAGTGTGCGGCGATGGAGGCTGAGGCGGTCTGTGCAAAATGGAAATTGCCGTACAGCCGCTGTCCGCGGTGCCACTCATAGCGGTCGTAGTTAGCGCGGTAGGCAGCCTGTGCGTCCAAGCGCCATGCGCCCCAACGGTGTTCGTATTTGGCGGAAGCAAAGGCGGTGCGGGTGGCGTCAAACTGGTCCTGCGAACCGAAACCGTAACCCATGCCAAGACCTGCGTCTTTCCACTGCGCTCCGGCTTGCACGTCCAGCCCTCTCCAACGGGTCTGGAAATAGAGGTTGGCTAACTTGAAATCGCTGTTCCTGCATGCCGTCGCCTCTTTCTCGGTGGGCGACGGCGCATAGTAGCCGTCTGCGCGGCTGTACTCGGCGGAGAGGTTAATGGTGAGCGGTTTAACCCCTCCCGGGGGAAGTTCTACGGACGGCCACCGGCAGTCCGATCGAGCAGAGCTCTTCACCCGCTCAAGGGAGGAGGATTTATCAGGAATGGCTAAAGTAGCCGCAATTTCCGGATTAACCAACCCGTTCATACCTGCGGTCAGTTTGAGCCGCACATCGTGCTCCCTCCCTTGAGGGGAGGGTTGGGGTGGGGTTGTCTTAGTTACAATATTGATCGCCCCGGAGAACGCCCCATGCAGGCTTGCCGAAGTACCTTGCAGCACCTCCACGCGCTCTATCAACTCCGTCGAAACGGGTATATTGAGTGCATAATGTCCGGTGTGGAAATCCGAGAGGGGAACGCCGTTGATGAGCACCAGCACCTGGTCAAACGTACCGCCGCGCATGCTGATATCCGCCTGCGCCCCGTTCGCTCCCCGCGTACGGACATCCACACCCGGCAGATATTGGAGAATATCCGCTACGGTCTGGACCGGCAAGGCTTCTATCTCGGCGCGCGAGACCTGAGTGATAAGACGGTAAGCTTCCGAATGAACTTCAGCTTTGTGAGAAACGACCAACACCTCCTGAAGACTAAGTTGTTGGGCTGTCAATGGAACGGAATCCTTCGGTACGCCTTCATCGGCCTCCGCAGGAGCTACTCCCGCCAGAAGGAGCAAAGCCGAGAGGGCTATACTCTTTCCGCTCTTGAGCATTTCCAGATCCGTCATGTACGCAGCCACGCGCCCGATGGTTACCTCGCGGTGAAGGGAACAGAAGGCTGCATACGCCTTGTGGCAGAACCGACGGAAACGGATTGCACTCCGTTGCCTGAAATTGGAAATTGTTTGAAATTGTTTGAACATAATATCAAATAGACCCTATTGCCAGACATAACAACCCCGCACAGATACCGATCATGCAGAGAATCTTATGCAGAGGGTCTTTTTCTTTTAACCAAATCAAGCCGTATGCGAATCCCAGAACAGTACCTCCCCGCCGGATTGTACTGACGACCGCTATCAACGAGTCAGGATCGCGCAAAGCAAGCATATACACATTGTCGCTGACAACTAAAAAAACACTGATCAGAAAAACAGCCGGTGTCCAATAGATAAGCGGCAAGAGACGTTGGCTCAGTTCCTTACGGTGCATGACGAGCCACACGACAATCATCATCAACGCCTGATAGAACGTATAATAGACCTGGACGGCATTATGGTCGTATCTCCTCATCAGGTACTTGTCGTACAAGCCGGAACAAGCACCTATCAGGACTGCCAAAGCCAGACAGACATAATAGACAGCGTCCACTTTGTTGTTCTTTATCTGATTCTTATTCCTAAAAGAAAAGACAAAAACCGTTCCGATAGCAATGATCACTCCCGTCCATTGCCAGTTATTGAGATGTTCATGAAAGAGAAAGAGCGCTCCCAGGAGGGTCCACATCGGCCGTGTAGCCTGTACAGGGCTGACCACCGAGATAGGCAGGTGCTTGAGAGATATATAAGCGAAGATCCAACTGCTGAGCACAATGACCGATTTGAGGAGCGTATAGAGGTGGGCCTGCAGATCCAGAGAGGGCACGAAGAACGGTGTATCCGCCATGGTCTCGGGCGCTACGCGTGACAACAGAAGAGGGACACAAAGGATACAAGCCGAGACGCATACACTGATTGTCAGCACATCGACCACCGCGTTCCGGCGAAGCGCTATCTTCTTGCAGATATCATAACATCCGAGACAAAGCGCAGATATAAAAGCTAAAACCGTCCACATAATTCAAAAACGGGCACAAAGGTACAAAAAATATCCAATAATACAAAATTTTCAATTTTCAATTTTCAATTTTCAATTATTTTTTGTACCTTTGCAGCGAAATTTATTTCATATGCCGGAAATTGTATTACATTATATATGGGAGCACTGCCTGTGGGCCGGTATGGCTCAACAGACGACTGACGGAAGGTCTGTTGAGATTTTGTCGGTAGGCGAACATAACCGTGATGCGGGTCCGGACTATAGTCATGCCCGGATTCTGATTGACGGTCATGAATGGATAGGAAACATCGAGATACATGTTTTTTCAAGCGACTGGGTCAAGCATCGCCACCATTTGGACAAAGCGTACGATAACATCATACTGCATGTTGTCCGTACGGCGGACAAGCCGGTGTATAACTCACGCGGCGAACTGATTCCGCAATGCGAACTGAAATACCCGAGCGACAAGGACTATCTATCCGAATTGTTTGTCTGTGCCTTACAGATGGACAGTGCAATCAGCCGTATAGGTTGCGCCGAGCAGTTGATCCGCGACCCGGAGCTGATCACAGCAGGGTGGCGAAAGACCCTGTTGAAGAAGCGTCTGGAGTGCAAAAAGTCCTCCATAGACCGGCTGCTGGAGATCACCAAAGGCAGTTGGGAGCACGCGCTCTATATCTCGCTGGCGCGCAATTTCGGGTTCCATACCAACAGCCTTCCCTTTGAGCAAGTGGCTATCAACACGCCTCTCTCGTATCTGCAGAAACATCGCAACAGTCTGTTTCAGTTAACGGCGATGCTAACAGGTCAGGCAGGTCTGATTGACAGTACGAAAGACGAAGGGTTAGCAAAGGAATATGAGTTTCTGCGAACCAAATTCAGTCTGACGCCTATAGACGGGAGCTTATGGAAACATGCGCGCATGCGTCCTCAGAACAGCCCGGAGTTACGGATCAGGCAGTTCGCCCAACTGCTATATCAGTCAGAGGCGCTCTTCAGTAAGATTCTGGATACAGACGATTTGAAAGAACTGGTTTCGCTCTTTGAGTTCAAAGACAGTACCGTTCCGGCATTAGGCAGAAGCAGCATTGATATCCTGCTGATCAATACCGTCATTCCTTATAAATACGCGTATGCCAAACGTCATAACGGCAGTTGGGATGCTTTCGCAATGATGGAGCAGATCCCGGCGGAGAACAATACTGTCATTCGTCAGTGGCGGTTATTGGGACAAGTGATCAAGAACGCAGCAGACACGCAGGCATTACTGCATCTGTATCAAAACTACTGCCAGCACCACGAGTGTATCAACTGCGAAGTGGGATACCGGATATTCCAGGATAAACAACTAAAACTCTTCTGATATGTTTGTTTCCATCACCGACCATATAGCGTTAGACCGCGAGCGGCGAATTGTTCGTGTGGAGGAGAAGGAGGTAGCCCTGACCGGTCTGGAGTTCGGTCTGCTGGAATATCTGGCGACGCATCCCGACAAGATATGCAGCAAGGACGAGTTGATCGACCATGTGTGGGGTAACCGGTTCCAATACGACACAGGGACGATCGACGTACATCTGAATGCCATCCGCCGCAAGACAGGCTGGAGCAAAAGCCGCCCGATCGAAACACTCCGTGGGATCGGTCTGGTCTTTAGGACGGAAGAGAAACATGTGGTCTATACGATTGATCTGCAGTCTTTTGCCACCCGATGGGTTCAGCGCCATGAAGTGGAGTTGGCGAGCAGGAGTATAGTTCCTCATATCCATCTGACCCCTTTTGTGAATGACCTGAGCATAGCCCCGAACGCGTTGGAAGGTCTGCTGGACGCCGTGCTCACCGCTTTACTGCCCAATGCACAACCCGGTGTATTGAAACTCAGCAGCAAACTGACATTACAATATTTTGTGCTTTCTATTGACCTGAACGGCACAATTAATGAACTTCGTATCCCTATTTTTAGTGATTTAAGCGTGTCTTAAGCATTTCTTAAGAAACATTCCTTTTTTTTGTTGTACTTTTGCAGTCGCGTTCGTTAAGGATAAAAATCCCCACGAAGCCTGATTAATTAAGCAAAGGTACAATGAAGAAGCGTTATTTATATCTGACAGCCGCCATTATATGGGGCATTCCCGGTTTTATTATTGCCATAAAAGGCCTTCGTGCCTATACCGCCATGCCAAGTGATGAGTTATGGTGGCTGTTGCTGATCACGGCAGGCGTATTAGCCGGCTTTATTATTATGTTCCGTCGCATTGTGGACCGCTATTGCGCCCTGATAGACGCTGAACCGGAGAAAACCACTATCCTGCATACTTTTCCGCTCCGCGGATGGATCCTGATTGTCTGCATGATGAGTCTGGGTATAGCGCTCAAATTCATGCCATGGATTCCGGCGGAGTTCACCGCTTCATTCTATTCCGGTCTCGGTCCGGCATTGGTTATCGCAGCTGTGCGGTTTTGCAAAAAATTCTTTTAAGATGCGGTTTAAAATATTTATACTATTCTTGCTATGCGCGTGCAGTATGTGCGCACAAGTGTCTGAAGGAATAGCGAAAAACAAGGTCTATCAGGGTTTTTCAGGAGGTATGATGCTACATACAGGCTATCTCTTTGGACAAGATAAAAATGCACCCGTCGCCGCAAACGGACGTACTTCCAGCCCACAAGGAGCACTATTTGGTATCGGAGGTGCTTTACGGGTTCATTTATGGAAATATTTGCGTACAGGATTTGAAGGATTTGTATCTACTATGCCAAGCGCTACTACAGATTGTAGCGATATATTAAAACCCGGTAGTTATGTGCGTGTTGGATGTGGAGGAGTACTGGCGGATTGTTGCTGGCGGATGGATAAAGCTTGGCCATATATAGGCGGCACTATCGGAGGCGGATCTATGAAAGGTCTTTATATTTTGGAAGGAGACCAGAACAGTTGGACAAAAGATGAAAACAGCACTTTCCATAAACAGAGTTTTTTCTATATAACACCCTATGTGGGATGCGATTATTGTCTCACACGCAAGGTACATATCACATTTCGTCTGGACTGGATGCTGGCTATTCATAAAAATGAATTGCTCCTGCCTACAGGACCACGGATTTATTTCGGATTTATGTTTACACACTAATAATTTAAATTATGAATTTTACAGGAATCATTATTGGAGCAGCGGTCTTTTTGAGTATCGGTATCTGCCATCCTATTACCATTAAACTGGAGTATTATTTCGGTCGCAAAGGCTGGTGGGGTTTCTTTATCCCGGGAGTTATATGTACTATTTTTTCTTTAATAGTCGATAACTATATCGCCTCTACTATCATAGCCGCTTTTGCTTTCTCCTGTTTTTGGGGAATACATGAGGTTATGCAGCAAGAGATGCGTGTGCTGCGAGGCTGGTTTCCGGAGAATCCGAAGCGGCATGAATACTATGAGCGCAGACGCAAAGAACTGGGAGATATTCTAAAAGAAGGTCCCAGTCATAAGCATCTGAAAGAAAAAATGGGTAAATGAGTTTAACTCATCTGCAGCATTCGTTGGATAGAAGAGACGGCTTTTTCGGCTGTCTCTTTTTCTACGTGCATCTCCGGTTTCTCGTCACGCAGGCATGCATACACTTTCTCCAGCGTGTTCATGCGCATATACTCACATTCGTTGCAGCTGCATCCTATACCTTCAGTCACCTCCGGCGGAACCGGAATAAACTCCTTATCCGGACATGCACGCTGCATCTCAAAGAGAATTCCGCTTTCTGTGGCTATTATAAAGCGTTTGGCGGACGATTTGACAGTGTGCTCAAGCAGAGCCTTGGTAGAACCAATTACGTCGCTCTGAGCTAATATAGGTGCCTTGCACTCCGGATGCGCCAAAACCTCTACTCCCGGGTTTTCGGCTTTCAGTTTTAATAGTGCCTCTAAGGAGAAGCGGCTGTGCACATGGCATGCTCCGTTCCAGAGCAACATATTACGTCCGGTTACGGAATTGATATAACTACCCAAGTTATGGTCCGGACCGAAGATAATTTTGGCGTCAGCAGGAAGCTGATCCACTATCTTTTTGGCGTTGGAAGAAGTTACTACTACGTCTGTGAGCGCTTTTACGTCTGCGCTCGTGTTTACATAACTCACTACCATGTGATCGGGATGCTGCGCTTTGAACGCCGCCAGATCCTCCGCTTTGCAGCTGTCGGCTAATGAACAGCCTGCATTCATATCAGGGATGAGCACTTTCTTGTCCGGACAAAGGATCTTCATCGTCTCTCCCATAAAATGCACGCCGCACATTACTAATATATCCGCATCCACGCGCGTAGCTTCTTGCGCCAGCGCCAGCGAATCGCCTATAAAATCGGCTATCTCCTGTATTTCCGGACGTGTGTAATAATGCGCAAAAATAACGGCATTCTTCTGTGCTTTCAATTCAGCTATTTGAGCCTTTAGTTTTGTCTGATCCTTCTCCGCCATAAGTCTCCTATTTTATAATAATCTTTTAGTTTAAAATTTGAATGGATATTATATTCTGTTAATTATGTTAATAAGTGCTCTAATCGTTTGATTTAGCAGTTATTAATTTAAAATTTAGTCTGTTCAGGAATGTATTTTGTTTTAATAAATGCAACGTGGAACAGGTTTTAAATTATGGAACCGAGCAGTTGTTAACAATATGTTTATAACCATTTTTTAAGTCTGAAAATCAATAATATAGCTACTACGGAAAGCACCATCAGCCCGAGTGCCCATAGATAGCCGTATTGCCAATGCAATTCGGGCATGAAATCAAAGTTCATACCATACAGACTACCGATCAATGTAGGCGGCAGGAAGATAATATTGATGACCGTAAAGATCTTTATGATACGGTTCTGCTCGATGTTTACCAAACCGAGGAAAGTATCCTGGAGGTAGTCGAGACGGTCAAAACCGAAACGCGTGTAATCGAAGAGTGAGTTGATATCCTTAATAATCATGGTAAGACGCGGATACAGTTCTTCGGGGAAGAAATCGCACTTCAGGAAGTTGGAAATAACGCGCTGTTTATCCATAATATTCTGACGGATAATAGTCACTTTTTCCTGCAAGTCCTTGATTTGCACCAGCAAGTCTTCGTCCACGTGATCGCTCTCCGCATTGATCTGTTGTGAGAGTTCGGTAATCATATCCGTAGTATCCTCAATCATATCGGCATCCTTTTCAACTCGTGTCTCAAAGAGCGCCACCAACACATGGTATCCTGTAGGAAAATTACGGGTGTTGACAAACAGTTTCTTGAATGTCTCATTGAAAGTATCGAGTTCATGATCGCGGATAGAAACGAGGATGGAGTTCTTCAGGATAAAGTTAACCGGCTCCGTTTCAAAATCTTTTTTCAGAAAGTTAGAGTTAGCAACGATAGAGTCGTCCGTCTGGATGTACCGGCTGGAGAACTCGATCTCTTCCATTTCCTCGTCTTCCTGGATGTCTATTTTGAGGAATCCCTCCAGCGTATCCTCTGTTTTATCCGATACGTCAAGCAGGTCGATCCAGATAATATCTTTCTTATCCAGTTCCCGCAAAGCGGAGATAGAACGTGCTACTTTTATTTTCTCCTTATCTTTATAGAATATCTTGATTTCGCTCATTTTCAATCATTTTAGTAAGTTCAACAAATTGATCTACAGACAGCTGTTCAGGGCGCAAAGTAAAAATATTCTCTTCGAGGATGGGATTTCCCTTTCCTACCAGCTGTTGAAGAGAATTGCGCATCTGTTTTCGTCGCTGGTTAAATGCTGTTTTGACGACCGTTTTAAATAGTTGTTCGTCACAATTCAACCGTCGTCGTTTATTTCTCGTCATACGTATGACAGCCGATTTGACTTTAGGCGGCGGGTTGAAGACATATTCATCTACCGTAAATAGATATTCTATATCATAGTAGGCTTGTAACAGCACACTCAGTATGCCGTACGCTTTTTTTCCGGGTTTGGAAGCGATACGTTCCGCCACTTCTTTCTGGATCATGCCGGAGCAAAGAGGTATACGATCCTTGTAATCCAGTATTTTGAAGAAGATCTGGCTGGAGATATTGTATGGATAATTGCCGATGACGTTAAATTCGCCGTCGGGATAAATGATATTCAGATCGAGTTTGAGAAAATCTCCTTCTATCAGATGCAGTTCGGGATACCACTCTTTGAGGTATGCGACGGACTCGCGGTCGATCTCAATCGCCGTAAGTTGGATATCAGGATTTTGGAGGAGAAACCGGGTTAACACACCCATCCCCGGACCGATTTCGATAGTAGGTCCTGCGCAAATGGTTTCAGCAATTTTCCGGGCGACCGTCAAGTCCGTCAAAAAGTGCTGCCCCAGAAATTTTTTGGCATGTACTTGTTGCATTGTTTAAATGATAGTCGTCCATATTGATTACTAATTTGATTAAACTGAATCCCTATTATGCATAACATAGAGAACCCTTTCGGGCTTTTGCGGCTGCAAAAGTACTACAAAAAATTTAAATACGCAAATAAAATAGCACTTTTTACAAAAAAATCCGTAAAATATTTGCATAAATGCTACTTTTTTCATACCTTTGCACCGAAAAATAAAATATACTCACCTTTTAAACACATGAAGTATGAAAACACCCGTTACTGACGTCGATCATTTAGCGATGATTATTGTGCTCATGGACGATTACATGGCAAGCTGGGCGAAATATGAAGTGGATGATGTCGATAAAAACCTCATTCTCTTATACGGCTTTGTTAAAACCCTGGAACTGATCGGAGAAGAAACTTTAGCCCTGACCGATGAATTTAAGGGAAAATATAGCGTCAATTGGACACAACTGGAGTCCTACAAAGATGCCTTCCATTGGCAAATAAACGCCGAAGAATTACACGACATCAATTGGAATCCGTACTTCTCCATCACGTGGAATAAACTGCTAAATATATACGAAGGGGTAAGAGAATAAATAGACCTGCTGATGAACCGTATTGCTCAGACTATAACCAAAATAATAGACTTTTTCTATCGTCCTTTCTCCAACTGGATGTCGGAGCAGCTATTCCGTTATGCGGCCTGCGGAGGCGGAAACCTTGTACTGGACTGGGTGCTTTATTTCTTGATTTATAACTTCGTAATAGGGCACGAAAATGTTATTTTCTCATTTTCTCATTTACCATTTAGTCATTTATTCAGTCATTGTGCCATTTATTCATTCGAGCAGGTTATCACTCCGCATATAGCTACTCTTTGTATCGTTTTTCCGATCACTTTGTTAACGGGTTTTTGGCTTCAGAAATATGTCACATTCTCGCAATCCGAACTGAATAGCTGGCGGCAGTTGGGAAGGTATATTATTATCGTAGGTGTGAATCTTGCGATTAACTATTTCGGTCTCAAACTATGTGTAGAGACGCTTGGTTGGTATCCTACGCCATCCAAGATGTTTATTACCTTGATTACAGTAGCAGTAAGTTATATAGGTCAGAAATATTTCACGTTCCGAGTGAATAAATGATATGAAAGCCTATTAGGGTGAAGCAGCGCTATTTCCGCTGCTATACGCCATGCTTCGATGCGTGGCGTTTTTTTGTTATTCAAATTCATCAAAAAAGTGAAAAAAATGCCCTAAAAGTGCAATTGAAACGGAAAAACAAGGCGTTTTTCGATGTTTTTTGCAACTCTGTAACTAATTGAAGATATGCGAATTATACGTAATTTATTTTAATAAAGTCTAGGACTGGTCTTTAGCAGTGCTTATTCAGTCCTTTTCCGGCTCTTATTTTGAGTCGGAAATGAGGTATGAAACCACTACTGTCCACTAAAAATTAGAAAAAAACATTAAAAACCCTTTGAGTGCTTTAGGCGCTATGCTCCTTGCACAAATTGCTACTAAAAACTCCTCGCAAGCAAGCTTTCTCGCGCTCACTATCCTCGTATATGCGTCAAAACTCCGTTTTAACGGTAAATACTCGGATGTGCTCGCTCTCCCCACAAATTAAAATTTGCGGGGACCCCAAAGGAGCTTTCTCCGCAACTCAGAGAGTAAAAGCCTTCAAAAGCAATAAACCTAAAAAACATAGCCTATTCAAATCTGTTTACATAAAATATCCTCGTAATACACTATATATCATAGATGAATCTGCTGTTTTTTAGAGGACACTAATGAGAAGGAATAAGAAATAAAAAATGAGAAAAAATAAGATTTATTTGCGTATATCAAAAAAAAACACTAAATTTGCACGCTGAATTGTAGAATAAAGGGGGAAGCAAGGGAAAAGTTCTCAGAATAGGAGGCCCCCTAAAGGGGGAAGAGATATGGAAACAAAATAGAATTACATCATATGAACACGCACTACTGTCCAGTAAGAAAGTAAGCTGTTCATTTAAAAATAAACAAAGAAATAGACAATAGATGAAGTCTTATTTTAGTTGAGAAGCAAACTAACCCATAAAATAATACAACCATGCTACACAAATTATGCTCGAAACTCCACACGGAGGTATCAGACATGCCGTTCAAGATTTCGGACTCTTTTGCAGAAGAGAACCAAGTAGTAGCCGTCCTCTCCGGAGGTACCGAGGCGATTTTCGTAGATCTCGTACGCGAGAAACTGATTGATCTGAAAAGACCTGTTTACCTGATGGTGAGCGGTTTCAGCAACTCGCTGCCGGCAGCCTTGGAGATTCTGAGTTTTATCCGTCAGCGCAACGGAATAGCAAAGATCATGCATCACTCGAAAGATACGGTGTTTGTAGATGACAGCGATACCGCATCGCTGACCCGTTCTCCGTTAGCGAAGGTGCTGAAGAGCGATAAAAAGATGCGTTTGGGTATCGTAGGCAAGCCCTCCGACTGGCTTATTGCATCCAGCGTGGATTACAAGTCCGTCAAGGAGACGATGAACTGCGAATTGATAGACATTCCGTTCGAGGAGGTTACTTCGCTTGGTGAGGTAGATCCGGGAATGAAAGGCGCCGAGGCAATCTATGAGCGTCTGAAAGAGATCATAGCCAAACATAAGCTGGACGGCATCACGATCCGCTGTTTCGACCTGTTCACGACCGTGAAGAACACGGGTTGCATAGCCATCAGCAAGTTGAACGACGAAGGTATTCCTGCCGGCTGCGAGGCGGATATACCTGTATTGCTGACGATGATGGCTTGCAAGCGTCTGACCGGTGAGGTAGCATGGATGGGTTCTCCTGCCCGTATTCAGCCGGACGGTCAGATCCTGCTGGCTAAATGTACGATAGCTCTGTCGATGACGAAGAAACATGAGTACACGACTCATTTCGAGTCCGGCATAGGCGTAGCTATCCACGGGGAAGTGGAGCCCGGCGATTACACACTGGTTAAGTTGAGCCAGGATATGAAACGGCTGCTGGCAGTGAATGTGCAAGTGACGGGTTGCCAGTACGAGAAGAACATGTGCCGTACCCAAATATGGGTACAGAGTACGCCTATCGTGAGCCAGTACCTGCTGACAAGTCCTTTGTCTGACCACCATGTGCTGATCAAAGGTCACCACGCGGCGAAATTCTGGAGGGAGTAGCAAACAGCCTTTGGCTTGGTTTACTCCGGGGACCCTAAAAAACATAGATACATTATGTTGTTACATATTTTATCATCGGCGATGCATCGTGAGCGGCTAAGTATGCCGTTCGAGGTGAGTGAGGAGTTCTTGCAGAACCACCAAGTGGTGGCGGTACTGACCGGGGGAACGGAAGGTAAGTTCGTACAACTGGTCAAAGAAGGTCTGATCGACCTGAAGAAGCCTGTATATCTGGTAGTGAGCGGTCATAGCAATTCGCTTGCGGCATCGCTTGAGATCCTGAGTTATATCCGCCAGCATAACGGTACCGGCAGAGTATTGGATAAGGGACCAAGTGACGAAGTACCAAGTGACGAAGTACTAAGTACCAAGGAGAGCGTGACCATAGAGCCGAGTGAGGCTGTCCTGAAAAGCGCTCAGCCGCTCCGTCTCGGAGTAGTGGGTTTTCCGAGTGACTGGCTTGTTTCGTCGCTCGTCGACTATAAACAAGTGCTGGAGCGGATGAACTGCGAATTGGTAGATATACCGATTGAGGAGGTTACTTCGCTTGGAGAGGTAGATCCGGGAATGAAAGGTGCTGAGGCTATCTACGAGCGTCTGAAAGAGATCGTCTCCCGGTATGATTTGCAGGGCGTGACGCTGCGTTGCTTCGACCTGCTGACGACGGTCAAGAACACCGGGTGCATCGCTTTGAGCAAGCTGAACGATGAAGGTATCCCTGCCGCGTGCGAAGGCGACATCCCGACGTTGCTGACGATGATGGTCTGCAAGCGTCTGACCAGCGAGTTGTGCTTCCAAGTCAACCCCGCCCGGATCCACGCGGACGGCGAGATGCTCTTTGCGCACTGCACGCTTCCTCTGGGCATGACAGAGAAGTATGAGTACACAACGCATTTCGAGTCGGGAATAGGCGTGGCAATCCATGGCGAGTTGCCGATCGGCGAGTACACGCTGGTCAAACTGAGCGGCGATTTGAAGAGGATGCTGGCAGCGGATGTGGAGCTGGAGCGATGCCAATACGAGGAGAACCTGTGCCGCACGCAGGTATGGATCAAGGCGACTCCCGAACTGGCCCAGTATTTCCTGACCGACCCGATCCACAACCATCATGTCCTCATCCGAGGGCATCATGCAGCGAAATTAAAAATTCAAAATTAAGAATTAAAAATTAAAAGTTCAACATAACAAATAAAACAGTTCAATTATGGTAAGTTTCAAAGAATTAGGCCTTGTGAACACCCGTGAGATGTTTGCGAAGGCAATCAAGGGAGGCTATGCAATCCCTGCGTTCAATTTCAACAACATGGAGCAACTCCAGGCAATTATCAAAGCTTCGGCTGAGACCAAATCTCCGGTAATCCTCCAAGTATCCAAAGGTGCGCGTAACTACGCCAACCAGACGTTGTTGCGTTACATGGCTCAAGGCGCAGTAGAGTACGCCAAAGAGCTTGGTTGGGAGCACCCGCAGATCTGTCTGCACCTGGATCACGGAGACAGCTTCGAGCTTTGCAAGAGCTGCGTTGATTTCGGTTTCTCGAGCGTGATGATCGATGCTTCTTCGCTTCCTTACGAAGAGAACATCGCGCTGACCAAGAAAGTTGTTGACTACGCTCACCAGTACGATGTAACCGTAGAGGCAGAGCTGGGCGTTCTCGCAGGTGTTGAGGATGAGGTAGCTTCCGAAGTAAGCCACTACACGAAACCGGAAGAGGTAGTTGATTTCGCTACCCGTACGGGCTGCGACAGTCTGGCAATCTCTATCGGAACCAGCCACGGCGCATACAAGTTCACTCCGGAGCAGTGCACGCGTGACCCGAAGACCGGCCGTCTGGTACCGCCGCCATTGGCATTCGACGTACTGGATGCAGTGATGGAGAAGCTTCCGGGCTTCCCGATCGTGCTTCACGGTTCGTCTTCTGTTCCGCAGGAGTATGTAGATATGATCAACAAATACGGCGGCAAGCTGCCTGATGCAGTAGGTATTCCCGAGGAGCAACTGCGCAAGGCAGCCAAGAGCGCAGTATGCAAGATCAACATCGACTCCGACAGCCGTCTGGCATTCACCGCAGCAGTGCGCAAAGTGTTTGCCGAGAAGCCGGCAGAGTTCGATCCGCGTAAATACTGCGGTCCGGCTCGCGACCTGATGACCGAGTTGTACAAACACAAAATCATCAACGTGCTGGGCAGTGATGGCAAAGCCTAATCATTTTCATATTTAAACATTTACCATTTTGTCATTTATTTTGGCATTTATTGAGCCATTTTGATATTTATGACCAAGGATGAGTTAAAGGAACGTTTCAGGCAATTTTCATTGCGAATCATTAAGTTGGCTGATGCTATGCCCCAAACAATTTCCGGCATAGCAATCGCTAAACAGATTATTCGTTCCGGTACTTCTCCTGCTGCTAATTATCGCGCTGCCTGTATAGCAAAATCAGATAAAGATTTTGTGAATAAGTTAAAGATTGTTGAAGAAGAAATTGATGAAACATCTTATTGGTTAAGTCTCATAATGGATAGTGGAATGCTTCCTAAATCACGTGTAGAGCCTTTGTTCGACGAGTGTTTAGAACTTTGCAAGATTACTACTAAATCTATAGATACTTTTAAAACCAAGCGCGATTTTTAAGTCTATAAATGGTTCAATAACGAAATAAATGATAAAATTGTAAATGACAAAATCGTAAATTATTATGCTTCCTTTTATGTCGGCAGAAGAAGCTGCCGAGTTGATACAACATGGTGATGTCTTGGGCATGGGTGGTTTTACTGCCACCGGTGTGCCCAAGGCAGTTCCTTTTGCACTTGCCCAGCGTGCAGAGCGTCTGCACGCAGAGGGAATACCTTTCCGCGTAGGATTAGAGACCGGTGCGTCGATGGGTGACAGTTGCGACGGTGCGCTGGCGCGCGCTCACGCAGTGGAGTTCCGTACTCCGTACCAGTCGAACAAGTCTATGCGCGAAGAGATCAACGCCGAGGGTACCCACTATTTCGACATGCACCTGAGCCACATGGCGCAGGACTTGCGTTACGGTTTTCTGCCTAAGCCCAAGTTCGCCATCATCGAGGCTTCGTATGTAGGCGAGGACGGTACCATCGTTCCTGCAGCCGGTGTAGGTATTATGCCTACTATCTGCCGCATGGCGGATAAGATCATTGTGGAGCTGAACGAGATGTTCCCGGCCACCATGCGCGGCATGCACGATCTCTATGAACCTCTTGACCCGCCTTTGCGTCGCGAGATACCGATCTACAAACCGTCCGACCGCTGCGGCTCGGACCATATCAAAGTAGATCCGTCTAAGATAGCAGCAGTCGTCAAGACCAACAGGCCTAACGAGATAGCCGCCTTCACTCCGGTAGATGCCACGACCGCCAAGATCGGCGAGAACGTAGCTCTGTTCCTGGAGGAAGAGATGCACGAGGGACGTATCCCGTCTTCTTTCCTGCCGATCCAGAGCGGTGTAGGCAACGTAGCCAACGCCGTACTCGGAGAGCTGGGTAAGAACCCGCATATACCGCCGTTCGAGATGTATTCGGAGGTCGTACAGGACTCCGTAGTGGACCTTATCAAATCCGGTCATTGCAAGTTCGCTTCGGGTTGCTCGCTGCGTCTGGTAGAGAGCAAGATGGCAGAAGTGCTTGAGAACCTGGATTTCTACCACGACAAGATGCTTCTCCGTCCTCAGGAGACGTCCAACAACCCGGAGGTGATCCGCCGACTGGGTCTGATTGCTATCAACACCGCTCTGGAGGTAGATATCTACGGCAACGTCAACTCGACGCATGTATGCGGCACGAAGATGATGAACGGTATCGGCGGCAGCGGCGATTTCGCGCGCAACGCTTACCTGAGTATCTTCACCACCGCATCGACTGCGAAGAACGGCGCTATCTCGTCTATCGTACCGATGGTAACGCACCTCGATCATAGCGAGCACTCCGTCAAAGTGATCGTAACCGAGATCGGTGTGGCAGACCTTCGCGGCAAGAGTCCGCGTCAGCGTGCCGAGGAGATCATCAACAACTGCGTGGCTCCGGAATACCGCGAGATGCTGCGTGACTACCTGAAGATTGCCAAGCACGGCCAGACACAACATGAGCTCTCCTGCGCTTTTGCAATGCACGAGGAGTTCATGAAATCCGGCGATATGCGCAACACCAAATGGGAAAACTACAAACGTTAAAACAATAAAATTATTACAATTATGGTAGGTACAATCATCTATGTACTGGGTATCGTTTGCGCTATCTGGTGCGTACTGGACATCTTCAAAACAGCCAAATGCGGTCTTCTGGGCAAGATTATTGCCAGCGTCCTCGTTCTGGCGTTCAGCTGGGTCGGTTTTGCAGTGTACTATTTCCTGGTACGCGGTAAGATCTAATCGTAAACAGACAGAAAAATTTGAAGACAGAGATATCCGGGTGACTAAGCGGCAATTTGTATTTTATTGGTGCTAGTTGCCCGGTATCGTTTTATCTATTGCGTGCGCAGACCGATTCGGCGGTCCTTAATGAGAAGAGCACTAACTATATTTCTCGGCATCCTATTCGCAGCAGCCGCTATGGCGCAGCGGACGGATAGTTATACCATCAGCGGTTATGTGACCGATGCAGCGAGTGGCGAGCGGTTGATAGGCGCGGCGGTATATGACACTATCTCCCGCCAGGGAACGGTAACCAACACAGCCGGTTTCTATACGCTGACGCTGAAGAGCAGTTCCGCTATATTGGTAGCTTCCTATGTGGGTTACAAGAGTGCAGTACGCGCCGTGTCAAACGAGAGCCAGACGGTGCATTTTGCGCTGACTGGAGCCATGCAGCTGGAGGAAGTGACTGTGCAGGGCCATCAGTCTGTCTCCGCGCCGGAGAATGTGCAGATGAGTGCGATTGAGGTGCCGGTGACGCAGATACTGGCTATTCCGGCTATCGGGGGTGAGGTGGATGTGCTGAAAGCCATTCAGTTGCTGCCGGGTGTGCAGAGCGGCGGCGAAGGGAGCGCGGGTATGTATGTGCGCGGCGGAGGACCGGACGAGAACCTCGTGATGCTGGACGGCGCGCCGCTATACAACACCAACCACGCGCTCGGTATGTTCTCCGTCTTCAACGCCGACGCCATCAAGAACGTGACGCTCTACAAAGGCAATTTCCCTGCCCGCTTCGGTTCACGACTCAGTTCGGTCATTGATGTGTGGCAGAAAGACGGCAATAACACGTTCTGGCATGGCGGCATAACGGTCGGGCTGATTGCCAGCAAGATCAATTTAGAAGGTCCGATCTTCAGCAAAGCCCAACTGGACAGCTTGAAAGCCGGACATTCTCCTCGCGCCAAAACGACCTTTAATATCTCTGCACGCAGAACGTATTTCGACCTGCTGACCTCTCCTATTATTGCAACTGTTGCCTCTATGGAAGGCATGTCGCTTTGGGCGGGGTATTATTTCTATGACATCAATGCCAAGTTGAGCCACACTTTCTCGGACAAAGACCGTTTGAGCGTGGGTATCTATAGCGGATCGGA
>CALEPS010000080.1 GCA_937910305.1 uncultured Bacteroidales bacterium | reverse complement strand
ATGGAAGGGCCATCGCTCAAAGGATAAAAGGTACTCCGGGGATAACAGGCTGATCATTCCCAAGAGCTCATATCGACGGAATGGTTTGGCACCTCGATGTCGGCTCGTCGCATCCTGGGGCTGGAGAAGGTTCCAAGGGTTGGGCTGTTCGCCCATTAAAGCGGCACGCGAGCTGGGTTCAGAACGTCGTGAGACAGTTCGGTCTCTATCTATTGTGGGCGTAGGAAATTTGCGGAGGTCTGACACTAGTACGAGAGGACCGTGTTGGACGAACCTCCTGTGCATCGGTTGTCCCGCCAGGGGCACTGCCGAGTAGCAGCGTTCGGTGTAGATAAGCGCTGAAAGCATCTAAGCGCGAAGCTAGCTCCAAGATTAGATTTCCATTGAGGGTCGTTGTAGACGACAACGTTGATAGGCTGCAGGTGTACAATGGTGACATAAAGCCGAGCAGTACTAATTGCCCGAATCTTTTTCTAAAAAGAGTTTTAATGGCTAATGGTTATTGGTTAATGGCTAAAGTTTTCTTTCGCCTCTAACCTTTCGCCTTTCGCCTTCCCGAGCTTGTTGCTCAAGCTCGCGAATGCTCTTACATTCGCATATGTCAACCCCATAAGTTGGGGCTGGATTTTGGGAGGTTTTCCTTTCAACTTTCAACTTTCAACTTTAACCTTTATTAAGGTGGTTATAGCGCTGAGGTCCCACCCCTTCCCATTCCGAACAGGGTCGTTAAGCTCAGCATCGCCGATGGTACTGCACTGCGTTGTGGGAGAGTAGGTAGCCGCCAATTTTAAGCCCTCGATATCGTAAGATACCGGGGGCTTTTAAATTGTCTGTACCTCTCCACAACTCCGTGCGTACCGAGGGTACCGATGTGTACTGCCGCGTTGTGTGGTGAAATAATCGTGCCCTTGTGGCTAAGAAGCGATTGAGGCGCACCGAGAATGTCCGGGGGACATTCGAAGGAGTAAGTGCGCCGCGCGAGTGCGGGCAGCCCTCACCGCTGCCCGCACATAGAAATCCTTAGTCAGAGTAGGTAGCTATGCTTTGCCGCCACTTTCAGAGCTCCAAGCATCAGCTTGGGGCTCTTTGTATATGTGGCGATGCTACCTACTCTCCTTCCATCGGGGGCCCCGAGAATTTCTAATTCTTGGGGAGAGCGGAGCACATCCGAGTATTTACTACTAAAACGTAGTTTTGGTACATATACGAGGATAGTGTCCGCGACAGGTAGCCGCCACTTTCAGAAGCTCGATATCGTAAGATACCGGGCTTCTTTGTTTTTGTGTCGCCTCCCCTCCTATCTCCTGCTGGTTCTGTGCGCGCTATCTCCGTTAGCGCGTTTTTCTCCTTTCGTTAATTGTCCCGCATGGTATGCGGGGTGTTCTTTTTCGGTGCTTGTGTGTTGCGGATTACCGCAATATGTGCTACTAAAAAATGCGAGTTTTGGGTACTTGTGTACGTGTCCAAAAAGCAGTAATTTTGCAGCGTGAAAAATTTTTTCATTTAACGAATATAAATATCTACTACTATGCGCAAATGTTGTATCTTTTTGATGCTCCTTTTTGCTTCTGTAATGGTACAGGCAAAAGGCAACGGTATTCCTTCTGAGATCTTCAAAAACGGGAAAGTGAAGTACGAGAAATCGACCAACACCTTGGTGTTAGAGGATGGATTTATGTTCAGCCTCGGTAAGGGGTTGGTGGTCTTCGAGACCGGCAAGGACCTTCATATCCTGCTCAAAGGGAATGCAGAATTCAAGGCTGCGTTGGTATTCAAGGACAATTTGATCATCGAGGCAGCACAACCGGCTAAACTCTCTGTTACCTCTAATATCAGCGGTTCGGCTCTGCAGTGCCCATCGCTGACGATTAACAAAGATGCCGCTGTCTCACTCATGTCCCGTAATTCACAGGAAGGCATGTATGCCCTCTTCTGTGAAGCCATTACGGTCAATGCCGCTACGCTGATAGCAGAAGTAACCACAGCAAATCTGGCAGTAGTGACCAAAGAACTGAATCTCAACGGCAGCTGGTTAGAGAAACCAAAAGGCGGTTTCGTTGATACCGAGAAAGCCTGCATCTGCTTCGGCGACGGTATGCCGGCTAAACGTGTGCGTATCACTCCTGAAGTGCAGAAATAATGAAGCGTCTCTTATCCTTTGTGCTTTGCTCCGTGTTTCTTGTTACGGCAAAGGCGGAGCTGATCATCCCTCGCGATTCGGTGCCGGAGGATCATCTGGCGTGGTTCGGTCTGCGCGGAGCGGTACAGGAGGTGACGGAGTATGACTATAACAACTACGGCAAGAAGATCTGGCGGTTCGACACCCGCGGGCGGCTGACGGAGTATTACGAATATACGCATCCTTTCTTCGAGAACGGCGGTTGTGTCTTCGGGCTCTGGGCGCATTACCGCTACGCTTACGACGAGCAAGGAAAAATCATCTTCGAGGAGGCCTATAACACCGATCATAACACGGTGGATGAATGGGCGGATCTGACGCTCGAGCTCTTTCCTCCTCAATACAAGGGGGCGGATTTCCGGGACAAAGCAGAGAAAGAACACGGCGACACCACCTTCTGTTTTAACCAGTGGACGCCGGACGGCCCGACGAGCAATTATTTCGGTATTCGCTATGACCGTAAGGGTAATTGGTTCGAGATGGTCCATACGAGTGAGGATGGCTATACATGCGCGAGCGTGATCGTGCGCGAAATAAAATATTATAAGGATATAGCGCTCTTCGATCTGCCGGTAGGCGTGAAGGCGGTCAGCCATCAATGGAAGTCCGACGGACGAAAATGGGGCAACCGCTACGAGTTCGACCGGGAAGGTAGCATGACCTCTTTCCGTTCATGGGTGGATGAAGAGGCGCTGTACGAATGGACTCCCGCAGACGAAGAGTTAGGCTCCGATTTCATAGTGCCCGAAGCCAACGACAGGGCGCGCGAGGTCGAGTACTGGTCCACCGCAGTTTTGGGTGAACTGAAGGCGCTACCGGCGGATGTCCAAGAGAAAGACGCTTTCTATCTCTGCTTCGACTATATGGGCTACGCCTTTGAGGGCAACCTCTACCCTTTGCACGACGGATGGTGGATCGTAATGAGCCATTGGTGCCTGGATGAAGACATGACGATGTATCTGGACGAAGAGGACGAGAACGGCGAGCCTATCCCTGCCGCCTCGCGCTATAAAGACCCCTTTGCCGGCATGCGCTATCCGATCATTAAGACCGATTCGGTCAGTTTCATCTCCCGTAACTACGGCGGTCAGACCATCAAACTGTACAAAGAGTCCGAGGGCAAGAAAGTATGGGATAGGCTGAAGGTCTCCTGCCATCTGGACGTCGTCGATGCGGATCCCAAGACACGCCGCGTCCTATGCCGAACCAACCCGAATCACTGGGACTGGGAAGAGTCCCCGCAGTACTACGCCGTCTTTGGATGGATGGACGAAGAGTGGGTCTGCGCTAACCTTTTAACCACTTGCCCGTAAATATGGTAACGATCTGTCTTCTCATAGCAATAGGAGCGATAGTCTATTACTATCTGCATGCTCATCCTCGTCCTTCGGAGCCGAAGTGCAAGTATGGTTGCCCTGTGCCGAAACATCGGCCCGAGCCTAAGCCCGCAAAACCCTCCAACGTCATCTACGAGGATGACTCGCGTCTCTTGTCTTTCGAGGCGGACGGACTGAGTCTGCGCTACAAGGGTCAGATATACCGCTTTGCTTGCCAGCCTCATGAACCGATGGCCATCATCCTGAAAAAAGGCGAAGCGGTAGTCTATATCCACAATGCCTTTGATGTGACGGAGGAATCTAGGTGTTTTCTCCGAAACCCGGATTACCAATGTCATACCATCACCGGAGAATACCATGACGCCGAGCGTTTCTGCCTCTTGCTGACTACGGCTATTGATGGGTTCTATGAATGTCAATTGAACGAGGTGGAACAGAGCCTGTTCGCTTCTCGTCTCCGTTTGGGAAGAAAAGATTATCGCTATAAAAACTAATAATCAAAACAATACAACTATGCGTAAATTTACTCTTTTCCTCGCAGCCCTCTGCTGCTGCGCAATGATGAACGCCGTTAACTATAGCCTCACGATAGCAGGCACTACTGTAACGGACGTTAACAAAACCGATGTGCTGGGCGACGGCAAAGTTAGTTTTGACCCGGCCACCAACACGCTCACGCTCAACAACGCCACAATCCAGACTACCGGCAACAGCGCGATTATTTGGTCGGATTTCGCCTCGACATTGACGATTATGCTCAAAGGCACGGACAACTACATCTCTATGTCCGGTGTCCCGGATTATACCGGCGCTATCCATACGATGGGGCGGTTGCTGATCACCTCGGAGGAGAATCCCTCTTCTATAGCGGAACTGAAAATCGTAACTTCCGGTACAGACGGGGCACCGGCTATCTGGTCTTACTCCGATGATATTTTCATTGAGAATCCGATAAGTGTCAATCTGCAGGGAGCCGGCAACGGAGCCGGAACTATCTATTCGCAATCAGGCGGAAAACTGATTATTGATGGCGCTACCGTTTATATGATGCCTTGCCGTATTCGTACCGGCGGAACAGTCATCGCTCGCAGTGCCATCACCTCGCCTACGGATGCAGTGGTCGTTGCTGACGGACGAATCATGCGGTCAGGAACGTCTTCGGAGTACAGCAAAACCACTCAAGTTGTCATCTCCTCTAACCTGCGCAGACTGATCTATGGCGCAACGCCGAAGAACGTAGGGAACAAAGTGAGGGTAAACGATAATCCGTCAACGGAAAGCCAAGCTTATGCCTGGATTGAGCTTGCCGATTATATCAATCTCACTGCCACGCCTGCGGAAGGTTATGCCTTCACCGGTTGGTATGACAAGAATAACCAACTGCTCAGTACCGAAAACCCATACTCAAACCATCAACTGATGACCGAGAACACCACCCTTATCTACGGCCAGTTCGAAGAAGCATTCATTTATACCGTTGCCGGCAGTTCAGTAGCAATCTTTGGCGGGGAATGGGACCTTTCGCTTAAAGCAAACGACATGGATTTCGACGGAATGGTTTATCAGTTACATAAAGAAGGAGTATATGTTCCTGCCGGTACCGTTGAGTATAAAGTGGTATTGAATCGTCATTGGAATACATGCTGGCCGGCGGAAAACGCAACCCTCGACATCCCCGAAAATGCCACATATGACATTAGTTTTACTTATAGTCCCGACTCACAAGAAGTGACTGCTAATGCCGTGAAGCAATCGCAGGACATTAATGCTATCGGAACCGGTGAAAAAGCACATAAAGTCATCAAAGACGGTCAGTTGCTCATCGAGCGGAACGGCAAGACCTATAATGCCCTCGGCGCGGAGGTGAAATAAGCTGAATACTGAATACTTAATACTTAATACTTAAAACAATACTATTATGCGAAAAATTACTCTTTTCCTCGCAGCCCTCTGCTGCTGCATAATGATGAACGCCGAGACCTACGGTTTGAGCGTAGGCGGCATACAAGTGACATCCGAGAATGCCTCTGATATTTTTGGTGACGGTACCGTCTCTTATGATGCTTCCGCCGCTTGTCTAACGCTTAATAATGCAGATATCCGCATGGATGGTAAAGGTGCTATCGTGGCGGCAGGAAACCTGCGAATTGAGGTGATTGGCGATAACTACATTGAGGTTAAAAACCTTGGGGAATATGCCGGTGCCGCTATTCAAACCGCTGGTCGGCTAATTATTTATTCCTCAATAGAAGCTACGGACTTCTCTAATCTGCAGATTGTCTGCGGTGCTGCCCCTGCGTTGTATGCCTTAAGCGGAGACATTCACTTAGACTATATTGTCAATATTGACATAAAAGGAGGAACCGGAGCTAACGGTTGTATCAAGACCTTGAACGGAGACCTTAATATTTACGGAGTGGGTCTCTCTCTGTTGCCCGGATGGATTCGCGTTAACAACATCAATCTAGTTGCTGAATGCGGGGAAATAACGACTCCTACGGATGCTATCATTGCCGATGGAAAAATCGTTCGCAATGGAACAGCCACAGAATACGGCGAACAGCAGCAAGTTGTTATCTCTTCGCTCTACCGCAAACTGACCGTGGGTTCGAATCCTCCATTAGACTATAACATTATTTCCGTTTCAAGCGAAAGGATGTACCCCACCGGAAGCATAGCCTTTGAAGGTCACGAGGTTGTCTTTGTACCTAAAGGTAAAGAAATTAAACTGGAAGTAGGGAGAATAAGAGAAGGCTATGAGTTCGAATCATGGTGGAAAGTACCGGGTGAGGACAAGGTTTTTTCAACAGACTTGGAGACAACTTACATAATGGATGATTCCACGAGAGGTATATATGCCAATTTCGTGAAAAAGACGCACGAAGGCATAGACGAAGTACAAAGGAACAAAGTACAAGGTACAAAGGTGATCAAATACGGTCAACTCTTCATCGAGCGGAACGGGAAGACCTACAACGCGCAAGGCGCAGAGATACAATGAACACCTTGTTAAAATATCTCCTTCCGGTAGGGATCGTGGTAGTGGCGGTACTGCTGTATCTCTTCATACCGGCGATCAACGCCTGGGTTCTCCGGATGTCACGAGGCTGGCAAGGTGCCCTGTACCTAACCGGTGCAGGCGTCCTGCTGGCTATCTATTACGCATGGGTGATGCGCTTCCGGGGTAGAGCCTTGCTCTATGCCATCGGAGTCATTCTCTTTACAGCCGGATGCATCTGGCTGCTGGCTAACTGGGAGTGGTTCACGGATATGTTACAGACCCATCTTGGCACGTGGGGCATGATCGGCGTCTTGCTTGTATTGTGTCTTTTGGTCGGATTAGGAATCATGTGCTTATGATATTTATGGCAGCTATATTATCTCTTATATTCATGCGTCAGGACGTGTGCGAGGCGGAGCATGCGTATAACCATCCGGTCGAGTTCTCCATGCCCGATACGGCTACGGTGGAGGACTTGGTCCTTTTCCTGGCGGATTATCGCGAACCGCAGTACCGGGCGCTTCCCGGAACCGCCGGCACGTGGTGGCACCTCTCCTATGACGAAGGCACATTGGCGCGGGTATGTCCTGATCCCTTGCAGATCAGCTATGCGAATATAGACCAACACACGCCGCTGAAAGAGCTCCGTATCACCCGCATCTATGCGGTTCCTGCGGAACAACCGGCACAATAACTACAATCCTATGTATATCAACCGAACTTTGGGCTCTTGGCTCTTGACTCTTGGCTCCTTGCTCTTGACTCTCAGTTTGATGGCAGAGGTCTATACGCCGTACACGGTTCCTAACCCGCGGACGACAGACGGCAAGGCGTTTGTGGCGGATCCCGATCATCTGCTCTCTACCGATGAGCGCAACGCCATCCAGGATGCCGCGGAGCAGCTGCACTCCCTCACGGGCGTGGAGATGGTCACTGTCCTTCTGGACGACATAGGCGAGGCGGACGCTTTTGATTTCGCCTACGACCTCTTCAACGAATGGGGGATAGGCGACAGCGAGACGAACACCGGCGTGCTCCTCTTCTTCACCATGCAGCAGCACGACATCCGCATCACCACCGGCAAGGGTTTGGAAGGCCTCCTGCCCGATGGAGCCTGTTATTATATCATCGCCGATGATATCACCCCGCTGCTTCGTCAAGGGCAGTACGGTGCGGGTCTCTTAGCCGGCAACCAAGCTATCACCCAACGGCTCACTACTCAGCAGGCGCTGGAGGAGTTGCTCCTCGGCTATTGCCCCAAAGAACCCAAAGAGCAACCCTGGAAAGGACTGAGCCTCTTTGCGCTCTTCGTCGCTATGATGGCCGGCTTGGCGTACTGGGCGGCGCCGCGATGTCCCCAATGCAAGAAGAAAGGTGCGCGGACGAAGGACGAAGTGATCGTCTATGCCACCTATACCGCTTCGGGACGGGGTATCCATCATCATACCTGCCGCTCCTGCGGACATCAATGGGATGAGCCTTATACGATAGCCAAACGCACCCGCAGCACCTCCTCTTCCGGTCGTGGCGGAGGATACAGCAGCGGTGGTTCCTCCGGCGGCAGCTTCGGAGGCGGCTCCACCTCTGGCGGCGGTGCCGGTGGCAAATGGTAGAATGAGACATCAAACAATAAAGAAATTAAACTCGTTTAATTTATGAAAAGAAATGTAATTATCATCGTTGTTGTCGCCCTCGTGGCAGGGTTGGCTTTCTGGCTTGCCGGCAAGTATAACGCCATGGTGACGGCGGAAGAGAACGTGACCACCGCTTGGTCACAAGTGGAGAACCAGTACCAGCGTCGTAGTGACCTTATCCCCAACCTTGTGGCTACGGTCAAGGGCTACGCGGAGCATGAGAGTCAGGTCTTTGAGAACGTAACCGAGGCGCGTGCCCGGGCGACGCAGATGACCCTTTCCGAGAACGCTACGCCGGAGCAGTTAGCCGCTTTCCAGGCAGCACAAGGCGAACTGTCGCAGGCCTTGGGACGCTTGTTGGCTCTCGCGGAGAACTATCCGAACCTGAAGGCGAACGAGAACTTCCGCGACCTGCAGGCGCAACTCGAAGGCACGGAGAACCGTATCGCCGTGGCACGTAATGCCTTCAACGATGCCGCCAAGGCGTACAACATCCTCATCCGTAAGTTCCCGAACAACCTTGTAGCCGGTCTCTTCGGCTTTGGAGCGAAAGCGTATTTCGAAGCCGACGAAGGAGCAGAGAAAGCACCGTCTGTTGCATTTTAAAACATCACACATAAAACATCACACATTATGAAAAGATTTATCTCTCTGGCAGCCGCGTTGCTGCTCTTCGCTGCTTCTTATGCAGCTGTTACTGACGTAAGTACGTATAGCCAGTTAGCTAACGCTATCGCGTACTCTTCGGACACTATTCACCTCACGGCGGACATCACTTATGGGGACGCCGACGGAGTGCTGTATGTACCCGCCAACAAGACCTGTGTCATCGACTTGGACTGGCACGTTCTCCAACGGAATGTGACTAATTCCGCCAACACCATCCGTCCGGCTATTACCATAGGACGTAGCGCCAACCTTACGCTCATCGACGGTGATGTGCGATGCTACAACACGCAAGCGGATGCATCCATACAGCCCTGCGCAGTCTATATGCCCGGCGACAAATCCGTACTCAATCTGGATGGAGTGAGCCTTTACAGTAGGCTGAACGGCTCCGAAGCACCCAATGCGTATGGTGTAATCACGGATGATCAGGAGGACATAACCATCAATGCCCGTTATGCCAGCATCAACTGTCTCTATTTAAAGAACCTTACGCACGTACACACGATCAATCTGTTCCGTGTCGAGTTGGGCGACAATAACCGCAAGAACCTTGGTTATATCGGTTTGAAAGCGGATGCGCCTCGCAACGTAGAAGGTGTGTATGTGTATGCATGGGGATTATACGGCACGAACCTCTCCGCTGCGCAACTGTTATCGCTTATTCCAGATGAAGACATGAAGTATTTCAGTATCAACGGCGGTAGCCAAACGGAGATTACGCGTGCGCAGATTGCACAGATGACGAATTTGCAGAACCAGTCGCTGTCTTTCTTCCCGGATCTGAACTTCTCCGTCTCCGGAACTCCTGTTACCAAAGACAATTGTGATAACATCCTCTCCGATGGCAAGGCGCGTTTTGACTTCCTGACCAACACCCTCTATCTGAAGAACACCGACCCGAACAACTTCAGTACCCTTTCCGGTATCTATTGGACCGGTTTTAATCTGACCGTGGAGGTGGAAGGCAGATGGCGTAGCGGGCAGATCCTTTCCTACGATGGCGATCTCATCGTCCGTGCGCACCACAGAGCCTTGACGGAAGAGGATGCCGACCTGCTCTCCGTCACCTATGTAGCGGAAGAACCTTTTGCGATTCACGATGCGGATATCCGCTTTAAGGACCGCATTAAGATTTATGCCGAGAGCGACCGGACACACGACCCGGCTTTCTTATGCCGCGATATCTTTGTGGAAGATAGTTGGCTGGACGCGTGGGGCAAGAGTCCTTCACCGGTAGCCAATTACAGAAATGCGTATGTCTTCAAAGCCAGCGTCAAGGTCGGCTCCTTCCGGAACAACGATGTTATTCAGATCGAACCGCAGTTCACGCAGTATTACCTCCACGTACAGTCTAACGGCTGGGGAACCGTCACCGGCGAAGGTTGGTATAACGAAGGCACCGAAGTCACTATCTCCGCTACTCCTAACGAGGGTTACTATTTCGACCGCTGGAATGAGGATAACTCCCATGAGGCAACCCGCACCGCTACCGTCACCGAAAATGCATACTACACCGCTATCTTCCTTCCCGAGGTAGTCGTCAACTACTACGATATCAACGTCGTTTCCTCCGACGAGACCATGGGTACTGTCTCCGGCGGCGGCACGCATATCGAAGAAGGACAGCCCGTGAGCATGACTGCTACCCCGAACTCCGGCTATGAGTTCATGTACTGGACGAACCTCCAAGGCTATCGTTTCATAACCAACCCGCTCTCCTATACCGTGGGCGCTTCGGATACCTATACCGCGCATTTCCGCCAGATACCTAATTATACCTCGTATAGCATCTATCTCAACGGCACGCAGATCACTTCCAATAACCAGAACGATGTGCTCGGCGACGGTGTCTGGGCGTACGACGAGACGACCAACACCCTCACTACGATGAAGGCGATGACCTATAATATCACCAACACCGACTTCATCGATAACTATATCGCCGATCCGGTGACCATCGTCCTGAACCACTCCATCACCATCAATGCCTCTACAACGAATACATCCAATGACGTTGTGTTGTACAGTGCTTACGGCTTCCATATCACCGGTACGCCGAAAAAACGTCTGACCATTAACGGCACCGACATGCGCCTGATCTATGCGGCCTTCGGACCGGTAGTGATTGAACATGTGGTGATGTTAGATGCCGAGCAAACGATCACCTCTTGGGGCGAGACCAACCTCACCACCAAGTGCGCCGTGCAGTTGAAAGGCTCCGATGATGCCCTGACCGTCAATGGTGCCGATGTATATCTCAGCACCTCGGGAAGCAACCTCTTTAAAGTCACCAACCGTACCGATGCGAACCTCTCGCTCATCCGGGCGGATATTATCTCCGGCGCAATGGACGGTACGTCGCTCAATATATCTAATGATGTAAACCGCTATATCCTCCATTACAGCAATGCGGATCTGGAGGATATCTGTCCTGTTTACGGCGGCTTTGGATTCCATTACCCCGGAGAGATCATTACCATTGAGGCTTGCCCGAAAGAGGGATATCTCTTCGTACAGTGGTCCGATGGCGTCACCGACAACCCACGCGTCATCACCATGCCGGAGCATAATCTTTATCTCGATCCGATCGTAGAGGTGGATGAGTCGTTCGTTCCGAAGGGCGCGATTATCAGTGCCGATGCTACCGAAGGACAAGGTTCCATCATCGGCTTCACCTCCGGATGGTACACCGAAGGCACCGAACTGACCCTCACGGCGCAGGCAGCCGCGGGCTATGAGTTTGTGCAGTGGTCGGACGGCGTAACCGAAAACCCGCGCTCCATCACCGTAGAGGACGGCAAGAATATCAATATCACCGCTGTCTTCAAAAACACCGGAGATACTACCGGCATCGAGGAAGTACCAAGTGACAAAGGACAAAGTACAAAGGTGCTTCGCAACGGTCTATTGTTCATCGAGCGCAACGGAAAGACCTACAACGCCCAGGGTCACTCCGTACCTTCTGAACATTAAAATTTGCATATCTTGTAAAAAAGTTGTATCTTTGCACACGAAATGAAAAAGATACTTACAATAGGGATCGCTTTTCTCTCCGTCATGGCTGTCTCGGCTATGACGCGAGAGGAGGTCGATGCGCAGGTGGACAGCGCGTATAATGCCGCAATGGCGGGGCAACTGGAGCAGGCTATATCGATTAACATGGACGCTCTGGCGTTGGTGCCGATGGACTCCATGGGGTGGAAATGCGAGTTCTACTCATGCCTCCTTTACTGCTACCATAGGTTGGGGGACTATACCGAAGCGCTGCGTTATGGCGAACTATGTCTCCAATACGACGAGCAGCACGGTACGCAGTATGACCTCTCTGTTTCTCTTGGCAACCTCGCCGGCATCTATTCATCCGCCGGTCAACAGGATGTCGCCATTGAATATCTTAACCGCGCTATCGGCATTGAAAACGCCCTTATCGCAACGGACGCTACGCATAGCCAAAAATCACTTGCCACCCGCCAGGCAATGCTCGGCGAGGTGCTCCTGGCGAAAAGCAAATCGCTGCCCGAAGTGGAGCAAGTGGCTATGCTCTCCGAAGCGCTGCAACTCACAGACGAGGCTTTGCAAATAGAGCGGCAATTGGGACGCAGAGCACAAGAAGGGATGCGGCTCGCGCAACTGGCAAATATCTATGCTGCATTAGGTCAGACAGTGCGGGCCAAAGAGTACAACCGGCAGGCACTCGACATCGCACGCGAAACAGGCAACAAACCCTCTGAACTCATCATCCTGTTGCAGGACAACCAACTGCACAACGCCTATACCTTGGCACGTGAGTTGGGAATGAAAAAGCAGGAATACGAAGCCTGCGATCGTCTGTATCGGCAGGCTGCGGCCGATGCTCATCCGGATGAAGCACTCCAATGGCTGGAAAAAGCACGTGCTCTCCATGAGCAGATACAATCCGATGAGACTGCACGGCAACTGACCGTAGCCCAAGTGCGGTACGACACTTTCCGCAAGGAGCAGCAGATAGCCGCACAGCAGCGTACCATAGAAGCGGAGCAGACCCGCTCGCGACAATTGCTCCTTTTTTCGATACTCACCATAGCCATAATAGTACTTCTGATAGTGGTTATGCTCCTCATAGGATACCGCAAGCGGGCTATAGAAGAAGCCGCACGTTATAAAGAGCGGCAGTACACCATCCTCACACACGACCTGACTAACCCGATGGTCGCGCAGCAACAAGTGCTCCGTATGTTCTACCGCGATTTCGAACTCTACTCGCCGGACCAAACCCGTGCGCTGGTAGGACAACTCCTTTCAGGAAGTGACAGCCAACTGGCACTGCTACGTAACTTGGGCGAGATAGCGCAGTTGGAACAAGGCAAACGAACCATGCAACCGGTGCGTCTGGATCTAAGCAGTCTGGTAGCGGATACCATTTCACTACTGCGGAGCACAGCAGAACTCAAAGGCGTAACGATAGATGTAAAGGCGGAACGCACACTCGTTACAGCCGACAGGGAAGCACTCCGAACCGTGCTGCGGAATCTGGTGGCTAACGCGGTTAAGTTTGCCCCCAAGGGAAGTGTCGTAGAGGTGGGCACAACAGCACCGAACACCTTGTTTGTTCATAATTCCGGCGAACCGGTTTCTCCGGAACAGATAGACGAGATCATGCATGCTACTACCCGCGTCGTCAGCCATACCGGCACCAACGGAGAGAGCGGTACAGGTATCGGACTGCTCCTTTGTCGCGAACTCATCCGGCTCAATAAAGGCACTTTGACTATTGATAGCTCACCCGAAAAGGGAACGACAGTGAGGGTGAGAATTTTAGAAAAAACCTAAAAAACAAATGAAATGGTACATGGTAAATGATCAAATGGTAAATGATCAAATGGTAAATGATTTGTTTTTTATGTTTATGTCTTTGGGTGCTTTATACTCGTAGAGTTGCGGAGTTTGGGGATAAAAACCATCTGGGAGTTTACTCACAAGTGGGTTTTAGCACCGAAGTACGCAAGAAGCACAGCTTCTAAAGCACTCAAAGGGTTTATCTATGTTTTTGTACTTTTTTTTAACAGTTTAACGTTTTTCGCAGAAAAACCTTATGAATATCGCTATTATAGACGACCACGAACTGATTCGTGTAGGCGTGGCGGGAGTCCTTCATGACACGCCGCATACCATTACTATCTCCGCATCCTCGGCGGAAGAACTTTTTGCTGCTTTGGAGAAAAGCACACCCTGCGACATGCTCTTATTGGACATCCTTATGCCCGGCACGAACGGTTTCGAGGTCGCTAAACGCATGCGAACCGAGTATCCGGATATTAAAATCATCGTCCTTTCCGTAGATACCAAAGAGTATGTCATCACCCAACTCATGGCTATTGGTATTGACGGTTTTATCAGCAAGAACGGACCCTTGGAGGAAATACGGCTCGCCATCGACTCCGTCGCGGAGGAAGTGCCTTTCTACGGTCGCGACATTGCGGTACTGGTGCGAGATATAGCTGATGCCAAACTCAACAAACGCGCCTCAGCACTTCTCACCAAACGCGAACTGGAAATCATCGAGGCATGTTGCGCAGGCAAACTGGGCAAAGAGATAGCGGATGAATTCCACATCTCCCTCCGGGCTGTCAATAGCCATAAGACCAATATCTTCAACAAACTCGGTCTCTCCTCTTCCGTCGAGATGGTTCGCTTCGCCCTCGAGCACGGCATAATCTGATGAGTGCTGCGCGCTAAACAGAGCGGAGCTCGCTCAACAGCAAGCCCCGCTTGCGCTAAACAGCG
>CALEPS010000079.1 GCA_937910305.1 uncultured Bacteroidales bacterium | reverse complement strand
TAAAGATGTTGAACATCTCTCGGTGCGGTATCCGGCCTTTTTCTTCCAAAAAACGGAAAACAGGAAGAATCTCCCAAGTGCCTTCTTCGATATAAAATCCCTGTCCCGGTTGGAAGATACGCGGAATATTTTCATCAAATCCGCCTCCTGTAATATGCGCTACACCGTGTACATCCAAATTACGGATCACTTCCAGCACCGGTTTAACGTATATCTTCGTGGGCGTAAGCAATACTTCTCCGAGAGTTTTTTGAGCGTCTAATTCTGGATATACCTTTTTCAGGTCGAGCTGCGCATCACGAATTATCTTGCGTACCAATGAATAGCCGTTTGAATGTACTCCGGAGGAAGATATACCTATTAACACATCACCCACTTTCACTCCGGAGCCGTCAATCAGTTTCGATTTTTCAACCACTCCGGTAGTATATCCTGCGATATCGTATTCGCCGTTCTGATACATGCCCGGCATCTCAGCCGTTTCCCCACCGACCAACGCACATCCGGCCTGACGGCAACCTTCCGCTACGCCACTGACTATTGCTTCTATCTGCTCGGGAATATTATGTCCCGTAGCGATATAATCAAGGAAGATAAGCGGTTCAGCCCCTTGTGCCAACACGTCATTGACACACATCGCTACGGCATCTATACCGATCGTATCATGTTTGTCCATCGCAAAAGCGATTTTCAACTTGGTGCCTACTCCATCCGTGCCGCTAACCAGAACAGGTTCTTTCACTCCTAAAGAGGAGAGGTCAAACATCCCCCCAAACGCCCCGATTGATCCCATAGATCCCGGTCTAACGGTCGAACGAACGTGCGATTTTATTCTACTTACAACCTCATATCCGGCTTCCAGATTTACGCCGGCTGCTTCATAATGCTGCGCCATAAAGATTTGGTTTATTTGTGCTTGAAATAATTAACTGCGTTTTCGAATAGTGGTTGGTATTTGTTGCCTGCGATATTCGCAAATACATTTTCCTCCCAACGTTCAGAATGCCCCATTTTACCCAATATCTGCCCGTCAGGAGAAAGAAGACCCTCTATCGCATAACACGATCCGTTAGGATTATAAGGCGATTCCATTGTGGGTTGCCCTGTTCGCGGGTCGGCATATCGGAATGCCACCTGCCCATTTTCAAACAGTTGTTTCGCCAATGTTCCACTAATCACTAACTTACCTTCGCCATGACTCACTGCGATAGTATGCAGGTCTCCCAGTTCCATTCCCTTAAGCCAAGGACTGTTGGTAGAAGCAACCGTTGTGGTCACGATCTGCGAGACATGCCGGTTAATATCATTGCGGAACAAAGTGGGACTATCCGTTGTCACTTGTCCTAACTTGCCGTATGGTAACAGCCCGGATTTGATGAGCGCCTGGAAGCCGTTGCATATGCCTAAAATCAGCCCACCACGCTCCAAAAGCGACTCAATGGCGCGGCTCACCTTTTTATTATTGAGTACCGAGACAATGAACTTAGCGGATCCATCGGGTTCGTCGCCTAAGGAGAATCCTCCGGCTAACATCAGAATCTGCGCTTTCTCAATATACGCGACCATCTCGTCAATCGAGGCAATCACATCTTGCTCAGTCAGATTACGGAAGATTGTTACTTCCACCTCCGCTCCAGCCATGCGCCATGCTTTGGCACTGTCATAATCGCAGTTCGTTCCCGGGAAGACGGGAATGTATACAACCGGTTTCTTGCCTTTCATATCCTCATGCGCTATCGGCAGGGGCCTATGCTGTTTGAGCCTTTTACATTCAGGCATTAATTCTTTATGCTGCGCCTCCATCGTAGCCGGATATACTTTTCTGAACGGCTCCGTGCAGGCATCATAAAGGGCATCACGTTTAATTGCTACGCCATTAATGACAATACTGTCGCTATCTGTCACAAATCCCAATTGGACAGCATCCGGAATGGATAACTCTGCCGCCGCTTCTACCAGAATACTACCATATTGGTAATTGTAAAGGTCTTCTTCATTGATGCGGATATCAGCACCTAATTCATTGCCGAACGACATTTTTGCCAGCGCCTCACATACACCGCCAAAGCCGATAGCATAGGCAGAAACAATCTGACCGGATTGAACAGCCTTTGTTGTGTCTGTCCATAATTGCTTCAGTTGATCTGTATCCGGCATATAATTAGCCAACGGCTTATGCTGCAACAGATAGAGTCTATTGCCCGCTTTCTTCAGATCCGTACTTATGACCTTGTCTGCGTGTACCGTTGTTATGCCAAAAGCAATCAAGGTTGGAGGAACAGATATATGCTCGAATGTACCGGACATGGAGTCTTTTCCACCAATGGACGGCAGACCTAACGCCACTTGCATTTTCAGCGCGCCTAACAGTGCACTGAGCGGTTTTCCCCAGCTATGGCGGTCTTCTGTCATACGCTCGAAATACTCCTGATAACTGAACCGCATATGACTATAGTCAGCACCTGCCGCTACGACTTTACTGCACGCTTCTACGACCGCATATGCTGCACCATGATAAGGGCTCCATTCCGAGATGAACGGATTATATCCGAAGGCCATTATGGAGGCTGTATTCGTAAAGCCGTCAGTAGGCAGTTTCTGCACACTCACCTGAGTCTCGCTACGTTGCATCTTGCCGCCAAAAGGCATCAGGACAGTAGAGCGGCCGATCGTAGCATCAAACTCCTCTATCAATCCCTTCTGACTCGTTACATTAGCCGAACGCATTACGTTGCACATACGTTCCTCGAGGGTTGCGCCTGCTATTGTTTGCGCAAACGGATTGCGTTCTTCTACCGGCATGATTGTAGCCTGAGCATAGTGCTTAGCCCCCGCCGAGTCAATAAACGCGCGGCTCAAATCAGCTACCATTTCTCCTTTGTAATACAGGCGCATGCGCCCTGTAGCAGTCACATCAGCTACATACGTCACTTCTATATTATCCCTATGGCAGAAAAACTCAAAGGCCTCTTGGTCCTTTTTCTCCACTACTACCGCCATACGTTCTTGTGACTCCGAGATAGCCAATTCTGTGGGGTTCAGACCAGAATATTTTGTCGGCACGCGGTCGAGATAGATATCCAATCCGTCAGCCAGTTCACCAATTGCCACACTCACGCCTCCGGCGCCGAAATCATTGGATTTCTTTATCAGTTTCGTTACCTCGTGGCGACGGAATAGACGCTGAATCTTTCTTTCCTCGGGTGCGTTACCTTTCTGCACCTCGCTGCCGCACGACTCAAGAGAAGCCTCTGTATGCTCTTTACTGGATCCGGTGGCACCACCGATACCATCGCGTCCGGTACGTCCGCCTAACAGCAGAATGACATCGCCGGCTTGCGGCGTTTCGCGACGCACTGCATCCGCTTTGACAGCACCTACGACCGCGCCGACTTCGAGACGTTTAGCCACATAGGAAGGATGATAAATCTCTCTGACATGCGTAGTTGCCAAACCGATCTGGTTTCCATATGACGAATAGCCGGAAGCTGCTTTGCGCGAGATAATCTGTTGCGGTAACTTTCCTGCCAGAGTCTCGCTCACAGGGGCATAGATATCGCCGGCACCGGTAACACGCATGGCCTGATAGACATATGCACGTCCGGACAGAGGATCACGTATCGCTCCGCCGAGACAAGTACTGGCACCACCGAAAGGCTCTATCTCCGTAGGATGATTATGGGTCTCGTTCTTGAATTGCAACAACCAACGCTCTATCTTGCCGTCCACATCCACATCTATGAATATTGAGCAGGCGTTATTCTCCTCGCTTATCTCCATGTCATCCAACAGACCTTGTTGCTTGAGATAACGGGCACCAATAGTAGCCAGTTCCATCAGGCAAAGAGGTTTCTCTTCTCGTCCCAACTCCGCGCGAATACGGCGGACGCTGTCCAAAGTCTGCGATATATCCGATTTAATAAAAGAATCCTCTATTTCTATATCCTTCAGAATCGTAGTAAATGTCGTATGTCTGCAATGATCGGACCAATAAGTATCAAGAATACGCAGTTCCGTCTCTGTCGGGTCTCTATGCTCTTTGCTGAAATAATCAACGACACAGGATAAATCATCCGCATTCATTGCCAATCCCCATTGTTTGCAGAAATCCGTATATTGCGTCTTAGGCATCGCGGTAAAACCTGCTAAGGATACAAGGGGCTTCACATCTGCGGTCTGCTGTCGCTCCAGAATATTCAAGTCTTTTTCACGGGCTTCAACCGCATTGATGTAATAATGACGTATTCTCGCCATTTCATCCTCTGTCATTAGATCTTCGAAAATCAGCAAACGGCTCGAACGGATATCTATATCTGCATTCGGGTCAATCAGATGAACGCAGTCAATAGCCGATGAAGCACGCTGATCGAACTGGCCCGGGATATACTCTACAGCCAAGTATTGTTTGCCGTCCAGACAGACCGATTCGGTCACGGTATCTGTTACAATCTCGCCAAAGACACTGAATTTGCTTTGCTCCAGCAACTCGTCGCTAAACCCGAATAAATCATACACACATAGGTAGCGCATATGCCGGATATGCATCTGCAGATTCTCGTTCAGTTCGCGACGCAGACTCTCTGCTTCTACGCGGAATCCTTCTTTTTTCTCAACAAAAAGCCTTTTGTTCATATCAGATAACGGTAGCTAATACTTTTTCTGTTTGCTGGCGACGAAAATCAATATATTTTTCGCGCAGGTCCCTATCCTGCAAAGCCAAGATACTTACAGCCAGCAGAGCTGCATTCTTTGCGCCGTCAATAGCTACGGTAGCAACAGGTATTCCGCTAGGCATCTGTACCATTGATAGCAGACTATCCAAACCGTCAAGGGTCTTAGAGCGAACAGGAACCCCGATCACCGGCAGTTGCGTCAATCCGGCAATGACACCTGCCAAATGCGCAGCACCTCCTGCTCCGGCAATGATAATTTGCAGACCGCGATCCTCGGCACTCTCTGCCCATTCCATCAACGCATGCGCCGCACGATGAGCAGAAATAACACGTTTGTCAACGTCAATACCGAAACTTTCGAGGGTATCGATAGCCGCCTGCATTACAGGCAGGTCGCTGGCAGAACCCATAATAACTCCTACTTTCTTAGCCGCATGGGCACGATTAACTTCGTTTTTCATATTATTATTCCCATTCTATTGTGGAGGGTGGTTTGGACGAGATGTCGTAACATACTCTGTTCACTCCCTTCACTTTATTAATTATCTCATTACTTATCTTCGCCAGCACTTCATACGGGATGTGTGCAAAATCTGCTGTCATAGCATCGCTGGAAGTAACTGCACGCAGCGCTATCGGGTTCTCATACGTCCGTTCATCGCCCATCACGCCTACGGATCTCACTTCGCTCAGCAGGATAGCCCCCGCCTGCCATATCTCATCATATAGTCCGGCTTCGCGGAGATTATTGATATATATTGCGTCTGCCTCCTGCAGGATTCGTATTTTCTCGCGAGTAATATCTCCTAAGATACGAACCGCCAGTCCCGGTCCCGGGAAAGGATGTCGTGTGATCAAATGCTCCGGCATTCCTAAACTGCGTCCCACACGGCGTACTTCGTCTTTGAAGAGCCACTTAATCGGTTCGCAGAGCTGAAGGTGCATCTCCTTAGGCAGGCCTCCAACATTATGATGGCTTTTTATCACTTTGCCTGTTATATTCAGACTCTCAATACGGTCGGGATAGATCGTTCCTTGCGCGAGCCATTTGGCGTCCGTAATCTTCTTGGCTTCCGCATTGAAGACTTCTACAAAATCGCGGCCGATAATCTTTCTTTTTTGTTCGGGATCCTTGATTCCGGCAAGGTCACTCAAAAACTTATCACTTGCGTCCACGCCTGTCACATTCAGCCCAAGTCCCTCATAATCACGCATTACATCGCGGAACTCATTTTTGCGCAGCATACCATGGTCAACGAAGATACAAGTCAACCTGCTGCCTATAGCGCGGTGAAGCAACACGGCTACTACCGATGAATCAACGCCGCCGGAGAGACCTAATATCACGCGGTCGTTTCCTATCTGTTCGCGCAGTTCCTTAACCGTCGTCTCCACGAAAGCATCAGCACTCCATTCCTGCTTTGATCCACATACATCAACCACGAAATTCCGCAACAGCAAAGTACCTTGCAATGTATGGAATACTTCCGGATGAAACTGAGTACCGAATATGGGGTGCTCTCCGGGAATACAATAGGCAGCATTCGCGACCGTCTCTGTGGAAGCGATACATGTAGCGCCTTCCGGCAGGCGTGTGATACTATCGCCATGCGACATCCATACCTGTGAATGCTCGTCAAAGTCCTTGAAAAGCGGATTCTTGCGGTCTATATATTGAAGGTTCTGCCGTCCATACTCGCGCGTTCCGGCACTCTCAACCTTACCGCCATACATATGGCTGATCAGTTGTGCACCGTAACATATTCCCAGTATCGGAAGCCTGCCACGGATACCGCTCAGATCGATATGAAATGCATCGTCCTGATAGACGCTTAGGGGGGATCCGCTCAAAATTACGCCGATGACATCATGATCGTCTTCCGGATATTTATTATACGGCAGTATCTCGCAAAACGTATTCAGTTCGCGTATGCGGCGACCTATCAGTTGAGTCGTCTGGCTACCGAAATCCAAAATGATAATTTTCTGCATTCCTTCGTGGGGTTATTGCTGTGAATAATTAGGAGCCTCGGAGGTAATCGTGATGTCATGCGGATGGCTTTCAAACATACCGGCAGATGTAATGCGCACGAACTTGGCTTGACGCAGTTCCTCTAAATTATGCGCGCCCACATATCCCATACCGGAGCGCAAACCGCCTATCAGTTGGTATATCGTCTCGCATACACTGCCTTTGTATGGCACACGTCCGGCGATACCTTCCGGCACCAGTTTGGATACATTACTCTCTCCTCCCTGGAAATAACGGTCGGCACTTCCGGCTTTCATCGCTTCGATACTGCCCATACCTCTGTATGACTTGAATTTACGTCCGTTGAAGATGATGGTATCGCCCGGTGCTTCGTCCGTACCGGCGAACATCGAACCGCACATCACGCTGTTTCCTCCGGCAGCCAATGCTTTGACTACATCACCGGAATAACGCAGACCACCGTCCGCAATCAACGGCACACCCGTTCCTTTCAACACTTCGGCGACCTCGAAGATCGCAGTCAACTGCGGCACACCTACCCCCGCAATAATACGCGTTGTACAGATACTACCTGGCCCAATACCAACCTTTATTCCGTCGGCACCGTTGTCCAACAGATACCTTGCCGCCTCCGCTGTAGCTATATTGCCTACCACGACATCCAACTCCGGATATTTGGCTTTGATAGCGCGCAGAGCATTCACAATATTCTTGCTGTGTCCGTGAGCGGAGTCTAATACAACGGCATCCACATGTTCTTTCACCAATGCATCCACACGGTCCATATAATCCGGTGTGATACCTACCCCTGCCGCACATCGCAGATGCCCTTTGGCATCTTTGTTGGCATTAGGATAGTCGCGCAACTTGGTGATATCTTTGTATGTCACAAGACCTATCAGTTTTCCGTTCTTATCCACTACCGGCAGTTTCTCTACCTTGTGGGTTTGAAGCGCATCCATGATTGTTTTATTATCGGTAGAAGCGATCGTCACGAGATTTTCGCGGGTCATTACTTCGCTGATAGAGCGTTGCATATCAGTCTCGAACCTCAAATCACGGTTAGTCACAATCCCCACCAGCACATGTCTTTCGTCCACTACAGGAATACCTCCAATATGGTTTTCCCCCATAAGTTGGAGTGCGTCACCAATAGTCTGATTTTCAAATATCGTCACGGGATCAGCTATCATGCCATTCTCTGCCCTTTTGACACGGCGAACTTGTGCCGCTTGCTCAGCGATAGACATATTCTTATGGATCACACCTATCCCACCTTCGCGGGCAATAGCGATAGCCATAGGTGCTTCGGTTACCGTATCCATAGCGGCACTTACTACTGGGATATTTAGCCCTATATGACGAGAAAACTGACCGTTGAGCGATACCTCGCGCGGCAGCACTTCGCTATAAGCGGGAACTAACAATACATCATCGAAGGTCAGTCCTTCTTTCATAATTCGGTCTTGA
Organism: uncultured Bacteroidales bacterium; assembly: GCA_937910305.1. Taxonomy (GTDB): domain Bacteria; phylum Bacteroidota; class Bacteroidia; order Bacteroidales; family Paludibacteraceae; genus Colicola. The sequence goes on along the minus strand of CALEPS010000079.1, from coordinate 2,631 downwards.
TACATATCGGTAGGTTTTAGATGTTACAACATATGATCACAATAGAAACAACGTTTCACGCCGTCCGCATCAATGTAGGATTTCTGCTCTACGGGTTCGGTTGTAGCTATACAACGATCGTTATGGCAGGCACATGAACTTGTTTCGCCATGGTGTCCTGTCGGTTCGGCATGCATATATTCATCGCTCAAAAGTGTGTATATAATAGCTTTACGCACGTATTTGCCATTCTCCACTTGGCGGAAATAAGCGGCACGCGGGTCTTTATCCACGCCAACCGTGATCTCATTCACGCGTGGGAGCGGGTGCAATACAATCATGGATGGTTTGCCGAGTTCCATCAGCCGCTCGTCCAAAATAAACGAATCTTTGAGCCGTTCGTATTCGTCCTTGTCGGCAAAACGCTCCTGTTGCACACGGGTCATATAAAGTACATCTACTACCGGCATCGCTTCTTCGAGCGTGGAAACCTCTGTATAAGCATCGCCTAACTCCGCCTTCATATAATCCGGTAAAGCTAACTCTTTCGGCGCTATGAGGACAAAATGAACACCTTCATACCGCCGCATAGCCTTGATAAGCGAATGTACGGTACGACCATATTTGAGATCACCGCATAGACCTATAGTCAAATGGTCGAACCGGCCTAACTCACGGCGGATTGTCAACAGGTCTGTCATTGTCTGCGTGGGATGGCTATGACCGCCATCGCCGGCGTTGATGACCGGAATACGGCTGAACTCACTTGCCACACGCGGCGCACCTTCTTTATAATGGCGCATAGCGATAATATCGGCAAAAGCACTCACTACACGCACCGTGTCAGCAACCGTCTCTCCTTTGCTTACCGAGGACGAACGGGCGTCACTGAAACCCAATACCTGACCGCCTAACTCCATCATGGCAGCCGTGAAACTAAGGCGTGTCCGCGTACTCGGTTCATAGAAAAGCGTAGCTAATTTCTTGCCTTTGCAAGCCTCTGCATACTGTTGCGGATGTGCAATGATATCCAATGCCCGCAGAACGATTTTCTCTATCTCTTGGGTTGTGAGATCGGTCGAGTCTAACAGATGTCTCATAAGTTATTTCTAAATTGTATCAGTTCATTTTTCTCTCTATCGGATATATATCCTTCTTGGGTTGCCACTTCGGCGAGAATATCGAGGTTGCTCAGACTGTGGTTTTCCACTTGAGCTTCTGCCAACCGGTCTATTCCTTTTCTCATGCCATAGGTGAATATCGACACGATGCCTAACACCTCTGCGCCTGCTTCCCGCAGCACTTCTACTACCTCAAGGCAACTGCCTGCAGTAGATATCAGGTCCTCTACCACTACTACTTTCTGCCCCGGTATCAGTTTGCCTTCTATCCGGTTCTGCCGGCCATGATCTTTAGCCCCGGAACGCACATAACCCATCGGCAGATTCAGTTTTGTCGCAGTGATAGCGGCATGGGCGATGCCGGCTGTGGAAGTACCCATCAATATTTCCGCCCGGGGGTAAAACATGCGAACCAGTTCTGCCAAGCCGTTCTCTACGTCTTCGCGCACCGAGACGTCGCTCAATGTCAAACGGTTGTCGCAATAAATCGGACTCTTAATACCGCTTGCCCATGTAAAAGGTTCAGCAGGCCGCAGAAAAACCGCTTTGATCCGCAGCAGATCTGCTGCTATTTTTTCACTTAATTCTTTCATATTACCAATTATCAATTCACAATTCACAAAGCTTTCTAGAGACTTTTGTACAAACTTGGGAGTCCGTACGGATCTTAAAACGTTGTACCAGACTCCGTAAGCCCTTTGTACATTGTACATTGTAAATTGTACATTGTACATTGTACATTTAAACAAACTCTCTCACACATTTCCGATAGGCTTCCACCGGATCTTCTGCCGCTGTAATGGGACGTCCGACGACAATAAAGTCCGTTCCTATCTCTTTGGCGCGCGCCGGAGTAGTGATTCGCACCTGATCGCCTGCTTGTCCGTCGGCAAAACGGATGCCGGGCGTTACGGTCAGAAAATCCTTGCCGCATTGTTCTTTGACCATTCCTGCCTCGAGTGGCGAACACACAACGCCATCCAGACCTGCCTCATAGGCCAGACGGGCATAATGGCACACGCAGTCGGTAATTGATCCGCTGATGAGCAGCTCGTCATGCATTCTTTCCTCGCTGGTTGAAGTCAGCTGGGTTACGGCTAACAAAATCGGTCGTGAACCATCCTCTCGGGTTAAGCCCTTCAAAGCTGCTTCCATCATGGCTTTCGTGCCGGCTGCATGCAGGTTCACCATATCCACCTCTAACCGTGATAGTACCGCCATCGCTTTCTGTACGGTATTGGGAATATCGTGCAGTTTGAGATCCAAAAAGATTTTATGTCCTCTTCTGCGCAACTCACGCACGACAGAAGGCCCCTCTGCATAATATAGTTCCATACCTATCTTGACAAAAGGCTTCTCCTCCGTGAAACGGTCCAGAAACGCATAGGTTGCTTCTGCACTCGCGAAATCACATGCTATAATCACATCTCTTTTCATACGACACCGATTATATCTTGTAAATGGTTTATCTTCAGCTGCTTCATAATCTCAGGCAGTGTTTCTATTATCTCGCGGCAAACCATCGGGTTCT